>NZ_JBZEER010000005.1:0-373603 GCF_058310175.1 Flavobacterium sp. AK-345 | reverse complement strand
AGTTATGTGGGAGAGTATGTCGTCGCCTTTCTTTTGAGAATCCTCATCATTTATTTGATGGGGATTTTTTTGTTTTACTCCTTTTTGGTTAGCCTTTTGCTTTTAATATCAATCTTACTTTCTTGTTGACAGAGTTAATAATGTAATCAATAGTTTTCAGGAATTAGATTATGAAACTGAAGAAGCTGTAAAGAAATATTTCATTTCTAGGATCTATACCAAATTGCTCCTGTTCTGTTAAATTAAAGTCAATTACGAGTTTTAAATTATAGTGCGCTAGCCTTTTTGAATGCGAATCTGTATTTTTGTGTTCAAATATTATAATTTAGATATGAAAAAAAATATTGTATTGTTGGCATTATTTGTTATTGCAAATTTAAGTGCTCAACAACGCCCTAAGTTGGTAGTAGGTATTGTAGTTGATCAAATGAAAATGGAATATTTATATCGATTTTCAGATGATTTTTCTCCAAATGGATTTAAAAGGTTAATGAATAATGGATATGTTTTTCAGAATATGCATTACAATTATATGCCAACATATACCGCTCCGGGACATGCTTCAATTTATACAGGTACAACGCCTTCTACCCATGGAATTGTAGGTAATGAGTGGTTTAGCAGAACACTTGGAAAAGATATGTACTGTACTGACGATGCAGGAGTAAAAACGGTAGGAGATGGAACAGTAGAAGAAGGAGCTATGTCACCGAAAAATCTTCAAAGCACTACAATTACCGACGAAGTGAGAATGGCTACTAATTTTCAAGGAAAAGTAATTGGAATGAGTCTTAAAGATCGTGGTGCAATATTACCAGCGGGTCATTTTGCAAATTGGGCTTTTTGGTATAGTAAAACAGGTTCATTTATTTCAAGTACTTTTTATGGTGAAAAACTACCTGATTGGGTAACTCAATTCAATAATGAAAAACATTACATGCCTTACATTAACAAAGGCTGGGACTTATTTAAACCTGCTGCTACTTATAATGAGAGTTTACCTGATAATAATCCTTATGAAGGAAAGTTATATGCAAGTGCAGCACCAGTTTTTCCATACGATTTAAAAACGATGTATGAGAAAAACGATGCCGGAATTATTAGAGCTACTCCTTATGGAAATGATTTATTAGCAGAATTCGCTAAAAAAGCAATTGAAAAAGAAGAATTAGGAAAAGATAATATTACTGATTTTTTAACGGTTAGTTTTTCTTCTACAGATTACGTAGGACATTTACTTGGACCTCGTTCTATGGAGCTTCAGGATACCTATTTAAGATTAGATCAAACAATTGCTGATTTTCTGACTTATTTAGATAAATCCGTTGGAAAAGATAATTATTTACTATTTCTAACCGCAGACCATGCAGGTGCGGAAAATGTAATATATTTAAAAGATCGTAAATACAATGTTGATAATTATCCATCCAAAGATGTAAAAAAGAGCTTGCAAGATTTCTCTATCAAAACTTTTGGTGTTGATTTAGTTTTGAACTATTCTAATTTTAATCTATATTTCAATAAACAAATTATTAATGATAAAGGCTTAGAATTGATTAAAGTAAAACAAGCTTTTAAAGCATTCTTAATTAGTCAGCCACAGGTAAAAAGAGTTTATACAGAAGAAGAAATTTTAGCGAATTCTGGAAATGATTATTACTTGAATTTTGTGGCAAAAGGATATGATGTGACACAGGATGGTGATATGGTTATTGTTGATAAACCGGGAGATATTGAATATGCAACTACAGGAACTTCACACGGTACACTTTATAGTTACGATACTCATGTACCAGCTATATTTTTTGGTTGGCATATCAAGAAAGGTGAATCTTATAACAAAAAAGCAATTACTGAAATTGCACCAACAATAGCTCAGAAAATCAAAGTTACTTTCCCAAATGGAACTGAAGCAAAAGTATTGGAGGAAATTCTGGATGAAAAGAAAGATGAAAAAAAATAAGATATTTAGAAACCTGTCATTTTAATTGACAGGTTTTTTTTATGCTATAAAAAAAAGGCTTTTCAATTAAGAAAAGCCTTTTAAAATTTAGTGTTTAGTAAGCACTTATTTTAATGTTAGCACTATGCGTTTGCTAACACTAATTCTTCGTTGAAAGGTAAATTCCAAGCTTCAGCAACTCCTTTATAAAGGATTTTTCCATTAGCTATATTCAAACCTTTTTTTAATTCTTCATTTTCATTGCAAGCTTTTTCCCATCCTTTGTTAGCCAATTGTACCGCGTAAGGTAAAGTAGCATTTGTTAAAGCTAAAGTTGAAGTGTAAGGAACAGCTCCTGGCATATTAGCTACACAGTAGTGAACAATATCATCAATAATAAAAGTTGGGTTTTCATGAGTTGTTGGTGTACAAGTTTCAATACATCCACCTTGATCA
Organism: Flavobacterium sp. AK-345; assembly: GCF_058310175.1. Lineage (NCBI taxonomy): Bacteria > Pseudomonadati > Bacteroidota > Flavobacteriia > Flavobacteriales > Flavobacteriaceae > Flavobacterium > Flavobacterium sp. AK-345. The sequence goes on along the minus strand of NZ_JBZEER010000005.1, from coordinate 371,205 downwards.
ACCGCAACGTCAACAACAACAGTTCCTGGACGCATTAATTTAAGCATATCACGAGTAATTAAGTGAGGTGCTTTTGCTCCTGGAATCAAAACCGCACCAACGATTAAATCAGCTGTAGCAATTGCTTTTGTAATATTATAGTGATTAGACATTTCTGTATTTACATTTGCAGGCATAATATCGTCTAAATAACGTAAACGTGGCAAACTTAAATCCATAATAGTTACTTGAGCTCCTAAACCAGCAGCCATTTTTGCAGCTTGAGTTCCAACAATTCCTCCTCCTAAGACTAATACTTTAGCTGGTGGAACACCTGGAACACCTCCTAAGAGAATTCCTCTTCCTTTTAATGGTTTTTCAAGATATTTTGCTCCTTGTTGAATAGCCATACGACCAGCAACTTCAGACATTGGAACTAATAATGGTAAACTACGGTCTGCTTTTTCAACTGTTTCATAAGCTAAACATACAGCACCTTTTTCAATCATTGCGTGTGTTAATGGTTCTGATGAAGCAAAGTGAAAGTAAGTGAAAAGTAATTGATCTTTTTTGATTAATGGATATTCAGAAGCAATTGGCTCTTTTACTTTAATAATCATTTCTGCAATTGAATATACTTCTTCAATAGTTCCTAAAACTACTGCCCCTGCATTTGTATACTCATCATCGCTAAACCCACTTCCTAAACCTGCAGTTGATTGTACATAAACTGTATGTCCATGTTTTTTCATTTCAGAAACACCAGCTGGAGTTAAAGCTACGCGGTTTTCGTTATTTTTAATTTCTTTAGGAACACCTATTATCATTTGTTATATTTTTTTAGTTTTTTGAAATTGTTTTACAAATTTACAGACAGAGAATATATTATGGATAAATGATGTATAAATAAGAAAATATTATTTTATTTAGTATTTTTACAGAAAAATATTCTTTTTAAGATGTATTTTTATTGCTCAAAAAGAAAAAATGACTGATTTTCAATTATTATTTATATCGTTTTCGTTATGGCTTTAGATGAAATTGACAAAAAAATCTTACGTCTTTTACAAGTAGACGCGCACTACACTTTAAAAGATATTGCAAACAAAATAAATTTGTCTTTAACGCCTGTTCATGACAGAGTTAAACGCCTTGAAAAAGAAGGGGTTATTGAAAAATATGTTTCAATTTTAAATAAGAAAAAGCTTGGAAATAACTTAACGGTTTATTGTCAGGTTACGCTAACCAAACAAACCTATGATACTTCTGAAGGTTTTAATCAGTCGATTTTGGATATGCCAGAAGTTGTTGAGTGTAATTATGTATCTGGAAACTTCGATTATATGCTGAAAATTATAATTCCGGATATGGAAAGTTATCATTATTTTCATCAAAAAAAATTATCGGTTTTACCTGAAGTTTCCTTGATCAATACCGTTTTTGTAATTTCCGAAGTAAAAAGTACGACGGTTTTACCTATTTAATTAAAACAAAAAACCATCAAGAAATTTGATGGCTTTAAGAAATAGTTGGTTTTTGGTTTATTTTAGTAGTAAGTAAAACGTCTTACTTTGGCAATATATTTTGCTAAACGAATTACCTGATGGCTATAACCATATTCATTATCATACCAAATATAAAGCACAATGCTTTTTCCGTCTTTAGAAACAATTGTTGCATTACTATCATAAATTGATGGAGCCGAAGTTCCAACAATATCAGATGAAACAAGTTCATTATTTAATGAATATTTGATTTGTTCTACAAGTTCACCTTCTAAAGCATATTTTTTCATTATTTTATTAATCGCCGCTATTGAGGTTGCTTTTTTAACTTCAAGATTTAATACAACTAAAGAGCCATTCGGAACCGGAACTCTAATTGCATTTGAAGTCAGCTTTCCTTCAAGAGACGGTATTGCTTTTGCAACTGCACTTCCGGCCCCGGTTTCTGTAATAACCATATTTAACGCTGCAGCTCTGCCACGACGATATTTTTTATGCATATTGTCAACCAGATTCTGATCGTTTGTATAAGCATGAATTGTTTCTAAATGACCTTTTACAACTCCTAAACTATCTTCGATAACTTTTAAAACCGGAGTTATAGCATTTGTAGTGCACGATGCTGCCGAAAAAATATCTATTTGATCTGGGTTGTATTCATTATGATTTACACCATGAACAATATTCGGAATACCTTTTCCTGGTGCTGTCAATAAAACTTTACTCACCCCATTCGAAGTTAAATGTCTTTTTAAAGCTTCTTCTGTTGTAAAAGCTCCGGTATTATCAATAACTAAAGCATCACTAATTCCATATTCTGTGTAATCAATTTCTTCGGGTGTGTTTGCACTAATAATATGAACGGTTGTTCCGTTAATAATCAAAGCATTATTTTTCGGATCGGCAATTACAGAACCTTGAAAATCACCGTGAATAGAATCGTATCGTAATAAAGATGCTCTTTTTTCTAAAATAGAGGGATCGTTTTTATCTCGGGTTACAATTGCTCTCAGGCGCAATTGATTTCCTTTTCCGGTTTTAGACATTAATTCTCTAGACAATAAACGGCCTATTCTGCCAAAGCCATACAAAACAACATCTTTTGGTTGAATTTCTTTTGTCGATTTGGCTTTTTTTAATTTATCCATTACAAAATACCTTGCATCCGGATATTTCTCTTCTTCCAGATAATATTCGTATGTCAGTTTTCCTAAATCTAATTTTGCAGGTGGAAAATCTAATGATAAAATAACTTTTGCAATTTCAACTGAATCGAAAATACTGATTGGTTTGCCAACAAATTCTCCTGCATATTGATGTAAATTGATAATATCGCTGACATTTTTATCCAGTAATTGATTTTTAAATAAAACCATTTCGATGGATTTGTCATACCATAAATCACTTATGACTTTGATTAATTCGACGCCAGCTCTTCTTCGGTCGACTTGTAATGATACCTCTTTTTGGTACAAAGATTTTTTACTCATAATTGATTGAATTGAAAAAATAAAATGCTCACTATTTTAAAATTTTGCGCAAAAGTATCCATTTCAATCGATTTCGTAAACTATTTTAGCATTTATTTTAAAATAAAAAAAAGCCACCTTAATTTCTAAGATGGCTCTTTGATGACTGGATTATGAATAGTTTTCAATCGCAGTCTAAGTTTTCAGTTTTTGACACTGAAGGCTAAGACTGATAACTGCAACTAAATAATTATTCTTAATATTTCGCCGTTTTTATTAATCATTTCGATTCGGACACTTTGTCCTTCATCTTTTTTACTTAAAAGTTTAGAAACAGTTTCAACATTTGTTGCTTTTACATTATCAATACTCAAAATGATATTGCCTTGTAATTCGTTTTGATATTGCGCTAAATTCTCATTGGTAATATTTTTAATTTTCACACCATAATCAATTCTGAATTTCTTTTTATCTGCGGAATCAATATTTTCTAATTCGATTCCTTTAAATTCAGTACTAAAAAATTCATTTTTGCTTAAAGTCACCGGAACTGTTTTTGTTTGTCCGTCTTTCATATAAGTAACTTTGATAACATCATTTGGTCTTTTCGTGTTAATATAACCTGAAAGATCAGCATAAGTTGCAATGTTCTGATCATCCAGTTTTACAATAATATCACCTTTAGTAAGACCCGCTTTTTCAGCTCCTGAATTTTTAGAAACTTTGCTAATGTAAAAGCCCTGAGTTTGAGTAATGCCCAATTCTTTTGAAGCTGTGCTATTTAATTCACCACCTTCAACGCCTAAAATTCCTCTTTGAACATTTCCAAATTCCATAATATCCTCAATAATTTTACGGGCATTATTTGATGGAACAGCAAAAGAATATCCAACATAAGATCCTGTCATTGAAGAAATCATAGTATTAATACCAATTAACTCACCACGTGTGTTAACTAAAGCACCACCACTGTTTCCGGGATTTACGGCAGCATCAGTCTGAATGAATGATTGTATTCCGCTTGTGTCTAAGTTTCTGGCTTTTGCTGAAACAATTCCAGCGGTTACAGTAGAGGTCAAATTATATGGGTTTCCGACTGCCAAAACCCATTCACCAACTTTTACACTGTCAGAATTGGCAAAAGCAGAGTAAGGAAGTTTTTCATCAGCATCAATTTTTAATAAAGCAATATCCATTTTAGAATCAGTACCAATTAATTTTGCTTTATAAGATTTTTTGTTGTTCAGCGTAATTTCAATTTCTGTTGCATCTTTAATAACGTGATTGTTGGTTACGATATAACCATCTTCAGAAATAATAACACCAGAACCGGTTCCTACTTGTTCCTGTTGTTGCTGTCCTCCGTAACCATAGAAAAATTCCATCATCGGATTACTAACCGTTCTGCGCGACACATTTTTTACGTGTACAACAGTGTGAATTGTTTTATCTGCCGCTTCGGTAAAGTCAACTGTTTCGGCTGCTAAACCAACATTTTTTCCATATGGGTTGGGGGCAAGAGTTACAACAGAATTTCCTTTTTCAAAAAAAGAATTGTTACTCTCAAATAATAACTTGTATGCACCAAGAGTAGTAGCACCACTCATTAATGATACTAAAAATAAGGTTGAAAATCTTTTCATAATTAGAATATAGGTTTAAGTTATTTACACGTAAAATTAATTGAAAAAATTATTTGGTAAAACGGTTTAACGCTCTTTAACAATGATTAACATTTCATTAATTAATAGTTCGTACTTTTGTACTTATTAATACAGTAAAAATGCAGATAGAATTTTATAAATATCAAGGTACGGGCAACGATTTTGTAATGATTGACAATCGTACTAATTTTTTCCCAAAAGAAGATATCAAATTAATAGAGCGTTTATGCGACAGGCGTTTTGGCATTGGTGCAGATGGTTTGATTTTGTTAGAAAACGATTCTGAAACCGATTTTAAAATGGTTTATTATAATTCTGATGGAAATCAAAGCTCGATGTGTGGCAATGGTGGACGTTGTCTAGTTGCATTTGCCAATCAATTAGGCGTTATTGACAATAAGACAACTTTTATTGCTACAGATGGTTTGCATCACGCATCAGTAGGGGATGATGCTATTGTTTCTCTACAAATGATTGATGTTGATGAAGTTCAGAAAAAAGACTCTTATACTTTTTTAAATACAGGTTCTCCACATCATGTTCAAATTGTAGAGGATTTGGAGCATTATAATGTAAAAGAAAATGGAGCAGCAATTCGTTATGGCGAATTATACGGAGAAAAAGGGAGTAATATTAATTTTGTTAAAAAAGTGGATGATAGTACTTTTTCACTTCGTACTTACGAAAGGGGTGTTGAAGATGAAACTCTTGCTTGCGGAACCGGAGCTACTGCCGTTGCTATTGCTATGAATGCGACTGGACAAACCGATAAAACTTCAATTAACTTAAATGTTGAAGGAGGAAAACTAGTTGTTTCTTTTGACAAAATGGGAGATCATTTTTCTAATGTTTTCTTAACTGGTCCGGCCAAATTTGTTTTTAAAGGTACAATTGAAATATAATTTTACTATATTCATATCAAAAAAACTTTGAGAAAAATTTTCTTTATTTTTATTCTTTTCTTCGCTAGCTTAAATACCCACGCGTGTTTGAATGGAGAAAAATATTTAATGAAAAATGGTGAATATCTTTATATGGATTATGCTGATAATCTACCATTTGGACATAATTTTTTTATAGGAAAATTTTCAGAACGTTTCGAATTTGAGTTGGACAGTCTTTATCGTAAAACAAAGGATTTAGACTATTTGTCGGATAAAGGATATGTTTTGATTATTGAAAAGAAATATCACGAAGCCTTAAGTCTGTATTTAAAGATTGAAAAGTTAAAGCCAAACCGATATTCTACCGCTTCAAACTTAGGAACCTTATACGAATTGATGGGGAATAATGAAGAGGCTTTAAAATGGATTAATAAATCAATTACCATTAATCCGAAATCGCATAATGGTTCAGAATGGCTTCATTCCCGTATTTTAGAAGCAAAAATTAACGGTGTAAAATCTCAAAATGCTAAATTTCTTTTGAATACCGATTTCGGTAAAGAAATCAAACCTGTTTCTCAACTGGATACTATTCAGCTAAATAAATTAGATAAGGCATTGAATTATCAATTGAATGAAAGAATTTCTTTTATCAAACCAAAAGATAATATTATTGCAATATTGTTGTTTGAATTAGGGAATATAAAAATGATCAAGGGAGAATTTAATACTGCAAAACCAATACTTGAGGAAGCAAAAAAGTATGGTTTGAATAATAAGATTTTAGAAAAAAGACTCACTTACACAAAGCATGTATTAAACCCTAAACCTAAAATCAAAAAAGAGCAAACAAACGACGAAATAGATTACATTAGAACGTTACTCTCATTAATTTTAGTAATCATAGCAATTAGTCTTGTATATCTAATATTCCAATCTAAAATCTACAATTTGCAATCTAAAATTGAAAAATGATAACACTCAAAGGCGAAAATATTTATCTACGTGCATTAGAACCTAATGATTTAGAGTTTGTATATGTGATGGAAAATGATCAGAGTATTTGGGAAGTCAGCAATACACAAACTCCATATAGCCGTTTTTTGGTTCGTCAATATCTTGAAAATGCACATCAGGATATTTATGAGGCGAAACAGTTGCGTTTGGCAATTTGTCAGGACGAAGATTTTCCTGCTATAGGATTGATTGATTTATTTGAATTTGATCCGAAAAATAACAGAGCGGGGATTGGAATTGTTATTCAAAATAAACAAAACAGAAACCAAAATATTGGTTCTGAGGCATTAGAGTTGTTAATCAAATATTCTTTTCATAATTTAAATTTGCATCAATTATATGCAAATATTAATGTAGGAAATGTAGCGAGTATAGCTCTTTTTACTAAATTTGGGTTTGAGAAAATAGGAATTAAAAAAGATTGGATTTTGCTAAATGGCCACTATCAAGATGAAGCAATTTTTCAGTTAATTAACAAACAAATTTAAATTTTTAGCTTTGAGTATAAAAAAAATCATCACATTAAGTGCCGTAGCCGTAATTTCAGTTTTAATAATTTACGGATTTATTTTAATTAGCAGAATTTTTAGCGCCAATACTAAATTCGAAGAAAAAGAAGTTTATGTGTATGTTCCAACCGGAGCTAATTATACAGATGTAAAAAAAATATTAGAGCCTTATCTTAAGAATTACGATAATTTTGAAATGGTAGCCAATAAAAGAAGCTATCCTGAAAATGTAAAATCAGGTCGTTTTTTGCTTAAAAAAGACATGAATAATATTGATTTGGTTCGTGCAATGCGATCAAATGTTCCGGTTAAATTAGCTTTTAACAATCAGGAACGTTTGGAGAATTTTGCAGGAAGAGTAGGTTCAGAAATTGAAGCTGATAGTTTATCATTAATGAAAGCCATAAAAGATTCTACTTTTTTAAAAGAAAATGGTTTTAATGAAGAGAACGTTTTTGCCATGTTTATTCCCAATACTTATGAAGTTTACTGGAATACATCTGCGGTGAAATTCCGTGATAAAATGATTAAGGAATACCATAATTTCTGGACAGCAGAAAGAATTGCAAAAGCTGAAAAACAAGGTTTAACACCGGTTCAGGCAACAATTTTAGCTTCTATTGTTCATAAAGAATCTGTAAAAAAAGATGAAAGACCACGTATTGCAGGTGTTTATTTAAACAGATTGCGTTTAGCGATGCCTTTACAGGCAGATCCAACCGTTATTTATGCATTAAAACTAAAAGCGAACGATTTTGATCAGGTTATAAAAAGAGTTTTCTATAATGACTTGATTATGAAATCGCCATATAACACTTACGTGAATGTTGGACTTCCGCCAGGACCAATTGCAATGCCGGACATTACGGCTCTTGAAGCTGTTTTAAACCCTGAAAAACATGATTATATTTATTTCTGCGCAAGTGTGGACCGTTTTGGTTATCATGAATTTGCTTCAACTTATGAGCAGCATCAGGTAAATGCAAAAAAATACTCAGACTGGATCGCTAGTCAGGGAGTAACGAGATAAAAAAATATAAAATATACCTAAAGAACCGAAGCTAAAAGCTTCGGTTTTTTTATTTTCAATATTTGTCTTTATGAACTTCATATTTTAGGCATGTATTTTAATGTGTTTTAATTGAAAAGGGCAATTAATTAATGCTGAATTTGCTCTTTTGTCAAGAAGATTAATTTAATAACCTTTTCACTTCGATTTTTTAACCTAAAAATCAGATAATTTTTTGCCCAAACATTCTAATTAAATCAAAAATGCTCTAAATACTGTAGGTTTTTTATTTCAATTTTAACAAAATTGCTAAAAATTTGATAAAAATGACGTTTTTAAAGATTTGTTTTTCGCCATTTAGCAGCTTAATTTAATTTTTATCGAACGCCCGAAAAGTGCATCAATAAAGGGATGAAAGGGAATTTTAGATTTTTTGTAAACTACTAAAACATTGAAAATCAGTATTATTTTGTATTTCTTATCTTTGCACCGTAGAAATTTCGAAAGGGTGACAGCGTTTTGAAGAAAAACAATTTATGATAAAGAAATGGTATTATTACACAAGTTTAATCGTTATTATTACATTTTTAAGCCTGGGGTTTAAACCCTTTAATCTAAAAACCAAACCTTGGTTTTTAATAGAAAAAACAGATGGATCTGAATACTCCCTTCCATCTCAAGACAAGGATGATTATCCTGTTGAAAAAAACTTAAACATTCCCTACACCGGAAATCATCTTATAGGTTTTAAAGAAGCAGTTGCTTTTAAAGAATCTCAGGGAAAATACCGAAAAGTAAATTCTCTTGGTTACATGGGAAAATACCAATTTGGCTCTAAAGCTTTGAGAGCCATCGGTGTGAAAAACAACAAAGAATTCCTAAAAGACCCTGCTTTACAAGAAAAAGCCTTTATCGCATTATTATCTATTAATAAATGGATTTTGCGTAATGAAATTGAAAGGTATGAAGGGAAAACCATTAACGGTGTCGAAATTACAGAATCAGGAATTTTAGCTGCTGCGCATTTAGGTGGCGCGGGATCAGTAAAAAACTTCTTTAGAAATAAAGGGAACAGACATTTTAGAGATGCTTACGGCACTTCGTTAAGAAGTTATATGAAAGCCTTTGGAGGTTATGATCTTTCTTATATTGAAGCAGATAGTAACGCGACAATACACGATTAAAAAAAATGTAAAAAATAAAAATCCCGATTATTCGGGATTTTTATTTTTTACATTTTTTTTAATCAATTAATATTTCTAAAATTTTAATGGCAGCTTCGCTAATTTTAGTCCCGGGACCAAAAACGGCAACTGCTCCGGCATCAAATAAAAATTGATAATCCTGTGCCGGAATTACTCCGCCAACAATTACCATAATGTCTTCTCTACCATGCTTTTTAAGTTCTTCAATAACTTGCGGAACCAATGTTTTATGTCCGGCTGCCAACGATGAAACGCCTAAAATATGTACGTCGTTTTCGACCGCTTGTTTTGCAGCTTCTGCAGGAGTTTGAAATAACGGGCCAATATCAACATCAAAACCAACATCAGCATAACCAGTTGCTACAACTTTTGCACCTCTGTCGTGACCGTCTTGTCCCATTTTGGCAATCATAATTCGGGGACGTCTTCCTTCTTGTTTTGCAAAAGCATTAGCTAATTGCTTGGCTTTTTCAAAATTTTCGTCGTTTTTTATTGCTGCACTATACACACCGCTAAAGGATTTAATTTGTGCTTTGAACCTTCCGAAAACAGTTTCAAGGGCATCGCTTATTTCTCCTAAAGTTGCCCTGTTTCGGGCAGCTTCAACAGCAATTTCAAGCAAGTTTCCTTGTTTGGTTTTAGCACAAAGAATTAATTTTTCGAGTGATTTATTTACTTCTTCTGTATTTCTTTTCGACTTTATTTCCTCTAATCGATCAATTTGCTGTTTGCGAACCATTTGATTGTCTACATCCAAAATATGAAGCGGATCTTCTTTTTCTAATCGATATTGGTTTACACCAACAATAATATCTTGTCCGCTATCAATTCTGGCTTGTTTTCTTGCGGCAGCTTCCTCAATTCTAAGTTTTGGAATTCCGGCTTCAATGGCTTTTGTCATTCCGCCTAATTCTTCCACTTCTTCGATAAGTTTCCAGGTACTTTCAAGAATCTCGTTAGTCAAACTTTCGACATAATAGCTACCAGCCCAAGGATCTACAGTTTTGGTGATTTTAGTTTCTTCCTGTAAATATATTTGAGTATTACGTGCAATTCTGGCAGAAAAATCGGTTGGCAGCGCAATTGCTTCGTCAAGTGCATTTGTATGCAAAGATTGCGTTCCGCCAAAAGCTGCTGCCGTAGCTTCGATACAAGTTCTTGCAACATTATTAAAAGGATCTTGTTCTGTTAAACTCCATCCGCTCGTTTGACAATGTGTTCTTAATGCCAGAGATTTATCACTTTTAGGATTAAACTGCTGCAATAATTTTGCCCAAATCATCCGTCCGGCACGCATTTTTGCAATCTCCATAAAATGATTCATACCAATCGCCCAAAAGAAAGATAGGCGGGGAGCAAAGTCATCAATTGACATTCCTGTTGATAATCCGGTTCTGATGTATTCCAATCCATCGGCCAAAGTATAAGCTAATTCAATATCGGCTGTTGCTCCGGCTTCCTGCATATGATAACCTGAAATAGAGATAGAATTGAATTTCGGCATTTTTTTGCTTGTAAATTCAAAAATATCAGCAATAATCTTCATCGAAGGTGTTGGCGGGTAGATATAGGTATTTCGAACCATAAACTCTTTCAAAATGTCATTCTGAATTGTCCCTGAAAGTTTTTCAATGGCAACTCCTTGTTCTTCTGCAGCTACAATATAAAATGCCATAATAGGTAAAACGGCACCATTCATTGTCATTGAAACCGACATTTCATCTAACGGAATCTGATCAAAAAGCACTTTCATGTCTTCAACAGAATCTATGGCAACACCCGCTTTTCCCACATCACCAACAACTCTTTCATGATCAGAGTCGTAACCTCGATGTGTTGGTAAATCAAATGCTATGGATAATCCTTTTTGACCTGCTGCAAGATTTCTTCTGTAAAAAGCATTGCTTTCTTCAGCTGTAGAAAATCCGGCATATTGACGAATTGTCCACGGACGTCTCACATACATTGTAGCGTAAGGGCCGCGCAAATTGGGTGCAAAACCAGCCCCAAAATCAAGAAACTCTAAATCTTCAATATCTTTTTCAGAATAGGTTTTCTTGAGTTCAATTCCTTCCGCAGTAAAGAAGTTGTCAGTCAAATCTTCGGGCTTTTGACTTTCGACTTTCGACTTTTGACTATTTAAATTAATATGTTTTAGGTCTTTTCTTATCATTGAAATACTCTTTTGAGTAGGTTATTAATTACTTCGAAAAATGATTATTCTTGTTCAAGGCGTTCCTGTTCTAGCTTTTCAGCTAATCTTTTTTCTATAATGGGCGTAATTAATGTTTTTCTTGGCTTTATTTTCACAAAAGGAAACAATTCTAAATCATGTTTCATTTTATCTTCTTTATTTGGGTATTTATTTGTGCCTAGCAAAACTTCTTTTTTAGCATCAAACAACTCTTGTTCTTTATTGGCACTTTCCTGAATTTTCTTTTTGATTGTTCCGTCGTTCAAAAGTTTTAGGAAACCTCCATTGGCTTCAATATCTTTAAATAAAGTCAAACTTTTTTCTGCCAGTTGCATCGTTAAACTTTCGATATAATAACTTCCGTCTGCAGGGTTATTTACTTTATCAAAATAACTTTCATGTTTTAAAACCAATAATTGATTGCGGGCAATTCGATCGCCAAATTCATTGTCTTTATGGTATAAAGAATCATAAGGTAAATTAGCAACCGCATCTGCACCGCCTAAAATAGCCGACATGCATTCTGTCGTTGTACGAAGCATATTTACATTATAATCGTAAATTGTTTTGTTGCGTTTGGTTGGCGTCACTAATAAATGACAATCCAAATCAGCATTATATTCAGCAGCAATTAATTTAAAAAGCATTCGCAAAGCACGGAGTTTTGCAATTTCGAAGAAATAATTAGTTCCTACCGAAACCTGAAAAACAATTGGTTTAGAAATGTCGGGCAAACGATTCAGATATTCATTGGCGTGAGCCAGACTATAAGCGATTTGCTGCGTAATATTTGCACCTGCATTTTGATACAAACCCAAATCGATACTTAGTAAAGAAAGATTGGTAGTTGCTTTTGAAATTTTTTCAATCGTTTCAAAATTATTTTTATCAGATGTTGTAAACCAATTCCCTTCTCGCGCAAAATGACCAATGGGATCTAAATTACAGTAAAAAGTTGCTTTTTTCTGAATCGAAATGGTATCTAATAATTTTACGAAATCGATTGAAATAAATTTCAAATTAAAGTAAACGGTTCTATTTTCTAAAGGAAGATTTTCTAATAATTTTTGAATATCAATTTTTTCGTTTTCGATGGTGAAACGTAAACTTTCAGCACCTCTTTCGATAGTGTTTATGGCTCTTTGAATTGATTTTTCAATATCATAAACAAAGATATTTTGGCAAATCTTAAAATTTGAAGCACTTGTTTTTACAGAAGCAGTTTTAAAGAATTCGTCTCTGTGATAAAATGGTTTTACCTGAATATCTTCGGGAGAATTCCAAATTACGGTTTCGTTATAATCAGCTCCATCTAATTCAAACTGAATTTTTTGTTTCCATTGTTTGGATGAAATCGGATTAAAATTGTCGAAAAGGGTAGTAGCCATTTGGTGTTTTTTTCTGATTATTCTTTATCTTGAATAGTATCTCCTTCAAAGTGAATGATGTAAATATCCTCGCTGTCTTTTTTCATGAAATATTTTTCGCGGGCATATTTTTCTATTTGTTCAGGATTTTTTAATTGTTTGATTTGTTCCTGATCCTTTTTAATTTCCTCTTTATAATAACTTTTATTGTCTTCGAGTTCATTAATTTGATTGTCTAAAAAGCGATGATCAAAATAGGAGTAATTGTCTAAAAATAACATCCAGACCACAAAAAAGAGTAAAACCCAGACATATTTATTGCCTAGAAATTTAAACCAAGATTTGTCTTTATACGGATTTTTCATTTTAGTTTTCAATTTTACCCGATAGTGAGAGCAAGTCACAATCGCTATCGGGATTATGGAATAAATTTACGATAAAAATTATGAAATTCGCTGATTAATTACAGCACGAACCACATCGATTGCAACAGTATTGTATTTGTCATTTGGTATGATAATATCGGCAAAAGCTTTAGATGGTTCTATAAATTGCTCATGCATAGGTTTTAATGTGTTTTGATAACGAGTTAAAACTTCATCAATATCACGGCCTCTTTCAGAAATATCACGTTTCAAGCGACGAATTAATCTTTCGTCAGAATCTGCGTGAACATATACTTTGACATCAAAAAGCTCACGAAGTTCAGGATTTGTCAAAATCAAAATCCCTTCAACAATCATAACTTTTCTAGGATGTGTAGAAACGGTATCATCTGTTCTGTTATGCTGAATAAAAGAATAAACCGGCTGATCAATAGTTTCGCCTTCTTTTAATGCTTTTAAATGTTTTACCAGCAATTCAAAATCAATAGCGCGCGGATGATCAAAATTTATTAATGCTCTTTCGTCAAACGACAAATTATGGGTTTCTTTATAGTACGAATCCTGAGAAATTACGCCCACTTCAGTGTCTGGTAATTCATTCATAATCTGGTGTACTACTGTTGTTTTTCCACTTCCTGTTCCTCCTGCAATTCCAATAATGAGCATAAATTTGGTGTTATATATTTATTCGGCAAAAATAATAATTTAACTGAATTGTCTCAACATATTATTTATTTAAACCATATAAGTAACAGAAGTAAATTTAAGCAACAAGATATTTAGTGAAAACACTTCTTGGTTGAACTTATATTGCTTATATGGTTAAAAAGATATTATTTATATGGTGAAAAGCATAAAAAAAATCCCGAAAGTAAAACCTTCGGGATTTGTGCAATCAGTATAATTTTAATAAAATATTCTGAATTTAGTAAGCACTTGTAATTATTTATTCTTTTTTGCTTTTATCATCATTTCAAGCTGATCCCAAAGTTCTTCCGGAATCGCTTCTAATAAATTAAATTGTCCTGCGCCTTTCAGCCATTCGCCGCCATCAATTGTAATAACATCTCCATTTACATAAGCTGAAAAATCAGAAACCAAATAAGCAGCTAAATTGGCCAATTCCTGATGGTCGCCGACGCGTTTTAATGGTACTTTTTTTGCCATATCAAATTTCTCGGCAAGATCTCCCGGCAATAACCTGTCCCATGCACCTTTAGTAGGGAAAGGCCCCGGTGCAATTGCATTAGAGCGAATTCCGTATTTTGCCCATTCAACAGCAAGACTTCTTGTCATAGCCAAAACTCCTGCTTTTGCTGTAGCACTTGGTACAACATACGCAGAACCTGTCCAGGCATAAGTAGTAACAATATTCAAAATCGTAGCCGATTTTTGTTTACTGTCAATCCAGTGCTTTCCAAAAGCAAGCGTACAGTTTTTTGAACCCTTAAGTACGATATCTATAACAGTATCAAATGCATTTGCAGACAAACGTTCTGTTGGAGAAATGAAATTTCCAGCCGCATTGTTTAAAAGAACATCTACTTTTCCGAAAGTTTTTAAAACTTCCTGAAGCATGTTTTCAACTTCTTCATAATGACGAACATCACATTGAAGTGGTAAACATTTTCCGCCAGTTTCAGTTTCAAGTTCAGTAGCAGTATTTTTCAGCTTTTCTAAATCTCTCGAAGTAATCGCTACCTGAGCTCCTAATTCTAAAAAATATTTAGTCATTGCTTTTCCTAAACCGCTTCCGCCGCCTGTAACCACTATAACTTTGCCCTTTAAAGCATCGTCACGTAACATTTTATCTGTATAGCTCATACTTTTCTTTTTTACAATATTAATTAAATAAAATAGGATGCGTGCATAATATTGTTATAAAATTTTAAAAAACTTTATATTTTAGATAATTTTTTTGCTGCCGATTCCAGTGTGAAATCATCTTTGGCAAAACAAAAACGAATTAATTTTTGATCTTTATGATCAGAATAAAAGGTAGATATTGGAATCGCGGCAACGCCATGATCAGTAATTAGTTTTTTGCAAAAAGTGACATCATCTTCATCTGATATGTTGGTATACGAAGCAACCTGGAAATAAGTTCCCTCACATGGTTTTAATTCAAATCGGCTGTTTTGAAGTAATTTTTGAAAATAATCGCGTTTTTCCTGATAGAATTTTCCAAGTAAATTTACATCGACAATATTTAAATACTGACTAATAGCAATCTGTGAAATACTATTTACGCTAAAAACCAAAAATTGATGTACTTTTTTAATTTCTTTCATTAAATATTCCGGCGCTACCGTATAGCCAATTTTCCAGCCGGTAATATGAAATGATTTTCCAAAAGAAGAAACTATTATGCAACGATCTAAAAGAAAACTTTTAGTATGTGCCGAAATATGTTTTTCTTCAAAAGTAATGTATTCGTAAACTTCATCAGATAAAACAAGAAGGTCACGATATTTTGAAAGTAATTTTTCCAGTTGCAAAAAATCATTTTGAGTCAGGATTTTCCCTGTTGGATTATGCGGATTATTAATAATAATCATTTTCGTTTTTTCTGAACACGCTTTTTCGATCGTTTCCCAATTTGGGGTATAGTCGTCATTTAAAGCAACCCTGACAGGTTTTGCGTAACAAAGTAAAACCGGAGATTCATACGAATCATAACTCGGATCTAAAATAACCACTTCATCGTCAGTTTTAACCAAAGCCAAAATCGAAGTAAAAATTCCCTGAGTAGCGCCGGCCGTTACCAAAATTTCTGTTTCAGGATCAATAGTTCTGTTATAAGAACTTTGAACCAATTTTGAAATCTGGTTCTGCAAAGGCGGATAACCCGACATTGGGGTATATTGATGCACATTTTCTTTGGCAAGTTTTGCAATAATATCTGTTAATCTTTCATCAACAGGAAAATTAGGAAATCCCTGCGAAAGATTAATTGCATTGTATTCAGATGCCATTTTAGACATTACCGTGAATATGCTTGTAGTTATGTTGGGAAGTTTACTCATTATAAAGTTTAATTAAGGAAAAACTTGTGAGCGAAATAGAAGATATGCTTAGCTTACAGTTATCAGTCCGGCATTTAAAGTTCTCACTTCTTTATTTTTATATTTGCCGGGATTCCATTTTGGAGCTACTTTTATAACTCGAAGAGCTTCGTCGCCAGTACCATATCCAAGGTCTCTTAATATTTTTATATCACTTAGCGAACCGTCTTTTTCGATGATAAAAGTAAAATAGATTTTTCCTTTCATTTTCGGTTTGTCTGCTGGCTTGATAAAATTTTTATCAAGAAAACTATTAAATACAGCTACGCCGCCAGGAAATTCAGGTTTTATATCTACGCCTTGAGTACTATAAACTAAATTTTCATTATTTATGTCTGACACTTCATCCACGTTAGGTTTTCCAACTTCTTTAGTGGTTTGTGAAAATGTAACTTGGGCAAAGCAAATCAAAATCAGAAGTAGAAACTTTTTCATAACGGATGGTTTTAAGATTTACATTTTATGAAGGATAAAAATTGTTGGTCGATTATGCAAATCAACCTTGATTTTTTTCCAGTCGGCAACGCGCATTGTTTTAATAAATTCTGTAGGTAGCGTAATATCTGTTGCAATACAAAGATGTGTTGCGGGATTTAGAATTTGTAAAAGATCTTCAACCAGTTTATTGTTTCTGTAAGGTGTTTCAATAAAAATTTGTGATTGATTTTTATCTTGTGATAATTTTTCAAAATGCTTTAAAGCCGATTTTTTCTCGTCTTTATCAATTGGTAAATATCCGTTAAACGTAAAACTTTGGCCATTCATTCCAGAAGCCATCATTGCTAATAATATAGAAGAAGGGCCAACCAAAGGCACAACCTGAATTCCTTTTTCGTGGGCTAATTTTACAATTACAGCACCTGGATCTGCAACTCCCGGACAGCCGGCTTCGCTCATTAAACCCATATTTTTTCCTTCTAATAAAGGTTTAATAAAATCTAAATGCTCGCTTGGTTCAGTACGTTTATTCAAAGTAAAAAGAACAAGTTCAGACTGCTTTTTTTCAGGATAAACCGCTTTTATTGACTTTCTTGCGGTTTTATCATTCTCAACAATATAATAATCTATAAGTTCAATACTTCTTTTTACTGTTTGCGGTAAAACATCCATCGGATCGCTTTCGCCCATAGTAGTTGGAATTAAATACAATTTTCCTTGAAGTTTCATGTGTTGTATATTATAGATTATAAAATGAAAAATTTTCAATTATTACGCAATGAATAATTGAAAATAAATAAGTTAAGAATGTTTTGCGATGAGTTTCTTTGCAATGATATCTGTTACTTCATCCAGCATTTGATAAACAGTATCAAAACCGTTAGAAACGCCAAAGTAAGGATCGGGTACATCTACATTTTCATCTGGAAATAATTCATTTAGAATTAAATGAACTTTATTTTTATGTTCTGGTGTTTTGGCAAGATGGATAACATCACGATAATTCGAATTGTCCATTACATATATATAGTCGAATTCGTCAAAATCAGAAATTTTAAATTGTCTTCCTTTTTGGCCATCAATGCACAAACCATTTTTTTGAGCAACGGCGATAGAACGTTTATCTGGCGAATGACCTACATGCCAGGAACCGGTTCCGGCCGAATCAACAATAAATTTTTCGTTTTGTAGTTTTGATGCTAAAATACCTTCGGCCAAAGGCGATCTGCAGATATTTCCCAAACAAACCATTAAAATTTTTACTGGCATGATGCGCGTTTATAGCGTTAGTTTTTTGTTGATGTCTTCTACAAATTTCTTGAATTGTTTGTCTGTCGAAACTAAATTGTCAACTGTTTTGCAAGCGTGTAATACGGTAGCATGATCGCGATCTCCAATTTGCGAACCAATGTTTGCCAAAGAAGCTTTAGTAAATTTCTTTGCAAAAAACATAGCCAATTGTCTCGCCTGAACCACGTGTCTTTTTCTTGTTTTAGATTGAAGTGTTTCAATATCCAACTGAAAATAATCTGACACAATTTTTTGAATATAATCGATAGAGATTTCTCTCTTTACGTTTTTAACAAATTTCTCTACAACGCTTTTAGCCAACTCAATTGTAACTTCTTTTTTATTGAAAGAAGATTGCGCGATTAAGGAAATAATTGCACCTTCAAGTTCACGAACATTGGTTTTGATATTGCGTGCAACATATTCAATAATGTCTTCCGGTATTTCAACACCATCGCGGTATAGAATGTTTTTTAAGATCGAAATACGAGTTTCGTAATCAGGTTGGTGTAACTCTGCAGATAATCCCCATTTAAAACGAGAAAGCAAACGTTGCTCAATATCCTGCATATCAACAGGAGCTTTATCTGAAGTTAAAATTACCTGTTTTCCGTTTTGGTGCAGATAATTGAAAATATGGAAAAATACGTCCTGAGTTCCTGATTTTCCTGATAAAAACTGAACATCATCAATAATCAAAACGTCGATTAACTGATAAAAATGGATAAAATCATTACGATTATTCTTTTTTACAGAATCAATATATTGTTGTGTGAAAATTTCGGCAGAAATATATAAAACCGTTTTTTCAGGATATTTATCTTTTACTTCAACACCAATTGCATGCGCTAAGTGTGTTTTTCCTAAACCAACTCCACCAAAAATCAATAACGGATTAAATGAAGTTCCTCCAGGTTTATTAGCTACAGCCATACCTGCAGAACGAGCCAAACGGTTTGAATCTCCTTCTAAGAAATTATCAAAACTGTAGTTTGCATTTAACTGCGATTCAATTTTTAAATTTCTAATTCCCGGAATTACAAACGGATTTTTAAGTTCTGGATTTAAGTTTTTAAACGGAGCATCAACCTCTTGCGGTTTCATTGGCACTCTATTGGCACTTGGCAACTGTTCGGTAAACGGTTGTTTATTGCCATAAGTGTTTTCCATTTTAATTTTATAGAGTAACTTTGCGTTTTTTCCCAGTTCTTTGGTAAGCGCAACTTTCAATAATTTAACGTAATGCTCTTCGAGCCATTCGTAGAAAAATTTACTTGGTACCTGAATATATAACGCGTTGTCGGTTAGCTCAACTGATTTGATTGGTTCAAACCAAGTTTTATAGGCTTGATCTTGAATATTGTCTTTTATAAAGGACAAACAGTTTTCCCATACCGATTGAGCAGTTTTAGTCATAAATTCAGATAAATTTTTTTATTATTGATAAAGATTCTCCTAATAAAAAAGGAGCAATTTTATTCCGTATTTCGGGATAACAAATATGTGAACAAATTTCTGTAAAAAAAAATATTTTGCCCTCTAATTTTATAAAAAAATGTTGTAAGGCGGCTTTTGAAAATTAATTTTTTTTAATATATAAATAATGAAAAATCATCAAACGCAAGTGCGTGTTCGTTACTCTGAAACTGATCAAATGGGAGTCGTTTATCACGGAAATTATATCCCATATTTTGAGATAGGACGCGTGGAATGGCTTAGAAATAAAGGGATTTCGTATAAAAGCATGGAAGAAAGCGGAATTGGATTGCCAATTGTTTCAATGCAAATAAATTATAAAAAATCGGCCCGTTACGATGAGCTTCTTACAATTCATACAACTTTCAAAAGTCAGTCATCTGTTAAGATTGAATTTGACTGCGCAATCTATAATGAAGCGAATGAGTTATTAACAACTGCGGTGTTTATTTTAGTATTTATTTCGTTAAAAACAGGTCGTCCAACAGCTCCTCCGGATTATATTTTAGAATTATTTAAAACGCTTGTATAATTGTTAAAACGCACTGTGTTTTTATATAAAATTATATAATTTTGATGTCAATTTCAAACATTAAATCAAAAATGTCGAATATCATTTCGGCATTTTTTTTTCGCGTTTTTGTACTAATTTTTCCAAGTGGCAAACCTGATTCTTCATCAATTTCCATTTCCTGAGAAACAATTTCAAGCTTCTTTTCTTTAATTACCCGCATTACTTTATTCATGTTTTTGTAATCAAAAGAAATTAAAAAATGCACATCAATTGTTTTTTCTACAATTTCACAAACTTCCAATGTCATTTGTGCTGTTGTTTTGTAAGCTGCAATTAATCCGCCAACGCCTAATTTAATTCCGCCAAAAATGCGAACAACCACTACAAGAACGTTAGTCAGGCCAAAAGATTGTATTTGTCCGTAAATTGGTGCTCCCGCCGTGTTGCTTGGCTCGCCATCGTCATTGGCACGATAAGAAATTTTTGGAGCCGTACCAATTTGATATGCATAACAATAATGTACCGCATGCGGATGCTGCTTTTTTAAGTTTTCGATAATGGGTTTTACAGCATCCTCATTTTCGATAGGAAAAGCATATCCAAAGAATTTACTTCCTTTTTCCTTAAAAAGCACTTCCTCAGATTCAAAAGCAATGGTTTGATACGTATCGTTATATTCCAAAAGTAAATTTCTAAATTATGTTTAATTGTTTTTTTACAGAGTTAATTTTACCGCAAAGTTCGCGAAGCTAAATCAATACAAAGCTTTTCGAACTTTGTATTCTTAATCCGTTAAAAATCTTGGTGAACTTTGCGTATCCCGATAGCTATCGGGATTGCGTCTTTGCGGTAAATTCACGCCAAATTCACTTTACTACAATATTTTTTTATCAAATAAATCTACAACATCTTCCTTGCCAACCTGCAAATTCCAGACATGAAGACCTAAAGCCGCGGCTGCATCTGTGTTTTCTTTTTTATCATCTACAAACAAAGTTCTTTTTGGAGATAATTCGTGTTTGTTAATAATGTATTGATAAGCTTCAGGATTTGGTTTTCGTTTTCCAATTTCAAATGAAAAATAAACCTTTTCAAAGCATTGGTAAAAATCGCTGTAGAATGAAATCCCAGTTGTATTTTGAAAAGTTTCAATATGAATAGAATCGGTATTGCTCAATAAAAACAAACGGTATTTTTTTGAAAGCATTTGCAGAAATTCTAATCGGTACAAAGGAAAATCAGCCAAAACGGCATTCCATGCCTGCAGGATTTCTTCTTTAGAGGCATTTGGAAGCTGTTCCTGAAAACCTGCCAAAAAAGCATCATACGAAATATCTCCCGTTTCAAACAAAAGATTTAATCGGTCAAATTCAGAATTCCATTCCGTCATTCCTAATTTCTGTAATCCCGAAATAGTGGCTTGTTTATCTAAATTGATAAAAATATCTCCAAAGTCAAAAATTATAGTATCAATCATGATTTCTAACGTATATTAATTCATCGTCCTGAATGAAAGTTTTGGTTGTATTTTTCTTCGAAATGATTGGAGCGTTAGTTCCTTTTTCAAAAGAAGTTTTTCCGATAAAAATTCTCGCTTCATCCCAAACGTTTTCATCTATAAAAGATTGTAAGGTTTTTAAACCGCCTTCAATAATAATCGATTGAATTTGATTTTGATATAAAACATCTAAAATCTGCTGAATTATATTCTGATCAAAATCAATTATTTCAAAAGTTGTATTTTCTGTAGAAGAATTACTTTCAGATTTTGTAAATACAATCGTTTTTACGCTGTCATCAAAAATAAAACTGTCTTTAGAAATTCGGTTATTTTGATCTAAAACCACTCTTACCGGATTATTACCAGCCCAATCTCTTGTGTTCAATTTTGGATTGTCATCAATAACCGTCTGTGTTCCCACTAAAATTGACTGTTCCTCACTTCGCCACTTATGAACCAATTGTCTCGAATATTGATTGGTAATCCAAACTGGTTTTCTGCCCTGGTTTATATCTTTTTCGGGCGCTAAAAAACCATCCTGACTTTCCGCCCATTTCAAAATAATATAAGGCCTTTTTTTATTATGAAAAGTAAAAAAGCGTTTATTGAGTTCGTTGCATTCTTTTTCTAAAACGCCAACCGTAACATTGGCTCCGGCGGCAATTAATTTTCTGATTCCGTTTCCGGCTACTTTTTCATTGGGATCAACAGTTCCCACTACAACATTCGGAATTTCATTTGCAATAATTAAATCACAGCACGGAGGCGTTTTTCCAAAATGACTGCAGGGTTCTAAACTTACATAAATTGTTGCTTTTTTTAAAAGTGATTTGTCTTTTACAGATCGAACGGCATTGACTTCAGCGTGAGGTTCTCCGGCTTTTTTATGCCATCCTTCGCCAATAATTCTGTCTTCATAAACGATTACACTTCCCACCATTGGGTTTGGATATGTAGTTCCAAAGCCATTTCGGGCCAATTCAATGCAACGCTTTATGTATTTCTCATGTATATTCACTTTACAAAAGTAGTTATTTTTGCCTTTATTGCCGATAGATTTGGTATAGTTGTGAAACATTCTGATTTGTTATAAAACTATCGGAAAAGTATTTCTACTTTTGTAATATATCAGACGAATTTGAAATATGGAAAATTGGATTATCAGAAGAATTAAAAAAGAAGACAATCAGGCAGTTGCCCAATTAATAAGATCGGTTTTTGACGAAATGGAAATTCCAAAAGTTGGAACAGCTTATGCAGATCCGTATTTAGATTTGATGTTTGAAGAATATAACAAACCACAATCTGTTTATTTTGTTGTGGAAAATGAAGGTGAAATTGTAGGCTGTTCCGGCATTGCGCCTTTAGAAAATGGTGATCCAAAAATTTGCGAATTGCAAAAGATGTATTTTTTGCCTAAAACCCGCGGATTAGGAATTGGAAGTCAAATGATGGAAAAATGCTTGCTGAAGGCCAGAGATTTTGGCTTTGAGAAATGTTATATAGAGACGATGCCTTTTATGCATGCCGCTCAAAAATTATATAAAAAATCAGGTTTTGAGTATTTAGATGCTCCGTTAGGTTGTACTGGACATAGTTCTTGTCCGATTTGGATGTTGAAGGAATTGTAAAATAAGATTGTAACAATTTTTAATTTGCACTACTTATTGTAGAACAGGGTTGGATTTAGCTAAAAAATGCTCAAAACGAAATGAGAATCAAACAATATAGAACTCAATTTATAAAAGAACTTTCTCCTTTTTATGATGCTTATGAAGCAGAGAGTTTTTTTTATTTAATATTAGAAAATAAACACAAGCTTAGGCAAATTGATTTGGCGCTCAATCATGAATTAACTTTTTCAGATGCTGATCTTGCTATTTGGGGTGGTTTTTTAAACGAGCTGAAAAAAGAAGTCCCAATTCAGTATTTACTTGGGAAAACAAATTTTTATGGTTTGGATTTTGAAGTAAATGAAAATGTTTTGATTCCGAGACCGGAAACAGAAGAATTGGTCGAATGGATTATTAATGAAAACAAAGAAGTAAAATCTAAAAAAATAAAAGTTTTAGATATCGGAACCGGAAGCGGCTGTATTGCAATTTCTTTGGCAAAAAATCTCCCAAATGCCGAAGTTTACGGAATCGATGTTTCAAAAAAAGCGATAGAAACCGCAAAAAGAAATGCCATCAATAACAATGTAGATGTTACTTTTATGTATCAGAATATTTTAGATACAGATGTGCTTACCTGTAATTTTGATATTATTGTTTCTAATCCGCCTTATGTTCGTAACTTAGAAAAAGAAGAAATCAAAAAAAATGTCTTGGATTACGAACCACATTTGGCACTTTTTGTAGATGATAACGATGCTTTGATTTTTTATAGAAAAATAGCTGCTTTGGCAAAAAGCGGACTTAAAGATAAGGGGCAATTGTTTTTTGAAATCAATCAGTATTTAGGAAATGAAATGACTGATTTACTGGAGAAAATGGATTTTAAAAACATCGAATTAAGAAAAGATATTTACGATAATGACCGTATGATTTCCTGCAAGGTTTCTAAAAACTTGTAGAAGAAGATCATTAAAGTTAAAAATTTCTAATCTAGCCCCGATAGCAGTGGAAATCCTTTTTTGTTGGGGTTCAACAAAAAAGATTGAAACGAATAGCGGGAAAGAAGGTCTTGTAAAATGATTATTTCTGCTTCAAATAAATAAAATTATTCATATCGCAAAGCTTCAATAGGATCAAGTTGCGAAGCTTTTATCGCTGGATATAATCCAGAAACAATTGCAACCATAAAGCTAGTTGCAAAAGCAGCAAAAATCGCCATCCACGGAATCACAAATGCAAAACTCATTGCGGCTGCAAAAGCAAAGCCAATTAGGATTCCCAATACAATTCCGACCAAACCGCCAATTTGTCCAATCAATAAAGTTTCGATAAAAAACTGAACTGAAATTGTAATTTTTGTTGCGCCCAAAGCTTTTCGAACACCAATTTCGCGCGTACGTTCTGTAACCGAAACAATCATAATATTCATTAAGGCAATTGATGAGCCTAAAATCGTAATAACGCTAATAATCCAGGAAGCCCAACCCAGATATTTCGTGATACCAAGAATTCGATTAATTAAATCGTCGCTTCGGCCAATGCCAAAATTATTATCACGAACCGGACTCAGTTTACGAACTCTTCGCATGGTACTTGTTGCATTGTCAACAGCTTCGTCTAAAAGTTCTTTTTTAGAAACCATTACACTCATTGTATAATTGATGTTTGGAGCTGTAAATAAAGAACGCGCCACCTGAATCGGGATCAAAACACGTAAATCCTGACTGTTCCCAAATGTTGAACCTTTTTCTTTTAAAACACCAATAACTTTAAAACGCGCTCCGCGAATTGAAATAACTTTGTCAATTGGGTTAATGTCTTTCAATAAGCCTTTTTCAAAATCAGAACCTACAATACAGGAATAAGTATTGTTGTCAATGTCAAATTGGTTGAAAGAACGCCCTAAAGTGGTTTCTAAACCTGAATTTGAAATAAAATGCTCGTCGACACCAACAATGGTAATTTCCGGATCTGTTTTTTTATCTGAATATTTTACTTCTGCCGTTGTAGTTGCGGTAAAAGACAACGATGTTTCTGTAAAAGGATATTTGAATTTATTTTTGAAAGCGACAGCTTCGGGATATGAAATAATTGGATTTATAATTTCGCGTTCATTTCCTCCTCGGTTTTTAACGTTATTTTCGTATTGATTGATGTTGAAAGTATTGGCTCCCATTGAAGCAAAATTGGTAGAAACCGTATTTTCAAGCGCTGTTACAACGGTCAAAATCCCAACCAAAGCGGTAATCCCGATAGCAATAATTAATACGGTAAGAATGGTTCGCAGTAATTGTGTTTTGATAGAACCAAAAGCAATTCGGATATTTTCTTTAAATAATTTTAGCATCATGACCAATTTGTCACGAAAATACGTTTTTTGTTACAAGTTTGTTTTCGAACTGCCAATATTTATTTTAAAAAATAAGATATTTGCAGTCCATTTAGAATTTGTGATTTCGAAAGTAAATTACGAATCTGAAAAATAAAATAATCCAAAAAGATTTTAATTAGGATTTGAAAAACAAATCTAAAATCTAAAATCAGAAATCTAAAATAAAAAAGATGGCTTCAAAACCAAGCATACCACAAGGAACAAGAGATTTTTCGCCTGCAGAGGTGTCAAAACGTCAATATATTATTCAGACGATAAAAAGTAATTTCGAGAAATTTGGTTTTCAGCCAATTGAAACTCCGTCGTTTGAAAATTCAGATACCTTAATGGGAAAGTATGGTGAAGAAGGAGATCGCTTGATTTTTAAAATACTGAATTCAGGTAATTTTTTCTTCAATAAAAATAAAATAGAATTACCGGAATCAATAGCATCTTTACAAGTTAATTCTGCAGAAACGATTGATTTGAATCAAAGAATTGAGCTGAATAAATTTACCGGAAAAATTTCTGAGAAGGCTTTACGTTACGACTTGACAGTTCCGTTTGCAAGATATGTGGTACAGCACCAAAACGAAATTGAATTTCCTTTTAAAAGATATCAGATTCAACCAGTTTGGAGAGCAGATCGCCCACAAAGAGGTCGTTACAGAGAATTTTATCAATGTGACGCCGATGTTGTAGGTTCAAAATCACTTTGGCAGGAAGTTGAATTGGTTCAGTTATATGACACTGTTTTTACTTCTTTAGGTTTAGAAGGCGTAACCATTAAAATCAATAACAGAAAAATTTTATCTGGAATTGCAGAAGTTATTGGCGCATCTGATAAATTGATCGATTTTACGGTAGCTCTTGATAAGCTGGATAAAATTGGTGAAGATGGTGTTAAAAAAGAAATGATTGAAAAAGGCATTGCCAAAGAAGCATTGGTTAAAGTACAGCCGCTTTTTAATTTTACAGGAACATTTGCAGATAAAATCAATCAGCTTTCAGATTTATTAGCTTCATCAGAAGAAGGAATGAAAGGTGTAGAAGAATTGAAATTTATTTGTGACAATGTGGCTACTTTAGGTTTAGCGACTGCGACATTAGATCTTGACGTGACATTAGCGCGTGGACTAAATTATTATACCGGAGCTATTTTTGAAGTAGCAGCGCCAAAAAACGTTTCAATGGGTTCTATCGGCGGTGGCGGAAGATACGATGACTTGACTGGTATTTTTGGTTTGAAGAATATGAGCGGTGTCGGAATTTCTTTTGGACTAGACAGAATTTATTTGGTTCTGGAAGAGTTGCAATTATTTCCTGAAACTGTTGCCGCAACATCAAAGGCATTATTTATTAATTATGGAGATGCTGAGGCTTTATATGCTTCGCAGGCAATTCAGAAATTGAGAAAAGAAAATATAAAAGTAGAATTGTATCCTGATAATGTAAAAGTAGGGAAACAATTTCAATATGCAGACAAGCGCTTGATTCCGTTTGCAGTAATTGCTGGCGATCAGGAAATTGCTTCAAATTCATATTCGCTTAAAAATTTAGTTTCAGGCGAACAGGTTTCAGTTGATTTTGAAGGATTGAAAAATGCTTTATTAGCATAATTGAATGGTAAAGTGTTTTGCCACTCCCGATAGCTATCGGGATAAAAGGATTATTAGATTTTTGTTTCACGCAAATTTTGCAGATTTGAGCAGATTTATTTGATTGTTATATAAATAAATCTGCTTTAATCTGCCAAAATCTTTTTTGAAATCTTCGTGAAATAAAAATTATAGGTTAACTATTTGAAGCAAAGGTTTTTGCTTCGGATCGTGCGTGTTTAAAGGATTTTCTTTTTAAATCTCTGCCTGAAATAGTTGCCGGGGAAGAAAAAAAACTTTTAATTTGCCGACCTTAAGTTACGGGCGTAGTTCAAGGGTAGAATAGCGGTCTCCAAAACCGTTGATGGGGGTTCGAATCCCTCCGCCCGTGCAATATTCTTTACCGCAAAGAACGCAAAGATTTATATCTAAGAATAATTTTAAAATCATAAAAGTTTGCAAAGCTAAATAATACAGCTTTGCGAACTTTTCGTTTTTGAAGATCAAGGCTAATTTTTTTGGAGAACATTAAAAAATATACATACAAAGTATTTTTACTGCAAAGAACGCAAAGGTTTTTCGCAGAGTTCACTAAGATTTAAAGTTGTGTTTACACAATCTAAGTGCGCAAAGCTTTGCGAACTTTGTATTTTTCATAAAGCTAAGAGTAAAAAAACTTTGCGTTCTCTGCGGTAAATTTTTTTCGTTCAACAAAAAAAAGCTTCGTCTCATAAGGCGAAGCTTTTTTTAATATAAGGTAAATTTGAATTAATAATTATTTTGAGGCCGAGGCCAACCCTTAAATTCAATTTTGATAGGTAATAATTTAGATTATAATTTTGTCTTCAAATATACTATAAACTAAAACGTAATAGTCTTAAAATTATACTAAATTTTAAAGTAAGAAAATTATTTATATAAACAGCCAAATTTTAATAGCGTGACAATTTGACATTTTATAAGATTTGGCAGTACTTTTGCAATCCAAAAGAAAGAAATTGAAAATGAAGTTTAAGAATATTTTTAAAAATACAAGTAATATGACTACGGAAAATACAGAATTCGATCAGGAATTAGATGATGTAACGTTAGAAAACAATGCCAACGGTGAGCAGTTAATTGTTGAAGAATTAAGTGTTGAAGAGCAATTGGCTCAAGACTTGGCAAAAGAAAAAGATAAGTTTTTGAGATTATTTGCCGAATTTGAAAATTACAAAAAAAGAACTTCAAAAGAGCGTATGGATTTGTTTAAAACAGCAAACCAAGAAGTTTTGTTAGCAATGCTTCCTGTTTTGGATGATTTTGACAGAGCAACTGTAGAGATCAACAAATCTGACGATGAAAATTTGAAAAAAGGTGTTGAGTTGATTCACGAAAAATTGAAAAGCACTTTGGTTTCTAAAGGTTTAGAGCAAGTTGAAGTAAGAGCAGGTGATGCTTTTAATGCTGATTTTGCTGAGGCAATTACCCAAATTCCAGCTCCGTCTGACAAATTAAAAGGAAAAATTGTTGATGTTATTGAAAAAGGCTACAAATTAGGAGACAAAATTATTCGTTTCCCTAAAGTGGTTATCGGAAACTAAAAAAACAAATTAAATATTCTGAAAGTCAATTTTTTAAGTATTGGAATTTGGAATTTTTAGATTTGGAATTTAACCTAAATTATGAAAAAAGATTTTTACGAAATACTAGGCATTTCAAAAAATGCTGACGCTGCCGAAATAAAAAAAGCTTACAGAAAAAGTGCTTTGAAATATCACCCGGATAAAAATCCAGGCGACAAAGAGGCAGAAGAAAACTTTAAACTTGCGGCAGAAGCTTATGAAGTTTTAAGTGATCCTAACAAAAAAGCTAAATACGACCAATACGGACATCAGGCTTTTGATGGTTCTGGCGGATTTGGCGGTGGTGGTCACGGTGGTATGAATATGGATGACATTTTCAGCCAGTTTGGTGATATTTTTGGTGGAGGATTTGGCGGTTTCGGTGGAGGCGGAGGCGGTCCTCGTCGCGCTAAAGGAAGCAATCTTCGAATTAAAGTTAAACTGACTTTAGAAGAAATTGCAAATGGTGTTGAGAAAAAAGTAAAAGTAAAACGTAAAGTTCAGGCAAAAGGAGTTACATACAAAACGTGTTCGACTTGTAATGGTCAGGGACAGGTAATGCGTGTAACAAACACAATTTTGGGAAGAATGCAATCTGCATCAACTTGCCCTACTTGTGGAGGTTCTGGACAAATTCTAGATAAAAGACCATCTGAAGCAGATGCTCAGGGAATGGTTTTGGAAGATGAAACAGTTTCAATCAAAATTCCTGCAGGAGTTGTTGACGGAATGCAGCTTAAAGTTTCTAACAAAGGAAATGATGCTCCCGGAAACAGCGTTCCTGGTGATTTAATTGTTGCAATTGAAGAGTTGGAACACGAATTTTTGAAACGTGAAGGCGAAAATATTCATTTTGATTTATATATCAGTTTCCCTGAAGCAGTTTTAGGAGTTTCTAAAGATATTGAAGCAATAAATGGAAAAGTTCGTATTAAACTGGAAGAAGGAATTCAATCAGGAAAAATATTAAGATTAAAAGGAAAAGGTATTCCAAGTATTAACGGTTACGGAAGCGGGGATTTACTGGTTCACGTAAATGTATGGACACCTAAAACATTGAATAAAGAGCAAAAACAATTTTTCGAAAATGCTCTTAACGACGAACATTTTGTTCCAAGTCCTGAAAAATCAGAAAAATCATTTTTTGAAAAAGTAAAAGATATGTTTTCATAACAGAAACTTTTTCTAAAAAGAGAAAATAAATTTTAAAACCCATTCTGAAGTAAATTTAGAATGGGTTTTTTATGTATTATTACTTAGAATCGGTACTAATTATTTACTTTTACACTCGCTAGGCCACAATGGTCAAACTGACGTAGAAAATTCTAAAAACAGCATGAGCAACTTACTCGAAGTACATAAAGTCGTAAAACAATATGGCGATTATGTAGCGCTTAACGAAGTTTCATTGAATGTGCCCAAAGGCAGCATTTACGGATTGTTAGGTCCAAATGGAGCTGGAAAAACTTCCCTTATTCGAATCATCAATCAAATTACACTGCCAGACAGCGGTCAGATTATTTTGGATGGAGAAAAATTGCAGCCAAAACATGTACAGAATATCGGTTATCTTCCGGAAGAAAGAGGTTTGTACACTTCTATGAAAGTGGGAGAGCAATGTTTGTATTTGGCACAAATGAAGGGACTTTCTAAAGCCGAAGCTAAAAAGCAACTGGATTTTTGGTTTGATCGTTTGGGAATCCAGGGTTGGTGGAACAAAAAAATTCAGGAACTTTCTAAAGGAATGGCGCAAAAAATTCAATTTGTAGTTTGTGTATTGCATAAGCCTAAATTGCTAATTTTTGATGAGCCATTTTCCGGTTTTGATCCCGTAAATGCTAATATAATTAAAGATGAAATTTTGGCATTAAAAGAACAAGGCGCCACAATTATCTTTTCTACGCACAGAATGGAAAGTGTTGAAGAACTTTGTGATCATATTGCCTTAATTCATAAATCGAATAAACTGATCGAAGGAAAAGTAAGCGATGTAAAACGCGAGTTTAAAACCAATAGTTTTGAAGTTGGAATCCTGACTAATAATGTTGAAGGTTTGATGTATGACATTACACAAAAGTTTACAGTTTCGCCGGCTAATTTTAAATCTTTAAATGACGATTTAAAACTAAATATTCAGATAGGAAATGCAGCTCCAAACGAGTTATTACATATTCTGACACAACGCGGACAAGTAACACATTTTGTAGAAAAAATCCCGAGTGTAAACGATATTTTTATTCAGACAGTTACTGAAAAAGTTTAGATTTCAGATTTTAGAGTGAAAACCTGGAATCTAAAATCTAAAGTCAACAATCTAAAATAAAAAATAAAAAAATGAGCATCATTTCGCTGATTATAAAAAGAGAATTTATTGCCAAAGTGCGCAATAAGTCTTTTGTTGTTATGACTTTTTTGAGTCCGTTACTGTTTGTGGCAATTGCCGGATTTATTGGTTATTTAAGTTCAATGAAAGCTGAAACCAAACGAATCGCAATTCATGACGAAACAGGTTTGTTTGCAGATGATTTTGTAAAACAGAATAAAAAAGACGGAGAATACAGATATTTAGATCTTTCTCAAATTGATACAAAATCTTTGAAAGACAGTATTGTCAAAGAGAATTTTACAGGTTTAATTATTATTCCCAAAACGAGTAATTTAAAAGATTTAGAAAGTAAAATAGATTTTATTTCGAATAATAGTCCAAGTATTGCTTTTATAGAAAACACACAGGATGTTATTGCTGATAAAATAACAAAGTTAAATTTCGAACAAGCTAAACTAGATACATTAGCCATTCAAAAAGCACATGCTGAGGTTAATATTCATTTGGCGAAAGCTTCAGGAGAAGAAAGTTTAAAAGGTCTGAACGAAATAAAAATTGGAATTGGAGGTGCTTTCGGATATTTAATTATGATGTTCATTATCATTTATGGAAATATGGTAATGCGAAGCGTGATCGAAGAAAAAACTAATAGAATTATCGAAATCATCATTTCATCAGTAAAACCATTTCAGTTAATGATTGGTAAAATTGTTGGAACTTCCCTTGCCGGATTATTACAATTTATAATCTGGGCTATCATTGGTTTGGGATTAATGTTTGCAGCTTCAGCATTTTTTGGAGTAAATGTTGGTCCAACAGCCAAAATTCCACCAGGATTAATGCATTCTGCACAACAGGAATTTTCGGGGACAGCACAAATGTATATTAGTGAATTATGGAATTTACCAATCGCCAGTATCATTATTGGTTTTGTGGTTTATTTTATTGGAGGATATTTTCTATATAGTTCATTTTATGCCGCAATTGGCGCAGCGGTCGACAATCAAACCGATTCACAGCAATTTTTGCTGCCTATTATAATGCCGCTTATTTTAAGTGTATACATCGGATTTTTTACCGTAGTAAACGATCCACACGGAACTGTTGCAATTGTGTTTTCAATGATCCCGTTAACGTCGCCAATTGTAATGTTAATGCGAATTCCGTTTGGCGTACCGTGGTGGCAAATTGCAATTTCGGTATCATTATTGTTTGCAACCTTTTTCCTTGTTGTCTGGTTCGCTGCAAAAATTTACCGCGTTGGTATTTTAATGTACGGCAAAAAACCAACCTGGAAAGAATTGTATAGATGGCTTAAATACTAATTAAAGTTGCTAAGATTCTAAGATACTGAGTTGCTAAGTTTTTTTTAGCATCTTTTAAAAGCTTAGAATCTTAGCAACTCAGAACCTTAGCAACTTTAAAAAGAATGAGTAAAATACTAATTATAGAAGACGAAGCGGCGATCAGACGAGTTTTGGTAAAGATTTTATCAGAAGAAAATGATACGTATCAGGTTGATGAGGCAGAAGATGGTGCTGCGGGACTTGACAAAATTAAAAACAACGACTATGATTTGGTTTTGTGTGATATCAAAATGCCAAAAATGGACGGTGTTGAGGTTTTGGAAGAAGTAAAAAAAATTAAGCCCGAAATTCCTATGGTGATGATTTCCGGTCACGGCGATATGGAAACGGCGATTCATACAATGCGTTTGGGAGCTTTTGATTATATTTCGAAACCACCGGATTTAAATCGTTTACTGAATACAGTTCGTAATGCTTTAGACAAAAAACAACTTGTAGTCGAAAATAAAATTCTAAAGAAAAAAGTAAGTAAGAATTACGAAATGGTAGGTGAGAGCGAAGCCATCAGTCATATTAAATTAATGATTGATAAAGTAGCGCAAACCGAAGCCAGAGTTTTAATTACAGGACCAAACGGAACCGGAAAAGAATTAGTCGCGCATCAATTGCATGAAAGAAGTGAGCGCGCTAATTTTCCAATGATTGAAGTAAACTGCGCTGCAATTCCAAGTGAATTGATTGAAAGCGAATTATTTGGTCACGTAAAAGGTGCTTTTACATCGGCAGTGAAAGATCGCGCAGGAAAATTTGAAGCAGCAGATAAGGGAACCATTTTCTTAGATGAAATTGGAGACATGAGCCTTTCGGCGCAAGCCAAAGTTTTACGTGCTTTGCAGGAAAGTATGATTACCAGAGTTGGGGCAGAAAAAGATATCAAAGTGGATGTTCGCGTTGTGGCTGCAACTAATAAAGATTTAAAAACAGAAATTGCCGAAGGTCGTTTCCGAGAAGATTTGTACCATCGTTTGGCAGTGATTTTAATTAAAGTTCCGCCATTGAACGAAAGACGCGATGATATCCCGGCTTTGATACGACACTTTGCAGAGAAAATTGCTTCGGAACAAGGAAATGTTGTTAAAGTATTTTCGCAGCCAGCCATAAAATTATTGCAGGAATACGACTGGACAGGAAATATCCGTGAACTTCGAAATGTAGTCGAAAGACTAATTATTTTGGGAGGAAACGAAATATCTGAAACAGATGTAAAAATGTTTGCAAGCAAGTAGGTGCTTCGCGCAATAGGCTTTAGGCAATAAGCTTTAAGCTATTAATGATGTAGAATTTTTGCCTATAGCTTATTGCTTAAAGCTTATAGCATTTTAAAATATAAATAATTTTTGCTTATGGCTTATTGCCTAAAGCTTAAAGCATAAAAGAGATGAAATTAAAGAAGATAAACGAGAAGTTACAAGACGCATTAATCGAAAATGGTTTAACAGAAGCTAATATTCTGCAAAAAGAAACTTTTTCGACCATAAAAAGTGGTGCCGATTGTATTATTCTTTCTCCGGAGGGAAGTGGAAAATCGACGACAATTGTTTTGAATGTGATTCAGCAATTGGCGGGTCAGACAGAAGAATCGCCACGTGCTTTGATTTTTGTGGAAGACAAAACCAAAGTATTAGAAATGGTAGACCTTTTCGCGAAATACGGAAAATACACCAATCTTGAAGTGTACGGAGTGCATGACAAAGGCGATATGGATTATGATAAAAATTATATTTCAACCGGAATTGATGTTTTAATAGGTACGCCAAATAAATTAAGTGATATGTTTACAACAGCGGGTTATAATGTAAACCGTTTGAAAATGTTCATTTTGGATGATGCAGATCCTATTTTGAAATTGCGTCATGAAACTAAAATTATGCGTATTTCTAATAGTATTCCTAAAACACAGCGAATTATTTTTGCTGAAACACTAACAGAACGTATAGAAATTTTAGCAGATAAAATGTTGCTTGAACCTTTTTTATTCGACATGGATGAAGAAGGTGAAGAAGAATTAGACGAAGAAGAAGGTTTTATCGAAGAGGAGTAATTTATAGTCTCAGTTCTCAGTCTCAGTTTTCAATACTATAAACTGAGACTGGAACTGAGAACTGCAAACTAGAAACTAAACTATATGGAAATACTCAAGACCTTTAAATTTCTAACAATTGTGCTTTTGCTATTTTTTGTTGTTATTTATATTTTGGTAGTTTCTTATGTATATTTTAATCAGGTTGGAATGATTTTTCAAAGTGCAAGACTTCCAAAAGATTTTAAGTTTGATTATCAGCAAAAATTTGAAGAATTAAATATTAAATCGTTTGACGGAATTAATTTGAACGGTTTGTTATTCAAAGCTGAAAACTCTAAAGGTTTGATTTTTTATCTCCATGGAAACGCCGGAACACTAGAAACCTGGGGAAAAATTGCAAAAGTGTATACCAAACTAGGGTATGATATTTTTATTTTGGATTACAGAAGTTTTGGGAAAAGTGAAGGAGAAATCGAAAATGAAGATCAATTAAATAAGGATGTTTCTGTTGTTTATAAAAAAATGCTTGAAAGATATCCTGAAGATAAAATCATTATTACGGGTTATTCAATAGGTTCTGGATTGGCAACTATTTTAGCTTCTCAAAACAAACCTAAAGCTTTAATTCTTCAGGCGCCTTATTATAGTTTTACAGAATTATCGAGTTCGAGAGTTCCGTTTTTTCCTAATTTCATGAAGAAGTTTAGTTTAGAAACGAGGGATTATTTGCCAAAAATAAAAGGACCCATTTATATTTTTCACGGAATAGAAGATCAATTGATTCCATTTAAAAATTCAGTTCGATTGAATGAATTATTGAAGTCAGATAAAAATTTGTTTCTGCTGAAAAACCAGGATCATATAGGAATAAATGAAAATGAAGATTTTCAAAATCAGCTAAAAATAATATTACAATAAAAAATTAAAAATAAATGTTATGGGACTAATGAAGGTGTTTTCAGGAAGTGAAGTATTAGCAATTGCTTTACAGGAAAGATTAGAACAAGCGGGAGTAGAAACCGTAAAAAAAGATAATATTCAATCAGCGCGTATGGGAGGTTTTCCAATGTCAGACGTTGCGGTAGAAGTTTTTATTCAGGAAACAGATTTTGCAAAAGCAAATCCGGTAATTGAAGATTTTAGAATGAGTATCTAAATTAGTTTTCAGTCGCAGTTTACAGTCTCAGTAAAGATGAAAACCGCGACTGAAAACTGAAAAACTACAAAATATGCAATATAAAATGCTTGTACTCGACATGGATGATACCTTGTTGACAGACGATCATAAAATTTCAGAATTAAATAAAAAAGTCCTTCTTGAAGCTCAGGCAAAAGGGGTGCATGTTGTCTTGGCTTCGGGTCGGCCAACATCGGCAATGACGGCTTATGCCAAAGAATTAGAATTAGACTTAAACGATTCGTATATTATTTCGTTTAATGGCGCTGTAATTAGTACGGCAAAAGATGACCTTATATTATTTGAACAGTGTTTAACTCCGGAGCAAATTCATGATTTATACGATTATAGTGTAAAGATGAAAACACATATCATCACCTATCTTGATGGTGAAATAGTAAGTGAGACAGACTCTGAATATATCGAAATCGAAAAAGATATCACAGGATTGCCTCATAATAAAGTGTCTGATTTTAAAGCTGCAGTAACTAAACCTGCTGTAAAATGTATTTTATTGGCAGAACCTTCATACTTAAAAGAAGTAGAAAAAGATTTAAAGTTAGCAATGCCAAATTTGAGTGTCGCTATGTCTAAACCTTTTTTTCTGGAAGCTGCTCAAAATGGCATTGATAAAGCAAACAGCTTAAAACTTTTGGCAGAAAAACTAAATATTCACCAAAGTGAAATTATTGCTGTTGGAAATGCAGGAAATGATTTAACAATGATCGAATATGCCGGTTTAGGTGTTTGGGTTGATAATGTAACACCAGAATTGCGTGACAGAGCCAATGTAATTGTGGCTTCAAATAACAATGACGGAGTTGCTGAAGTGGTACAACGTTATATCTTAAATAATTACATTCATGAAGAAATCAATTGAGACAGAACGTTTGCTTTTGAGAGAATTAAACCTTTCAGATGCAGCTGGAATGTTTGAATTGGATTCTAACCCAAATGTGCATATTTTTCTGGGGAAAAAACCAGTAAAGAATATTGAGGAAAGTATAAGTCAGATTGAAAATATCCAACAGCAATATGCAGATTTTGGAACTGGTCGCTGGGCTGTTGTCCTTAAAGAAACCAATGAGTTTCTAGGCTGGTCAGGAATAAAATTCATTACAAATGAAATCAATAATCATAAAGATTTTTATGAAATTGGTTATCGTTTCATCGAAAAACATTGGGGAAAAGGATACGCAACCGAAGCAGGAAAAGCTTTTATAGCATATGCTTTTAATGAAATGAAGATAGACTCTCTTTATGCTTATGCAGATGAAGGAAATGAAAACTCAAGAAAGATTCTTGAAAAACTGGGTTTTCAGTACATAAATTCGTTTTTGTATGAAGACGAATTAGAAGTTTGGTACGAATTTAAAAATCCGAACAAATAATATTAAATCAGAGAAATGTGTCCCAAATCTTTATAAACTTTCGTAATGAGTTTGCAAAGATTTGGAAAACAGCTCGTTGTTTTTATTCTCTGAGAAATTAATTCTTATTATTTTTTAGCTACAGAAACAAAATATTTATTTCCATCACCCATTGTTAATTTTACACGTTCGTCGCAAAGATCAATAGCAAAATTTACACTTTCGTAACAGCTGCAAGTAGTGTTTTTATCTTTAGACATTTCAGTTTTGCAATTGTTGTTTTTAAAAGTAGCTAATTGCGGCGTATACAAGCTTACTAAATCTGTAGAAGCCGTTACTAAAGAAATGATACTTGCAGAATTGTTGTTCGCAATTCTATATACAATTCTATCAGTATAGTTTACTTCGTTTACAGTTACTTTACGAATGTAGGTATAAGCAGTTGATCCTTCACCTGGTTCTTTTACTTCAAACTTAAAACCAACCGCACGAATAGCAATGTCAAATTGTGATTGAGAGTTTAAACTCGCCCAATTTGTCAAAGTACTAATAGATGGGAATGGATTAGTAGTAGCGGGAGCAGCAGGTTGTTGCGTTTGCGCTTGCGAAGTGAAAAAGGTTAAGAACATCAAGCAGATTGTGGGTAAAAATGCTTTCATAATAAGTGTGGATTTTTTTAATTTTTTGCCTACTCTTTATGGTTTTCGGCTTACCCATTTTTATTTATAACAAAACAACAATATAACGACTAAATTTCAAAATTGTTATCGTTAAATCTACGGTTTATTAAATTATTTTATGTTAAAATTTTTATCTAATAATAGCATAACTTCAAACGATGATTTTTTTAAAGCTAAATGTAAGAAAAATTTAATTTAACTGTAAAAAAAATGTATTTAACCGACAAAATTTGCTTTTAATCGATGTTTTGTCATTTTATTCTTATTGAATTATTTTTTTCTCTTTACAAATAAAACTTATTTTTTGATTCTACGAATAGAGTTTAATGTTTTTTTAGTCCTGTTTTAATAGATGTTTACTGCAAAATATTGATATATAGTATATTATTGATTTTATTTTAAAGAATATTGTATGTAAATTTGCAAACTCTCTAAATTGAGATGTAAATATAATATCTTACTACTTAAAACGTAGTGTATTCCTATGGAAAATAGAAAAAAAGTTGCTTTTTATACGCTTGGATGCAAATTGAATTTCTCAGAAACTTCTACAATTGCCAGAAACTTTAATGATGAAGGTTTTGATCGTGTTGATTTTGAAGAAGTAGCCGACATTTATGTGATCAATACCTGTTCTGTAACTGAAAATGCAGATAAACAATTTAAGCAGGTTGTAAAAAAGGCGATGAAACTAAACGAAAAGGCTTTTGTTGCCGCCGTGGGTTGTTATGCGCAATTAAAACCAGAAGAATTAGCTGCTGTTGATGGCGTTGATTTGGTTTTGGGAGCTACCGAAAAATTTAAAATTACCGATTATATTCACGATTTAAGCAAAAACGATATGGGTGAAGTGCACTCATGCGAAATTGCCGAAGCCGATTTTTATGTAGGAAGTTATTCTATTGGCGATCGCACGCGCGCTTTCCTGAAAGTTCAGGATGGCTGCGATTATAAATGTACATATTGTACAATTCCTTTAGCAAGAGGGATTTCGAGAAGTGATGCTTTAGAAAATGTTTTAGAAAATGCCAAAGAAATTTCGAAGCAAAACATCAAAGAAATTGTTTTGACCGGAGTAAATATTGGAGATTACGGAAAAGGAGAATTCGGAAATAAAAAACACGAACATACTTTTCTTGATTTAGTTCAGGCTTTGGATAAAGTGGAAGGAATCGAACGTTTGAGAATTTCATCCATCGAACCTAATTTACTGAAAAACGAAACGATAGAATTTGTGTCTAAAAGCAGAACTTTTGTACCGCATTTTCATATTCCGCTGCAATCCGGAAGCAATGATATTTTAAAATTGATGAAACGCCGTTACTTACGTGAAGTATATACAGAACGTGTGAATAAAATTCGTGAAGTGATGCCGCACGCTTGTATTGGTGTTGATGTAATTGTTGGCTTTCCCGGAGAAACTGACGAGCACTTTTTAGAGACATATCATTTCCTGAATGAAATGGATATTTCATATTTACATGTCTTTACCTATTCTGAAAGAGACAATACCGAAGCTGCCAATATGCCTGGAATTGTTCCTGCAAATGTTAGAGCAAAACGCAGTAAAATGTTGCGAGGATTATCAGTAAAAAAACGCCGCGCCTTTTATGAAAGTCAGTTAGGAACAAACAGAACAGTTTTGTTCGAAAGTGAAAATAAAGAAGGATATATACACGGTTTTACCGAAAACTACGTAAAAGTAAAAACACCGTGGAACCCTGAATTGATTAATACATTGCAAGAAATCAATTTAACAAAAATCGACGAAGACGGAAGTGTTCGATTAGAGTTTTTAAACAAATTAGCGGAAGCTTAAAAGTATACGGAATTGTAGTTTAGATCTTTGTCAAAGTTTTAAACTTTGATAAAGATTACACATAGAAAGATTTACAGTTTGTTATAAAGACAAAAATAAAGCCCTTTTTATTTAAAAAGGGCTTTTTCATTTTCTATAAAAATTAATCTATTTCTTCTCTTGCTGAAGCATTAATTTCAATGAATTAATATAATCTGTGTCAAATTCAATTACTCTGATTTTTTCAGGATTAAAACTTAATTCACCGCCAAACTGACCTTTTGTGTCTAAAAAATCAATCGTAAGTTCTTCATCGTTCAATTCAATCAATTTACCCAAATAGGCTGATTTTGCTGATTTTTTAGAAATCTGTAAAATGCCATATTTATTGTTTATGAAATTTACAATCGACGCCAAATCCCTAATCGGAATAATATCTTCGGCATTTGTTTTTAAACCTTTCAGGCGAATTACTTTTTCGGTAAATTCCAGATCTTCATCTCTGTGAACAGCTTCAATATTCTTATTTTTTAAAATTACAAATCCATCCAAAATAAAATCTACCGGATTGTTTCTTAATAAAATCCAGTCATCAGAATAATCAATAAGAAAGCCTGTAAAAAGCTCTTTTTTGTCGCTAAATTCTATAGCTATTAATTGTCTTAAATATTGCTCCATCATAATTTTTTTAAAATTCCAATTTTTTAAAACTCAAATTCCAATTCTCGCTGCTCGATTCCAATTTCAACAAATAATTGGAATTTGGAATTTGTTTTTTAGAATTTATGTTTTTAAGGCTTTTAGATCTTTGTCAAAGTTTCAAACTTTGACAAAGATTAAGGTACGATAGTTTTTATGAAATTCCAATAAATAATTAAATTCCAAAAATAAATTCCAATTCCCGTAATTCAATTATAATTTCCACACAATTGGAATTTGGAATTTAAAATATTGGAATTTAATTCACCTTATGGGTTTGTCGACCAAATACTGCTATTTTTTATAAAAACCCTGCTGTTTAATTTCAGTTGTGCAATAATTAATTCAGCAATATCTTCAGATTGCATAACCTTTTCAGGATTACCATCTGTCAGGTTCAAATCTTTTGCCATATCAGTCGCAACTGTACTTGGCGTTAAGGCAGTAACGCGAATATTGTGTTTTCTCATTTCCTGCATTAAAGAATCGGTTAATCCTAAAACAGCAAATTTTGAAGCACTGTAAGCACTTGTTAACGCATTTCCGTTTAATCCTGCAGTTGATGAAATATTAATAATATCTCCTGTTTGTCTTTCAATCATATTGGGGATAACGGCACGGGTTGTGTAATATGTCCCCATTAAATTTACCTGAATAATTTTTTCCCACTCTTCTGGTTCTAATTCCAGGAATTTCCCAAAAGAAGCAATTCCGGCATTATTAATTAAAATATCAATGGTTTTAAATTCTGCCAAAGCTTTTTGAACTGCTTTGTTTATAGAGTTAATGTCTGAAACATCTGCAGAAAGAGCTAATGATTTTACACCCAAATGTGAAGTTTCAATCGCAAGCTGATCAACGTCTGTTTGTGTTCTTGAAACTAGAATTACATTTACGCCTTCTTTGGCTAATGCAATCGCGATTGCTTTTCCAATTCCTTTTCCTGCTCCTGTAATTAGTGCATTTTTATTTTTTAAGTCTGTCATGATTTATATATTAGAAATGCAAAAAGCATCATTTTAAGTCATACAAAAATAAAGCTTTTGATAACTAAAATGATGCTTTTAGAAGTTTTCTTAAACTAAGTTTAACAAACTGTTTTTATTCTTTTAAAACCATATCAATGCACATTACGGCTGCAAGAATTAATTGTCTTAACGGACTTTCTGGTGTTACAGTTTCTTCTATTTGAAGAACGTAATTATCGGCACTCGTAAACAATTCTTTGCCCATTCCTGCCCACTTTTTGCTTACTTGCGCAAGCTGTTTGTTTTCGTGCGAGAATTTAAAATCCCAACCCGTCCATTTTCCCTGAAGCGTTGCAACCGGTTTTTCGTTTTTATCTAAAATTTCAAATTTCCCTCCAAATGAAAAGAATTTCTGTTTAAAAGTTCCCACCAAACGATCTTTTTCGTCCAAAACTTCAACGGTAGAACGAAACCAGGCAATGCCACGTCTCACTGAAATTAATTTTTCTCCGGAAGCTGTTGTAATTTCAATATTAAAAGGCGTCATTCTTTTATAATCGGTAAAACGAAAAACTTTGGTAAAAAAGCCAAGATTATTTTCACGGCAATTCATGATAATCTGATTGCTTTCAGTATCATAAATGTCATAATTGTTTGCGGCCTTGAACATTCCAACGTGTTCTTTTACAAGAAATAGATTTTGATTTAAGATTGGGTTCATTAAGTTTTGTTTGAAATTGATTTATAAATATTTTAATTTATTCTAAGAGAAAGCGCACTTGCACATTACTTACAATTTTTATTTTTTCAAATTCAATGTTAGGTTGATTACTTGATTCTTCAGAATAATAGCTTCCTCCTGTTCTAACTGCTATTCCGGCAACGTTGCCCATTAATTGATTCGAAATATCTTCAAAGTTATTGATTTGAATGGCATTTCCAACTTTTTGGCTTAAAGGTTTCGTTAAACTTTCAGCAATTTGTTTGGCACGAAGAATGGCTTTTTCATTTATTAAAAGACGAATGTTTTTTTGCTGGTCGTTTTCAACTTTCTCAATTTGAACATTCGAGATGCCAATTTTTTCTAATCCCAGAAAAACCTTTGAAGCCGTTTTAGCATCGCCAACCAAAACAGAATAGGATTTACTTTTGAAAACATCATTTTGTTTTAAAAGATAAAATTTAAAATTGCTCGACATATCGCTCACACTCACATTTTTATCTGTGTTGATTCCAATTTCCTTTAATTTCTGGATCATTTCTTTTTCAAGATCTTCTACAGATTTTTTTCCTTTTGAATCTTTTTCGGTTAATAAAACATTAATCCAGATTTTATTAGGTAAAACTAATGTATCGGCCTGACCGGAAACTTCAATAAAAGGTTTTTCATAAATACTTTTAGTTTGAGAAAAAGCATTTATGGTGATGAATATTAATAGTGCAAAAAGTAGATTTTTCATTTGTATAAAAATTAAATAATAAATGAGTGTAATTTGTAAAGTTTAATTAAACACATAGAAACATAGGTCTCTATTTGTGAAAAAGAATATAAAAAGAAACTAGTTTCTCAAACATAGTCCCGAAGCTTCGGGATGTGTTAATGCAAGTGAAACACCTTTTTAGGTTTGCAAAAATCTATGTTTCTATGTGTTAAAATATTTTATGCTCAACAGTTTAAATAGTGACTAATATGTAATAAGACATTGATTTAATAAACCTGTTTCGCGCTTTCAATAAGTCGGATAAATTCTGCTTTATATCCTTCTGAATCATTTGTTGTTCCTTGTTTGGCTAATTTTAAAATATCTTCGGATGATTTATTTGTAATCAGTTTTGAATCTCTCAATTTTAGTCCAAACCACGCAACCGCCGTACTGAATTTAAAATCATCACTTGATTTTTCTAAAGAAACCGATTTATTTTCGATCACTTTTACCATTTCTATGCTTTTATCGCCATCTGGTTTTTTGTAACGGAATTTTACCGTGGCCAATTCACCAGCATAGTTGTTCGTGCTTTCGGGAACTGTAGTATATTTTAAGGCATCAGGCTGTTGGTTTAGGTAGTCGCTTGTAACTCCGGCCGGAATAATTTCATACAAAGCCGTAACGGTATGATTGCTTCCTAATTCTCCCGCATCGATGGCGTCATTTTTAAAATCTTCCGGACGTAATTTTCTGTTTTCGTATCCAATTAAGCGATACGCCTGAATTTGTTTTGGGTTAAATTCTATTTGAATTTTTACATCTTTTGCAATCGCAAACATTGAACCTTTAAACTCTTTTCCTAAAAATCGATTTGCTTCCTGAATGTTGTCGATATACGCATAATTTCCATTTCCTTTATCAGCCAGCGTTTCCATTTTGCTGTCTTTGTAATTGCCCATTCCGTAACCCAAACAAGTAAGGAAAACGCCTGATTTTCTTTTCTCTTCAATCAGTTTTTCCATGTCGGAGTTAGAAGTACTGCCTACATTAAAATCACCATCCGTTGCCAGAATCACTCTGTTATTTCCATTTTTAATGAAATTTTCAGCAGCAATTTTATATGCCAGTTCAATTCCGGCTCCTCCGGCAGTACTTCCTCCGGCATTTAAGTTTTCAAGCGCATCAATAATTGTTTTTTTCTCATCTCCGGATGTTGGAGCTAAAACCAAACCTGCTGCACCTGCGTAAACTACGATGGCCACTTTATCTTTGTTGCGCAACTCGTTTACCAATATTTTTAAAGATTGTTTCAATAAAGGCAATTTA
Organism: Flavobacterium sp. AK-345; assembly: GCF_058310175.1. Lineage (NCBI taxonomy): Bacteria > Pseudomonadati > Bacteroidota > Flavobacteriia > Flavobacteriales > Flavobacteriaceae > Flavobacterium > Flavobacterium sp. AK-345. The sequence goes on along the minus strand of NZ_JBZEER010000005.1, from coordinate 327,383 downwards.
TTAGGCTCGCTCATTGACCCCGAAACGTCAACCAGAAATACAAGATTGGATGCAGGTAAATCGTTTGTTGGAATGTTTTTCCCCTGTAAACCAATTTTCAAAACTCTGTTTTTAGCATTCCATGGAGATTCGCTTACTTCAGTATTTATTGAAAAAGGATTTTGATCTTGCGGTTGCGGATAAGTGTATTTAAAGAAGTTGACCATTTCCTCCACACGAACAGCATCTTTAGGAACTTCTTGTCCGTTATTAATAAAACGTCTCACATTCGTGTAAGAAGCATTGTCAACATCAATCGAAAAAGTAGAAAGCGGTGCCGTTTTTGGGCTTTCAAAAGCATTTTCTACAAAAGCATCGTAATCTTCGTTGTTTGGTTCAGTTGGCTGAGGTACATTGACAGGTTTTAATTTGTTGCTAATTTCTTTTTCAGAAAGGTTTTTATACATTTCATTTTTAGTAGCAATAACTACAACGCCGTTTGCACCTTTAGTTCCATAAATAGCAGTTGAGTTCGTATCTTTTAAAACTTTTACATCCTGAATATCGTTCGGGTTTATTTGTGCCATTTGGTCGGCTTTTATGGCAACTCCGTCTACAATATACATTGGTTCATTTTTAGATGAAATAGATTGAGTACCATGAATTGCAATAGTCGATCCCGAAATATATTGCGAACTATTTTGTACACTTGGCGCAATTAAAGTTCTTCTCTGAACAGATTGGCTGACTGATTTCGTCGCCATCTTTCTTTTCTCAGATCTATAACTATTATCTTCATATTCTGAAGCAGTTCCATAACCTACGACTATAACTTCTTCTAAATGATTACTTTTCTCTGCCATTTTTACATTGATGACATTTGATTTTTTAACTGAGATATTTTGGGTTTTCATTCCGATATAGCTAAAAACCAAAACATCTCCGGTTTGTGCCTGAATAGAATATTTTCCATCAAAATCTGTTAGTGCTGTTTTTGTAGTTTTTTTAACGGTTACTGTAACTCCGGGAAGTGGCATATTAACATTATCGGTTACTATTCCCGTAATCGTTTTTTCCTGTGCAAATGTTACGAAACATATAAGCATAGTAATAGCTGATGAAATAAGTTTTAGACTTTTCATGATAGTGATTTTTTAAATTAATGTTCGGGTTTATCTTTGCCAAAGCCTCAACTCTGACAAAGATTTTTTGATGTAAGAATTATTTTTTGTTGATCGGTTTTCCTGTTTTCGTGGTGATGATTACAACTCCTTTTTTTCCTTTTTCGCCATATTTTGATGTGGCTTCCAGATCCTGAAGTATTGTAATGGTTTTAATTTCCTGTTTGTCCAAAGGCGCGTACGGACTCGTTGGATTTGAGCCGTATAAATCATTTTCAGAATAATAAATTCCGTCAATAATATATAAAGGTTCGTCCAGAATTACTAATGAATCTACGTTTGAAGGTTCAAGATTTGATATTTCAGCAGACATCATTTTGTCTTTTTTGGCGTCATCGCTATTGGCCATCGCATTTCCGTTTATAACCACCAGCGGAGCACTTTTCTTAGCTTTTACAGATGATTGCTTTTCAGCGAAAGCTACTCGGGCAGATTCTTTTTGTACTGCTTTTGAATAACCGAAACTTTCATTTTTATCTTGTTCGACAGCAACTTCTTCTTCTGCGTATTTTGGTGCAGATTGAACCGGAGCTGCCACAACGACCTCATTAAGAACTGGTGCTGCCGATACTGCATCTGCAGTTCCTTCGCTAAACGAACGTTGTATTTCGTTTACCGCTACTTTTTGCTGTTGTTGAATTTGTTTGTCCAGAATTTTAACAGCATCTTCTTTCGGAACTATTTCAGAATTTTCAACAGCAACACCATCTTTTTCTACAACAGCATTCTGAGTTTTCGTTTCAACAGAATCAGTAACGACAACTTGATTATTTTGAATTTCTTTTGTTTTATCTGATAGCAAAAACTGAGATCCTAAAGAAATTAATAATAAAAGAGACGCTGCAATGGCAATTTTTTTCCATAACGCGATTGTTTTTTTATCTTCTTTCTTGTCGAGTTTCTCTTCAACGCGCGACCAGACTTTTTCCATTCCCGGAAAATCTTTCAGCTCAGAGTTTTGCGCTGCCTCTTTAAATTTATCGAATATTTTATCTTGATTGTCCATGACTACTTTGCTTTTTGGTAATACAATTTGTTTACTAATTCCTTCAACTTAGTTTTAGAAGCATTCAATTGTGATTTTGATGTGCCTTCAGAAATGTTGAGCATGCCGGCTATTTCCTTGTGTCCGTAACCTTCTATAACAAAAAGGTTAAAAACAGTTTTACAGCCATCCGGAATATGATTCAATAAATTGAGCAAATCTTCTTCTTCGAGCGAATTGATCTCGTCAGTAAAAGGTTGCGAAAGCAGTTTGACATCATCCAAATACATATTAAAGTTTGTATTTTTCTTGATCGTTGCCAAACAATGGTTAACCGCTATTTTTCTTGCCCACGCCTCAAAAGCTTTATCTTCTTTAAGCTGTTCTATTTTTGTAAAGATGGTATAGAATGCATCAGCCATAGCTTCTTCAATTTCTTCTTCCTTCTTTAAGTATCGTTTGCAAACGCGATACAGTTTTGGAGCCATATGCTCATAAACCTGACGCTGTGCGTCGCGGTTCATTTTTTTGCAGCCGGATATTTGAGTTTCGTTTATCACAATTGGTGTCTTTCTTATATAGAGAGATAAAAAGATAAAAAGGTTGGGACGAGGTTAAAAAAAAGTTTTTTTTAAAAGGTTTAAAGTAACAAAGATACAAAGGTTCAGGGTTTTATCTTTGAATATATTTGTAAAGGCGCATTTGTAGAGGCGCACAGCAGTGCGTCTCCCTCAAAGATATTCGCCAATTTTTTTTAAGGGATTAAAATCCCTTGCTACAAAATAAATCATTCCTCCGGAATTTTATAAAGAGTTCCGGAGGAACGGATCATATTGTAGGGATGGATTTTAATCCATCATTCGCAATTGAATCGACAATGTATATATCATTCTAAATATATGAATGTGGAAATTCTTTGCGGGAGACGCACTGCTGTGCGCCTCTACGATTAACGTTGTGGTTATGAATTGTGTATTACTTAACTGGTAAAACCAACTTAAAAATCTTCGTTTCTAAAAGTTCAGTATCATTATCCTCACATAATAAAAATTCAATTTTATCATTTGATTTTTTATAGTAAGTCAAGCCTTCAAATTTATTTGTGGATGTTATTTTTTGCGTAAAATCAATTTTCATGGTTTTAAGATCGATTCTACCAATGAAGCTTCCCAAAATATCTCCGTCGTCGTAAGTCGATTTGGTATCTTCTGCGGTAGAAAGGAAATAGATTTTATCTTCGACCAAAATAGCATCGGTAAAACTAGAACGAACGCCTTTTATTTTTGGCAGCTTATAATTGGTGGCAACCAAAGCAAATTCTTCACCCAGACTTTTAGCATGAATCGTAAAAATGGTGTTTTTGTTTGAGATTCCATTTCCGCGATTGAACAAATACCAGTTTTCGCCATCAAAAATAGCGCCTTCCAAATTAAAATCTTCTGGTTTTATAGCGCCGAAACTTTGCATTACGGCGTATAAATCGGCCAAATTATTTTTTTGTAAAATGGTTTTGTTTTTTAAATCAAAGGCAATCATTTTGTTTCTGTTTTCGGTTGAACCGGAACCAAAAACATAAAGTGTATCATTATGATGCGTAACAGATTCAAAATCTGGTTTTATATTTTTCGGAATATTTTGTGACGGATTATCGATTAATGGATGATGGCTTAATTGCTGATTCTGCATATTGTATTCGTATAAAAATCCGCTGTTATCGCCAATGATATACAATGAATCGTTATTGAAAAATAATCCTGATGCCGAACCGATTCCGATGATTTGAAATAATATTTCTAATGTAAATTTTTCCATGAATGTTGTTTTGAAAACTAAATGTAGCCTTAATAGTCCTGAAACTCCGGGAAAAACTATTGCAATGAATAGCAGTTCCGATAGCTATCGGAATTCGTAAAATTAGTATATTTATAATACAAAAAATAAAAACATATGAAATCTATAGATCCGAATGATTTTAAAGTTACAGATAAAATAAAATTATCCAAGATTCCAACTTTGTTAGATATAGAAGCTGATGATGAAGAGAAAGAAGAAAAAATGGACAAAGTGAGAGACAAATTAAGCGATTTGCAGGACGTAATGTATTCGCATAATAAATACAGCGTTTTAATTTGTTTGCAGGGAATGGATACATCCGGAAAAGATAGTTTGATTCGGGAAGTTTTTAAAGAATTTAATCCGCGTGGAGTAGTGGTGCATAGTTTTAAAACGCCCAATTCGACTGAGTTGGAGCACGATTATTTATGGCGTCATTATATTGCTTTGCCCGAAAAAGGAAAATTTGCGATTTTTAACCGCACGCATTATGAGAATGTTTTGGTTACACGCGTACATCCGGAATATGTTTTGGGAGAGAATTTACCCGGAATAAATTCTGTGGATGATATTACGCCTAAATTTTGGAAAAAAAGAATCGAGCAAATCAATAATTTCGAAAGTCATATTGCCGAAAACGGAACGATTGTCATGAAGTTTTTTCTGCATTTGAGCAAAGGAGAGCAGAGAGAACGATTGTTACGCCGCTTGGAAGAAGGAAAGCACAATTGGAAGTTTTCTCCAGGCGACCTGAAAGAACGCGAGCATTGGGACGAATACCAACAATATTATGAGGAAGCTATAAACAGAACTTCGACAGAGCACGCGCCTTGGTTTGTAGTTCCTGCCGATGATAAAGAAATGGCCCGCTATATTGTGGCCAAAATTATCTGGGAAGAAATGAAAAAATACACGGATATTAAAGAACCGGAATTAGACGACAAAATAAAAGCCAACTTTGAAATGTATAAGAAGGAATTATCGGGGAATAAATAATTAGATAATTTGTCAATTGAGATAATTAGATAATTTTTGTCAGGATGAATAATGGCTGTTCCTTATTATTATATAGATATTTTAGAACTTCCATAAAATTATAAACCCGGCGATTGTGAGGATCTGCCGGGATTATTACCAAAAACAAAAGAATAAAAATGAAAGTATTTTTTACAAATCAAATCCATACGCTAAACGAAGCGCTACCTGATTTGTTTTGAATTTATTGTAATCTTCGTAACGTACACTGATATCAATGTATTTGTTAGCATATCCAATTCCGGGTGCCCATAAAAAAGTAGTATCGTCATAACCGTTTGTTACGGCAAAACCGGCACCAACTTCACCAAGAACATAAAATTGATCTTCCCATACAAAAGCTTTAAAACCAGCTTTTGCCGGAATAAATCCAAGATCATTTACATCAACTCCATTTTCATCTTTTCCCATAAATAAATTGGTGAAACCAGTAGTTAATGTAAGTGAAGTTCTTCTTGATAAATCATATTGTAAACGAACGTCACCACCAAGAGACCAATCGTAAGCATTATCAGTTGGCAAACCACCGTTTACCCCAAAACCTAATCTAAATCCCTGATCGTAATTTTTTACTTCACTGTCTTGAGCGAATGTTGTGTTGGTGTATAAAAAAGCAAAAGCAGCAAGGCATATAAATTGTAATTTTCTCATGACAATATTTTTTTAATTATTAATAGTGTAAAATTAAACGCAAGGCATTTGGTGTTTGTTATATAATTTTTTGAAATTTTTATATAATCTCGTATTGAGCTATTAAATGCTTAATATTTGCTTATAATTTTAATAATACCTAAGAATTCAAAGCTTCTGATTATCTTTGCCGGGATTAACGACAGCAGCAATATTTGTGTATATTCGCTTTCATTACGTAACCAAAAAATTAATCCATAATTCATCTTCAAATAACTAAATTTGGAGATTAAAATATAAGTAACAGATTCTCACAGATTATTTTTGAAACACTTTAATCCGTTCAATCTGTGACAAAAAAATATAAACAAAAAAATAAATTAAATAAAAATGGAATTACCTAAATTTTTACTTGGAGATAATACTGATTTCCCAGATGATATTTTTATCATTCACCTTGATTACCCAAGATTTATAATCAATTTAAAAGATGATGAGGTTGAATTTATGGAAGAAGCTGAAGATCTTGATGAAGCAGAATTGAATGCTGAAATGGAAGGACTAATTGTTTTGGCTAATGAGTTTTATGATAGAGAAATAAACCGTTACGAAGAATAGAGAATCTGTAATTATCTACCTCAGCCCAAAACATTTAAATCTTTTTGATGAAAAATTTACGTTTTTTAAAACCTGTTTTTAATTTTATAGCAATCGGATTGCTAATTACCACTTTAAGTCGAATCTTTTTATTTTTTCTCTTTAAAGATAGAGTTGTCGAAACACCCAATTTCTGGTATATTTTTCCAATCGGTCTTCGAATGGATTTGATTTTACTTTGTTATTTGTCTTTTCTTCCCGCTGTACTAATTACATTTTTGCCTAATAAATGGCTTAAGTTTACGAATACATTTTTGGTAATTTATAGTTTTTTATTCCTGTTTTTGATTTTGTTTGTAGAATTGGCTTCGCCGGATTTTGTAAAACAATACGATACACGTCCGAATAAAATTTTCTTAGATTATCTGATTTACCCTAAAGAAGTAGTTGGAATGCTTTTAAAAAGCTACCTGACTTCGATTATTGTGACTTTTTTAATTTTGGGAGTTGTAATTTATTTTGCTTTCAAAAAAGGGAAACAGCTTTTTCATTCTAGAAGTGCCGAATATAAATTCAAACTGATGATTTTTCCATTAGTGGCTTTTTTATTGTTCTTTGGAGCACGTTCAAGTTTGGTTTCAAAACGTCCAATTAACGCCAGTAATGCTGTTTTTTCTACAGATCAATTGACAAATTGTTTGGGATTGAATTCATTTTATACTGTTGCTTTTGCTGCCTATTCGATTAAAAACGAAGGAAACACAAAAATGTATGGTAAAATGGACGAAGCCGAAGCAATCGCTCGTGTAAAAAAATACATGATAGCCGGAAAAAGTGATTTTAATGATGCTGATATTCCGTTTTTGCATGTGCAGCAGCCGGATTCTCTTATGAAGAAACCATATAACTTAGTAATCTTTTTGCAGGAAAGTTTAGGAGCTGAATATGTTGGAATTTTAGGTGGAAAACCATTAACACCTGAATTTGATAAATTATCCAAAGAAGGTTTGTTGTTTACCAACTTATATTGCACAGGAACCAGAAGCGTACGTGGAATTGAAGCGGTTGTAACCGGATTTTTGCCGTCACCGTCTGAAAGTGTTGTGAAGTTAGGGAACTCTCAACAAGGATTTTTCACGCTTGCAGATGCTTTAAAACAAAAAGGTTATGACACTAGTTTTATTTATGGTGGAATGGCAAATTTTGATAATATGGCTTCATTTTTCAACGGAAATGGCTTTGAGGATATCGTAGATCAAACAGATTTTGAATCGGACGGAAATGAATATGCGTTTAAAGGAACCTGGGGTTATTCTGATGAAGATTTGGTAACAAAAGCAAATAATTATTTTAAAGCAAAAGGGAATAAGCCTTTCTTTTCTTTAATGTTTTCGACTTCAAATCACGAACCTTTTGAATATCCGGCAGGAAGAATTAAAACGTATGACAAAACGGCTGCGACAGTAAATAATGCAATGAAATATGCCGATTTTTCGATTGGGAAATTCTTTGAAATGGCAAAAAAAGAAGCTTATTTCAAAAACACGATTTTCATCGTAATCGCGGATCATAATACAAGAACCTACGGTAAAAATTTAGTGCCAATAAACAAATTCCATATTCCGGCCTTAATTATGGGGCCAGGAGTTGCAAAAGGAGTTTCATATAACAAACTGGCAAGTCAAATTGATATTCCGCCAACATTATTGGGTTATTTAGGAATTCCTTTTGAAACGCCAATGGTGGGAAGAAACCTAAATCAATTGGATCCAAAAACACAAGGAAGATCGATTATGCAGTTTAATGATATCAACGCATTTAGAGTTGAAAATCAGGTTGTAATTATGCAGCCAAATTTGAAACCTCTGCAATTCGAAATCAAAAATGATACAACCTTAATTCCTGTAAAATTAAATGAAGAATTAGCAAAAGATGCTTTGGCGCATGTTATTACAGCAGGTAATTTATATAAGGAGAATAAGTATAAGTTGAGAGGAACTAAATAGGTCCAAAGGAAAAAGGTTCAAAGCGACAAAAGTTTTTACTCTGTCCCTTTGAACCTTTGCTACTTTGTCCCTTTGTTAAAATACAATTTTAATAAACTCTGAGCAGCTGCAAAAGGTGAAATTTCATCGTTTTGCACTGCTTTTTTGTTTTGTTCTAATTGTGAAATTATTTCCGGTTGATTATAGAAGTTGAATTTTAGTTGCTCGTTTATGGTTTCCATCATCCAGAAATGATTCTGCTCTTTTCGTTTTTCCTGAAAAAAGCCTGTTTTATTTGTCATTTCAAAATAAGCAGAAATTGTGTTCCAAATCTCTGATACACCTTCTTTTGTAATTGCGCTGCAAGTGGTAACTTTTGGCTGCCAATTTGATTTTTTTGGAGGAAATAAATGCAAAGCCCTGTTGAATTCAAGTTTCGCCTGATTTGCTTTTTTGATGTTATCGCCATCTGCTTTATTGATGACAATAGTATCTGCCATTTCCATAATGCCGCGTTTAATGCCCTGAAGTTCATCTCCGGCACCTGAAATCTTTAATAATAGAAAAAAGTCTACCATACTGTGTACAGCAGTTTCACTTTGCCCAACACCAACGGTTTCTATAATGATCGTATCAAAACCTGCAGCTTCGCATAAAATAATTGATTCACGGGTTTTTCTGGCTACGCCGCCCAAAGTATCTCCGGAAGCACTTGGCCTGATAAAAGCATTTTCATCTTTCACGAGTTCTTCCATTCGGGTTTTATCACCCAGAATACTCCCGTGCGAAAGCGAACTGCTTGGATCAACGGCCAAAACAGCAACTTTTTTACCCAGCTGTGTCAGGAAAGTTCCAAAAGCTTCGATAAAAGTACTTTTTCCAACGCCGGGAACACCTGTAATTCCTATTCTGATCGATTTATTGGCATGAGGCAAACATCCATTAATAACTTCATTTGCTTTTTCAGCATGTTCGGGATTTGTGCTTTCTACTAAAGTTATGGCACGGCTTAAAGAAGTTCTGTTTCCGTTAAGAATTCCGTCAATTAATTCATCTGAAGAAGGTTGCTTTCTCCTGTTTTTCTGAATTTGATTTATAGCAGAAATACTGGTAATTTCTGGGGGCGAAATTCCGGCTTTTTCTTGTAAACTGCTCGATTGTTTATTTGGACTTGGCAAAATACTTTTTTTGGTATTGTAAAAGTACAGAAAACAAAAACAGTTTCAAAAAAAAGGATTTTTGAAACTGTTTATGAGATTCAACACAAATTTCACAAATTAGCACTAATCAATTTGTAAAAATTAGTGAAATTAGTGTTTTAATACCCCGCTGTAAAACGTACTTGGTGATGTTTTGGCGTTTCTGTTTCGTCAGCGATAACAACTGCTAAATCTTCTACAGAAAGAATACTTCTTTGCTCATCATTAAAAACAGGATTTTCTAAACCTAAACGGTATTTTCCTGTTCTTCCGGTTGTAGTTCCTGCATGCATTTCGAAAGCCGGACTAAAAAATGCCCAATCTAAATCTTTTTCTTCTTTAATAATATTCAAATAATCTCTTGCGGCGCTTGCTCCCGGATAGATTTCTTTAGGAAAATCAGGAGTGTCAACTGCTTGTAAATCTGGTGCAACAAATAAACTTCCCGCACCACCGATCGTGATAAAACGTTTTACACCAGATTTTTTTGCAGCTTCCTGAATTGCTTTTGAACCTGCCAGAAAATCGTCATAAATATTTGGGTTTGTCCAACCTGGATTATAAGCGTTTATAATAACGTCATGTCCCTTTAAAACATCTGCCAAAGCATCAACATTAAAAATGTCTGTAGCAATCCATGTTGCGTTTGATGTTTCTTTCGGGTTTCTGGCAATAGCAGTAATGTTGTGATTTCTGTTTGCTAATTCGTTTAAAATAGCTGAGCCAACAAATCCTGTTGCTCCAATAATTGCGATTTTCATAATATATAATTTAATAGTAATAAAAAATGTTACAGTTTTGTATAAAAAAATAGCTTTAGAACTGATTCGAAAAATCTTCCAAAGAAATTCCTTCAAGTTGTAAACTAACTTTTTGATTCATATCTGCATATAAGGCAGATAGATTTTGATTGATTTTTTTTCCAACAGGACAATCCGGGTTGGGTTGATTTTTGGCATAACCTAAATTAATGGTTTCAAAAGTCATTTCGAAAATCTCTTTTAAGGTGATTTTACCTGGATCAACAGACAATTTTGTTCCGCCATTTTTACCTTCTTTACTTTCTACAATGTTGTGTGATTTCAAATTGGCAATTTCTTTTCGAACCAAAACAGGGTTCAGATTAATACTCCCCGCAATAAACTCCGATGATAAATAATCATTTGGGAATTTAGTGAGCAAAGTAAGAATGTGAATCGTAATGGCAAATTTACCTGAAAGCATACTGTAATAAAATATGTTACAAATGTAAGTTGTTTTATGAAATAAAAAAAAGTTTTAACTAAAATTTAATTTAAATAGAAGCTAAGATGAAACGGGAAGTGGTGCACATCATTTGTTTAAACAATGTGCATTCCTTTGATTGCTATTTGATTTTTGATTGATTTCTGATTGAAAAATAATAAACCCAAAGTATAAAAAGAAGTTGCAGTGGTATTCTAAACCATAGGTACGAAATGCCTTTGCCGCTATAATCGGCGGTTTGTAAATTTATATTGTGACATGCAGCATAGATGTTTGCAGGAAGCAACATTATAAAAAATACTATAAGTAGTTTGCCTGTAAGTGATGTTGTTTTTGGTATCAGAAGTCCTGCCGCCGCTACTAGTTCTATGATTCCAGTAATATATACAATTGTGATAGGTGAAGGTAAAAAAGAGATCATCATTGCCATTCCTTTGGCAAATGCAAAATGCCCAATCGCCGTAAATACAAGCATTGCAGCCATTGCTATTCTGCCAGCCTGTGAAACTTTAAATTTTTTAATTGTTAATTTTATAATAAGTAGAACACTTGCAAAGACTCCGAATAAAATAATTAAGGTTTCCATATCTTTTTTATGCAAAGTTGCATCCTAAAGAAACCTAAAACAATGAACCTGGGTTAATAAATGCGTTTTCTTATTCTGCTTAAAGCTTGTGGAGTAATGCCAATATAAGAAGCAAGGTATTTTTGAGGAATTTTTTGAATCAATTGTGGTTGTTCTGTAAATAAATTGCGATAACGTTGCTCAGCAGAATCGTTAAGGAGCGAAAGTTCCCGCTTCGATTTTTTTAGAAATAATCCCTCACTTGCAAGACGCCCAAGAGTATTACCAATTTTTGTTTCGGCATAAATATCCTGAAGATCGCTATATGATATGCGCCAAAGTATGGTGTCAGCAAGAGTTTCAATGGTATAATTTACCGGTTGTCTTGTAATAAACGAATCATATCCACTTGCAAATTCTCCATCAAATACAAACGTAAAAGTGAGATCATTATCTTCACCCGGAATATAATACCGAACTAATCCTTTCTCTATAAACGAAAGATAATTTTCGACATGCCCCGTTTCAAGTATAGGCGTTTTCTTTGAAAATTCCTGACGTATTAGCTTTGACGAAAAAGTATTCCAGTCCTCATCTGAAAGTTTTGCCATTCGCTCAAAATTATCTCGTATTCGCTGCATTGATTTTTTAAATTACAGATTAAAAGTAATAAAAACTTTATGAAGCGGTATAATTTGTTTTATACATCAGCTTATAAATGCCTATTTTTGTGGCTACTTAACGATATGAACAACTTTATTCTAATATTCTTCTTTTTGTTTCTAGGATTGCTTTTGAAAAATATAAAGCAATTTCCAACGCATATCTATAAGAGTATCAATAAAATTGTCATTTATTTATGTCTGCCGGCAATCACTTTATATCATATTCCGAAAATAAAATGGAGCAATGAGTTATTGTTTCCAATAGGAGCGGGCTGGATTAGTTTTTTACTGGCTTTTGTTTTTTTTCATTTCTTAGGAAAAAGATTAGGCTGGTCAAATAAATTGATTGGCTGTTTAATTCTGACTGCAGGATTAAGCAATTCATCTTTTCTTGGATATCCAATTGTTGAAGCTTTATTTGGAAAAAAAGGTTTAGAAACAGCTGTTTTGGTAGATCAGCCAGGAACTTTTGTTGTTGTTTCCACTTTAGGTGTTTTCGTTGCCGCTTTTTATTCTAAGGGAAGTCCCGATGCTTTGAGTATTTTTAAGAAAATCATCTTTTTTCCACCGTTTATTACATTTGTTGTCGCTTGTTTGATGAATGTTTTTGAGTACGATTTAGAACTTAATCTTCAATCTCTTTTATTGAAATTGGGAAGTTTAGTTACGCCATTAGCTTTATTTTCAGTTGGATTGCAATTGAGTTTTGATCGAAAAAGTCAGCACTTGCAATTTTTGCGACTAGGACTTTTTTTTCGGCTAATTGTCACTCCGTTTATCATTTTGGTTTTATACGTTTTTGTTTTTAATCAGCATTCTGAAGCTATAAAAATCACCATTATTGAAATTGCAATGGCACCGATGATAACAGGTGCAATTTTGGCTTCGACTTATGGTTTAAAGCCAAAATTGAGCAGTATGATGATTGGTTTCGGAATTCCAGTTTCGTTTGTAACCCTTGCTATATGGTACTTTGTCGTTAGTTTTATTTAGCTTAGAATAGTAATTAGATAGAAAAGATAGAATTTTAACTTTTTTTTCGGAATTGAATGTTTTCCTTGTTCTTTTTTTGACTAATTTTAGATGAACTAAAAAAATACAATTATGTCAACATTAAGATTAGGCGATATAGCTCCGGATTTTTCTGCAGAAACTACAGAAGGACCAATTCATTTTCACGAATGGTTAGGAGATTCATGGGGAGTTTTATTTTCGCATCCTTCAGATTTTACACCGGTTTGTACAACTGAATTAGGAACAGTTGCTAATTACCTTCCTGAATTTACTAAAAGAAATACAAAAGTTATTGCTTTAAGCGTTGATGGTTTAGAGTCACACAAAGAGTGGATAAAAGACATCAATGAAACTCAAAATACAACAGTAAATTTTCCGATAATTGCTGATGAGGATAAAAAAATAGCCACTTTATACGATATGCTCCATCCAAATGCAAGTGACAAATTTACAGTACGTTCTGTATTTGTTATTGGTGCCGATAAAAAAATAAAATTGACGCTTACGTACCCAGCTTCAACAGGAAGAAATTTTGATGAACTGCTTCGTGTTATCGATAGTTTGCAATTAACAGCAAATTATAGCGTTGCAACACCAGCAAACTGGAAAGATGGAGAAGATGTAGTAATTACTCCTGCGGTTCCGGACAGTGATATTCCTGCAAAATTTCCAAAAGGACATACTCCAATAAAACCATATTTGCGTATGACACCGCAACCGAATAAATAAGGTGCTAAGAAACTAAGGTTCTAAGCTGCTAAGTTTTCAAAGTGGTTAAAATACTAAGGTGCTAAGTCTGTAAGATTTATTGAGAAAAAACTCAGAAACTTAGAGACTTAGCACCTTAGATACTTTTAAAAAGCTATTTCTTAATTAACTCTTTCATTTTTTTTCTATCACCTACAACCCAGATAATATCATTTTTTTCGAGAATTAAATGCGATTCAGGGTTTAGGATTCTGTTTCCGTTTCTTTCAATTCCTACGACCATTCCATTAGTTTTAGTTCTAAATTGTCCAATGCTTTTTTGGATAAAATCTTCATCAGCAACTTCTAATTGACGTAAAACAATTTGAGATTCTTCTACCGTTTGAGCGTCGTCGATTTCATTTTGGTTGAGGTATTTTGTAAATTCAGTAACCTGTGCATCTGTACCAATTACACAAATTTCGTCTCCCGGAAATATTCTTTCATTTTTAGTCGGAATAGAAATAGTGACATCCCCTCTTTTTATGTAGGCTATATTAATTCCCATTTGCTCGCGAATTCTTAATTCCTCTAATGTTTTTCCGGCCAGATTAGATTCTCTTCCAATATCAAAAAATGACATGTGACCATCCCAGGGCATTAGATTAGCATAACGTCTGTCGATTTTTTTGTTCTCGCGATCGTTTAAATTCTTTAAAAAGTGACTTTCAATTTTATGATATTGTTCATTTAGTTTTTTCGGGAATAATTGATAAGCTGCAATGGCAATAATCAAAGCCACAAATGCCACTAAAGGAGAAAAGAAAATGTTTAATAGGAAACCAATAAAAAACAAACCAAGGCTCATTCTAATTAAAATCAACATTAATAAGGCACCTCGGTATTTACGTTCTTCCCATAATAATTCGACTTCTTCTACAGCCACACGTCGCAATGAAAGCGCCCATAAAAAAGGTGCAATTATAACTAATGTAATAAGAGCTGCCAGAGTATTTCCAAATCTTGTATCGGCAACCAGAGGCGCTACAAATTTAGACGATAATAAAATTATGGCAGCAATAATAATGGTGTGTATTATGATTTGAATAATATAAGCATTCATTACTTTTTGCCAAGTGCTAACAGCCTTTATGGCTTGGGCATTAACACTATAACGGTTGATGTTTTTGACCCATTTTTTAGGTAATTTTCGTTCCAGAAATTCAGAAAAAGGCACTGCATATTTTACCATAAATGGCGTGGTAAATGTTGTTATAGCAGAAACTGCTACAACAACCGGATATAAGAAAGAACTTGTAACGTTTAGCGTCATTCCGAGTGTTGCAATAATAAACGAAAACTCACCAATTTGCGATAAACTCATTCCGGTTTGTACGGATTGTTTTAGAGGCTGTCCGGCAAGTAAAGCTCCTATTGTTGAACTTACAGATTGGCCAACTATAATTACAACCGTTAATATGGCGACAGGAGCAGCGTGTTCGTATAACATTTTTGGATCAATTAACATTCCAACTGATACAAAAAATATCGCACCAAATAAATCTTTTACAGGTTTTATCAAATGTTCAATATGTTCAGCCTGTGTGGTTTCGGCAATAATAGAACCCATTATAAAAGCACCCAATGCAGGAGAAAAACCAACATTTGCTGCAAAACTTACCATCATTAAACACAATGCCAATGAAATAATAAGCAGCATTTCATCTGTCAATAAATGTTTTGTTTTTTTAAGAAGTGTTGGAATAAAAAAGATTCCGCCTACAAACCAAACCGTCAAAAAGAATATTAGTTTTAAAACAGACATCATTAATTCACCTCCTGAAAATTGCTGACTTACCGCAATAGTCGAAAGTAAAACCATCATCAAAATGGCTACAATATCCTGAACAATAAGAGACCCAATTACAATTCCGGCAAATTTTTGTGCTTTTACACCCAATTCATCAAATGTTTTCAGAATAATTGTTGTCGAAGAAATTGATAAAATTACCCCCAGGAAAATGCTATCCATTGATGACCAGCCCATCCATTGCCCAACCAAATAACCTACGAGGACCATAGTTACTATTTGGGTAATAGCTGTAATAGATGCGGTTCCACCAACTTTCATTAGTTTCTTAAAACTAAATTCGAGTCCTAAACTAAATAGCAAAATGATTACTCCAATTTCTGCCCAGACTTCCACACTTTTCATTTCGGTTATAGACGGAAAAAAATCAAAATGATTTCCGGCCAAAAATCCTGCGATTAGGTAACCCAGAACTAACGGTTGTTTCATTTTTTTAAAAAGAAGCACGGCTATTCCGGCAGTAATCAGGATTAATCCCAAATCACTAATTAAAGGTCTTAAGTGGTGTGTAGTTTCCGCAGCGGCGTTTAAGGCAATCATACAAGGTATTTTTTTGTTCAGGAGCTAGTTCAGGGTTTCCATTTCAAGCTTTTACTCAAAAAAATATAGTTTTTACAAAAAAACTTTCATTCTCAGATAAATTCACTGAACTACAAAAATAAAAGCTAAGTGAACAAGTTTGGACTAGTTCCCGATAGGGTTTATATATAAATAAAAAAGCTATCTCGATAAAGATAGCTTTTTTTGGTAAATTATTTTAGGTTTTCTTTAAATTCCTGTGAAATTACTAGGTGTTATCTGCATTAATTCTTCCTTAATTGCATCAGAAACCTCTAAAGTAGCAATAAAATTATGAATTGCTTTTTTGTCAATAGCTTCATTGGTTCTCGTTAAACCTTTCAGCGCTTCGTATGGATTTGGATACGCTTCACGACGTAAAATAGTCTGAATTGCTTCTGCCACAACTGCCCAGTTTTTCTCCAGATCTTCAGCAAATTTCCCTTCGTTTAAAAGTAATTTATTTAAACCTTTAAGAGATGCTTCAAAAGCAATAATGGTGTGTCCCATAGGAACGCCTATATTACGTAAAACAGTACTGTCTGTTAAATCACGCTGTAATCTTGAAATTGGTAATTTAGCTGCTAAATGTTCAAAAATAGCATTTGCAATTCCTAAATTTCCTTCAGAGTTTTCAAAATCAATTGGGTTTACTTTATGTGGCATTGCAGATGATCCAATTTCGCCTGCTTTGATTTTTTGTTTAAAATAATCCATTGAAACATACGTCCAGATATCACGGTCTAAATCGATAATGATATTGTTGATTCTTTTTAAAGCATCAAAAAATGCAGCAAAATGATCGTAATGTTCTATTTGTGTTGTTGGAAATGAATGGTGTAAACCAAGTTCATCCTGAACAAATTTACTACCAAATTGTTTCCAGTCAATTTGCGGGTAAGCAACATGATGTGCATTGTAGTTTCCTGTTGCACCACCAAATTTAGCTGCAAACGGAATATTAAACAACAAACGCATTTGCTCTTCTAAACGCTCTACAAAAACCAAAAGTTCTTTACCCAAACGAGTAGGGGAGGCCGGTTGTCCGTGTGTACGAGCTAACATCGGAATGTCCTTCCATTCTACGCTTAATTCTTTTAATTTAGAAATTAAAGCAATTAACGACGGCATATAAACTTGCTCAAAAGCTTCTTTTGTAGAAAGCGGAATTGCTGTATTGTTAATATCCTGAGAAGTTAATCCGAAGTGAATGAACTCTTTATATTGAGATAAGCCTAATTTTTCAAAAGCATCTTTAATGAAATATTCTACTGCTTTCACATCATGGTTGGTAACTTTTTCAGTTTCCTTAATCCAAAGTGCATCTTCAGTAGAGAATTTTTTGTAGATGTCTCTTAAACTGTCAAATAAACTTGGATTTACACCAGAAAGCTGTGGTAATGGTACTTCGCACAAGGCAATAAAGTATTCAATTTCAACCAATACACGGTATTTGATTAAAGCTTCTTCTGAGAAAAAAGGTGCTAATGAAAGGGTTTTGCTTCTATATCTTCCGTCAATTGGCGATATAGCATTCAATTCGTTTAAAGTAGTCATTGTTATGTTGTTTGTTCGAAAGTTGCAAATATAAGGTATTGTTAAAACTTCTGAAAATTACCGAAGCGTTATTATATATGAACTTTAAAATTAAATGATTGTTTTGAAAATTTTATCCCAAATTGTAAAATAGAAACCAAAATTATGAGCTTCATTTTTATGATGATTAGAATGAAATTTGGTTGTCGATATCCATTTTGTGATGTTACTATTGCACCAAAATTCAGGAAAAATATCTGTTTTTAAATGACCAAATATACCATAAGCCAAATTTAAAATCAGGTAAATAATAATACTGAGATAATTGAAATCGAGTATTGTAATCGAAAACAACCAAATACATCCAAAACCCAAAGTTTCTATAGGATGAAGTACATACAGGCTGTAAACACTGGTTTCGACATGTGTGTGATGAAGCTTATGAATAGGGCTGAACCATTTTAAATAATGTGCCAGAAAATGAAAGCAAAACATAAAAAAGTCCATTAAAACAATCAATATAAAAGTGTCGAATAATATGGAGAAAAGAGATGGCGAAAAATCTATTTTGATAATTTTATATTGATACAATTCAAATCCTAAAAGGGTTATTACTGTGTTGCAAAACAAAGTTGCAATAATCCATTTGCGGTCTTTTTTGTTTAATATGGTGTTATCGTATTCTATGATTTTTGCCAAAATGACTGACAGATAAATCAGCGTTAGATTTTCAATCAAAAAGAAAACAAATAAGCTCCCTAAATTGTACTCCGATAAATAGTGTAACCAACTTTGAAATATCATATTTTCTTTTCTATTTCAAATAATTTTTCTCTTAAAACTGCAACACCTTCAGATGCCGGTTTCGCAATAACTTCTACTTTGTTTTGAATATTCGGAATCGAGATTGGTTTTGGGTCAATATAAAAAACCGGCGTAGTGCTATACGTATATGAAATTAATCCTGCGGCAGGATAAACTTGTAATGAAGTCCCAATAACGGCAAAATAATCTGCGGTTTCTGTAATTGCGATCGCTTCTTCGAGTGCAGGAACTTCTTCGCCGAACCAAACAATATGCGGACGTAATTGATGTCCGTTTTCGTCAAAATCGCCTGTATATAAATCGTCTGTCCAATCGAGAATTAAATCACGATTTTTTGTACTTCTTACTTTTAGTAATTCTCCATGCAAATGCAACACTTTTGTGCTTCCGGCGCGCTCGTGCAAATCATCTACATTTTGCGTAATAATATGAACATCAAAATCCTGTTCTAATTCGGCTAAAATTTGATGCCCTAAATTCGGCTGAACTTCTTTAAGCTGCTGACGTCTTTTATTATAAAAATCCAATACCAATTCCTGATTTTTATGCCAGCCTTCCGGCGTTGCCACTTCCATAACATCATGACCTTCCCACAAACCATCGCTGTCACGAAAAGTTTTTATTCCGCTTTCGGCACTAATTCCTGCTCCGGTTAAAACAACAAGTTTCTTTTTCATTTTATTTAATTAAAAGATAAAAATAATGATTTAGCCAAACAATAAAAGGGTATTTATACTTATTGTTTCATTCTTACAAATTATTTAGTTTTAAGGTTAAAAAAAATCAAAGAAAATTCGCCATGATTTTAATACAATTTACAGGATTATCAGGTTCAGGAAAAACGACATTGGCTCAAAATGTTCGTGGCTTGTTAATTGAAAATGGTTATAAAGCCGAAATTGTTGACGGTGATGTTTACAGAGAAACGATTTGCAAAGATTTAGGATTTTCTAAAGATGACAGATGCGAAAATGTCAGACGCCTTTTTAATGTAGGACAAAATTTTATTAAAACAGATACGATTGTTTTGATGTCAGTAATAAATCCATACGAAAACCTGAGAAATGAATTGAGAATGCATGAATTTGTCAGAACTGTATTTTTGGATTGTTCTATAAATAATTTAATCGAAAGAGATCCGAAAGGGTTGTATAAAAAAGCTTTATTGCCAGATCATGACAGTAATAAGATAAACAACTTTACAGGAATAAGCGATGTTTTTGAAATCCCTTCAAGTGCCGATTTAATATTAAAAACCGATTTTGAAACGGTGCCTTTTTCGACAAATAAACTCTATAATTTTATAATTGATAATATATCTGGTTTGGCCTAATCTAATTTAAAATCATATGAATCCTTCTTCTAGTAAACTTCCGATTTCTTTTTCTATTGATAAATTACAAAAAGAACTCGCTATATGCGAAAATGATTTATGGACGCCCCATTTTAATACCAATCGTTATGAAGGAAATTGGACAAGCGTCTCATTAAGATCGCAATCTGGTTTGGTCAATGATATTACATCTTTTGCAAATACAGAACATAAAAACACCAATCTGCTGGATCGCTGTGATTATTTTAAAGAAATTATGGATTGGTTTCAATGCGAAAAAGAAGCCGTAAGATTGTTGAGATTAGGACCAGGAAGCGAAATAAAAGAACATGTAGACAATGATACTTCTTATGAAGATGGTTTTTTTAGAATTCACATTCCAATTATAACAAATGAGGAAGTGTTTTTTTATGTGGATAAAAAACGGGTTCCGATGAAAATGGGGGAGTGCTGGTATGCCAATTTTCAGCTTCCGCATAGCGTCGAAAATAAAAGTACAGAACCGCGCATTCATCTTACACTTGATTGTATCAGAAACGATTGGTCTGATAAATTATTTGCAGAAATGGGTTTTGATCTCCATTTCTCTCCAGAAACTACTTCATATTCTGATGGAGTAAAACAGCAAATTATTGATGAACTTTCCCGAAATTCATCAGAAGTTAACGCTAAAATTATTGCTGATTTATTAGCAGAATAAAATATAGAATGGAAAATATAAATCACCCTCTTTTAAATTGGATTCCTTATAAGCTGGTAGAAAAAGACAACGAAATTTATTTTGAATGGATTTATCTGGCTGATATAAAATATGCAGAACCTTTTTTTGATGAAACAATTGCAAAATGCCTAAGTCATGCTTATAATTCAAAGCCATTTAAAGTAATTACAACTGTAGAAAATCTCCTGGATTGGTCTGCTGCATTACTTTCTGTCGAACTAAAATCGCTTGTATTTCACGTATCACGATGTGGTTCTACAATGTTGAGTCAGTCTTTGGCAACTTCTTCTGAAAATATCATGATCTCAGAAGCGCCCATTATCGATGAAATTTTAAGAAGTGATAAATTTGATCGGAGAAAAAAAGCTTCTCTTTTAAAAGCTGTAATAACATTATTAGGTCAGAGAAGATTTCCGGAACAAAAGAATTTAATTATAAAACTGGATGCATGGCATATTTTTAATGCTGATTTTTTAAGATCAATTTTTCCTGAAATACCTTTTGCATTGCTTTACAGAAATCCGACAGAGGTTTTAAAATCGCATCAAAAATTGACAGGAATGCACATGGTTCCGAATTTATTGTCTTTTCAGGTTTTTGGAATTTCCGAAGAAGAAATGAACGAAATTAGTTTTCATCAATATGGAGCTTTGGTTTTAGAGAAATATTTTCAGGGATTTCTCGACTTTTCCCAAACAGATCAAAATGTAATTAAACTGAATTATAATGAAGGAATGAAAAATGTCGTTGAGAAATTTACCTCCTTTATTAATGTTGATTATGCTAATAATGAACTTGATAAAATGTATGAAAGATTAGAGAAGCATTCAAAAAATGAAAACACTGTTTTTAAAGGTGATTCTTTTAAGGAAGAAGAATTACAAGTTGATTTTACAGAAGTTAATCTTTTGCATGAAAAGCTCAATAATAGTTTTATTGAATTATAATATATTTTTCCGTCACTTTTTATAGTATTTTTATTCCATGAAAAAGTTGATTGTATTACTAGTCTTTTTTTTGAATACCGTTTTATTTGCCCAATCAAAAATTAATAGAATTCATTCCTTTAGTTATAATGGGAATATGGAAAAATTTGAATTTTTTAAAAGTGATAATTATACTGTAGATTATCATAAGTACTTAAATTTTCCTGTTGAGTTTTCTATTTACAATCCTAAACCTGGTTTTACTCCAACGAAAATTGAGGCGCAGAGATATTATTCATTTACCAATACTAATAGACTTCTAAAAAGAGAATTGAGTAATATAAAACCTGAGCCTATTTATCCGGAACAAGAAAAAAATAAAACAGTGAGAGATGTTATTTTTGAAGGTATAATAGATGGGATTTTTAGTAAAAAATAGAAATAAAGCAATTCAAATACTTCTTTTAAAATGTATTTTTGCTTTAAATAAGATTTAAAATGATTGATTTAGATTACCTCGCTTTTCTTGAAAATATATTAACAGACAATCGTAAGGAAAAATTCTTAAAAGTACTTGGAGACCGCACCAAACATTTTACAATTGTTGTAGAAGATGTTTTTCAAATGCATAACACAAGTGCCGTTATGCGTAGCTGTGAGGTTTTTGGAATTCAGGAACTCAATGTGATCGAGCAGCGTTACGGAAAAAAAATCGACAAGGAAATTGCAATGGGTGCTCAAAAATGGGTTGACATCAATCAGTTTGATTCGGTAACCAATTGTATTTCAACTTTAAAAAATCAGGGTTATCAAATTATAGCGACAACTCCGCATGAAAATGACTGTTTACTGGAGGATTTCGATATTACAAAACCAAGTGCTTTGTTTTTTGGAACAGAAAGAGATGGTTTATCAGAAGAAATTTTAGAAAAAGCAGATGGTTTTCTTAAAATCCCGATGGTTGGTTTTACAGAAAGTTTGAATATTTCTGTTTCAGCCGCAATCATTATTCAAAACCTGACAAACAGATTGCGTAATTCAGATATCGATTGGCAATTATCAGAAAATGAAATTCTGGAAAAACGTTTGGCTTGGGCTAAAAATTCGATTAAAGATATTAAGCGAATAGAAGCGCGTTATTTTGAAGAAAATCCGAGGTAGTTTGGTTTTCCTGCAAGGTTTTTACAACCTTGTAGGTGTTTAATTTGGATTTTTTAAACCTACAAGGTTTGGAAAACCTTGCAGGTTGTTGATGTGTTTATCTCTTCAAAAACAAAATAAACCCAAGGATACTAACAATCAAAATGGTCAAAGCAGCCAGTACCATTGTCAGATCGCGAATGTTTTTTCCGGCCCAATCCATAAATAAAAACTTGTGGAGAATAGCAAACGAATAGCCTTCAACCATATCAGAACTTTCAATTTTAGCGGCCAGTCTTGAAGTGGCGGTTTCTATAAAATAAGTTGTTTTTTCGGGAGTATCATATGCCAATTTTACAACGGGTAATCTTTTGTTGACAAAACCATATTCCCGGCTTTCAAAATCAGTTAAAACTTTTGATTCTAATAATTTTGCATTTTCCAATGATGTTTCGGGTTCGTCTGAACTTTCTACCATTTCACAGCATGCTGCTTTTGGAGCGCCATCTGTAAAATAATAAGCCAGGAATTCAGCGTATTCCAAATCAATATTGGGCGTAATTTTATTTGTATCCGCATTAATATAAACTACTTCAGATTTTTTATCGCCTTTTTTGTTCCATTTTGAATTTGAATCTCCTTTTGGTTTTTTAAACTTTTCTTTTTCTAATAATTGACAGCGGAAATATGTTGTGTCGTTTAAAGTAATAATACTTGCGTTTTTAAAACGATTCCAATCTAAATTTAAAGCATTATTAGCAACAGAGATTTCTTTGGTTTTAAAAGTGGGCTCGTAAATCATTTGCGATAAAGTATACGGCGTCCATTTTGTTGTGGCATGATATGCGCCGCTAAAAGCAAATGTCAACGTAAAAAGAGAAACCCAAATTCCGATTTGGCGATGGTATTTTCTCAATCCTTTTTTTGGTGCTAAACTATCTGTCTTTTTGAATTGTTTCCATAATAAACCATAAATCAAAATCCCGCTCAAGGCAGAAAATCCAATGATGGATAATAAGAAAATCATTGTAATAATACGGATACTATTGTTTGTAATAGCATCTATAAACGACCAGTTATGAAAAGTGTCAAAAAACCAAATAAACCATTGTCTTGAAGTTGGATTATAAGTTGCCAGTTTACCCGAAGAAGTTTCTACATAAACCTCCATTGTATCAGGACGATCAAAAGTCATTTTGTAAACTGGTAAATAGCGGTTTACATATTTATATTGCGAAGTGAATTCGGTAACAACTTCACTTTTTGTTATGGCACTTTTTTGATCATCTAAAAAATATCTTGAGAGCCATTCTGCATATTTTTGATCTCCATTGTCTAGTTTTTCAGCTGTTGAGGTATCAAAATACCATAACTCACCAAAAATCGTTTTTACCTGATAATAAGTTGCATTGTTAAAAGAAACGATTCTGAAATTTTTGAATTGTGTTAGCTCGTTTTTCTGTAAAACTTCCTGAATTGAAAGTTGTAATTGATTTTTATCAATAATTTGTTGTTCCAGTTTGTCATGGGCAATTTCAGGTTTGAAAAAATGCGCCATAAACGGATGCATCAAACCAGATAATGTCCAGAAGATTACAGGAATAATTGTAATCAACCCAATTGTACGATGCCACTTATACATATGTTGTTTGATTTTCTTGACAATCTTAGTCCCGATAGTCTTCGGGATCTTTTTAGACTTTTTCTCTTTTATTTCTTTGCTCATATTTGAGTTGTTTTTATTTGTCTAATTATGTTTTTTTACCATTAAGAGATTAAGAAAATTAAGTTTTGCTTGATGAAATTTAATCCCTTAATGGTTCAATTTTTTTTAATATTACTTTTTTAATGAAAAATTGTACTGAATTCCAAACACAAAAGTTCTTGGCGCTGCAGCTGTATAGGTTGGTTGTGCATTTGTGGTATTTGCTCTTGAAACATTATAAGCATACAATTTATCGGTTAAGTTTAATACATTTCCGTAAACTTCTATTCCCTTCCA
This sequence comes from Flavobacterium sp. AK-345, assembly GCF_058310175.1. Taxonomy (NCBI): domain Bacteria; kingdom Pseudomonadati; phylum Bacteroidota; class Flavobacteriia; order Flavobacteriales; family Flavobacteriaceae; genus Flavobacterium; species Flavobacterium sp. AK-345. Next base: position 302,872 of record NZ_JBZEER010000005.1, on the reverse strand, counting down.
TTGATAGCCAACTCTTGCATTAAACAAATTGTATCCGCCATATTTTATAGTGTTGATTTGATCCTGATAATAGCTTCCTACAAGTTGCCATTCTACAGAAGTTCTTAAATTCGGAAGCCAGTTTGGGTAGTAACTTAATTCTGAATTTCCAGACCATTTTGGTGCTGCCGGCATTTCTTTTCCGTTTAAATCCTGAACCGGATCAGTCGATTTGTCAGAAAGTTTAAAATCAATATAAGTATGTTGAGCATAAGTTCCGCCCAGGCGAAAGTTCAATTGTTTTGAAGGACGATAAGAGACTCCAAACTCAATTCCTTTATGACGTGTCTCCCCAGCCGAGCGATAATCAGTTGAATTATCAGCAAGTTTAATGTTTAACAGCTCGTTTTTTCCTTCCATATAATAGAAAGCATAATCAAAATTTAATTTATTTTGAAGGAAAGAAAACCATCCGCCAGCTTCATAATTGTTGAAAGTTGCCGGTTCCAGGTTATAATAGAAATCAGCAGGAACACCAGTTGTTCCGCCAGTTCCGGGTTTTGTTCTAAAAATAGAGGTAATTCCGGGAGGAGCAAAACCTTGCGAATAATTGCCATAAAAACCGGCAAATTCAAATGGATTATAATTTGCACCGGCTTTAAAAGTCATTTTGTCGTAAACTTTACTTCCTGTAGAATTATCCAATGCGTTATCATAATTCACTTTCATATTATCATAACGACCGCCAACAGTGATGACTAATTTTTCTATCGGATTAATACTTACTTGTGCATAACCAGCCGTGTTGAAGATATCGGCTGTGTAATCTGCTAATTTAGAATCAGGGTGTTCTGCAATAATTTCATAAGAATCTACAGTTTGCTTTCCTGTTTCTCCGGGATTTAAATTTGCTTTCAAATCAATTACATAAGACCAATAGGTAACAGGCGAATAATCGTATAAGGCTCCTGCAACAATTTTAGTATTTAAGAAATCAAATTTTTGAGTATGCTGCCCGATTGCTCCGTAACTTTTAAAATTATTAGAATTAACTTCTCCTTTTGCCGTTGTCGGATTTATAGTCGGACTCCATTTAATACCATATGAGGGATTTTGACCTAATTTATTGTCACGCAAATAGGCTGTAATGTAACTGCTTGAATTACTATTCCAATCGTGTTCTAATGTCAATCGTGTTCTTAAAGCATCAGATTTTCTATAAGTAAAATCGGTTGTGCTTTTATAAGTTCTGTTATTAAAAGCATCTTCGTTTACGCTTCCGCTCATGTCAGAATAATATTTTCCATACATAGTATTGCTGATTAATCGGGTAGAAGAAGAGATGTTATAATCGATTCTCGCATTCAGATTATCTTTGTTGTAATCAGAATACGTCATCCAGCCATTTTCTTGCAGACTTGAAATTCCGGCAATATGAAAACCAATTTTTCCAATTGTTGCACCACCGGCAGCCTGAAATCTATGGTAGCCATAATTATCAGCCTGAACTCCAAATTTAAATTCAGGATCAACGGGTGGTTTCAGCGAAATTAAATTGATGGTACCGCCAACTGCTTCAGGTCCGTATAATGAAGAAACCGGGCCTTTTACCACTTCAATACTTTGTAAGTTATATTGATTTATTTCTAATAATGCGTTATGATTAAAAATTCCCATTGGGCGAATTGGCAAACCATCTTCCAGATATAAATAATACGCATTTGTTGTCATTGGCTGACGAATCGACATCATGTGCTGTTCGTTTCCTAAATTGACCATTAAAACTCCGGGTGTTTTGTTTATGATCTCGTAAACAGCTGTTGCTTTGGTTTCGTTGATTGTTTTTGCCGTTATTTTACTAATGGCAACAGGTGTTTCTTTACGTAAAGTAGCGGTACGATTAGCCGTTATAAAAACGTTTTCAAGTTCCTGGGATTTTGTAGTGTCTTGTTTCACTTCGTTTTGTGCGAAGACACATTGCCCTATTAGTAATAGGGTAAAGTATATTTTTTTCATTTTAAATTATATAAATTTTAAAAGTAACATGTGTTTTTCCTGACTTTAAGACAAGAAAAAATCTTTTCAGGTTTGAACTGAAAAGTGTAGCTAAAATTTATATAAAATAGGATGGAGGATGAAAGGTAGCATTTGAAACCGAAATTGGTTTAGTATCGAATGAAGCAAAAAGTTTGGCTTGTGATTCGATTGGTGCTATTAATTTGAAATTATTTGTGGCTGTACTCTGGATATAAACAACTTCTGCTTTTTCTTTCAGGTTGTTTTGCATTCTTTTTTCGTTATCGGAATATTTTTTTAAACTTTTTTGAAGTTCGCATCGACCGTTACAGCTGTTAAAAACCATTTTTCGTTGTACACAGATGGTTTTTGAAATTTCTTCCTGGTTTAATTTGAATGATGTATAAACAAAAAAACTGCCAAAAGATGGCACTAAAAGCATGCAGGAAATAAATATGATGAAAATTCGCTTCAAAGCTTTTTTATTGTTTACGATTGCAAAAGTACTGTTTATTCAATTTAGAAAGAATTTATTTTTAAGTTTTCCTAAAAAAAAGTTTACAGTCTCTGTTTGCATTCACTGACTATAAGTACGATTGGGCTAAAAAGTAAAAATTATTTAAAAGGCAAAACCCGACAGGTTTTTAAAACCTGTCGGGTTTGATGTATAATTTAGATGTCAGTCTGTAAACTGAAAACTGCGATTACAAACTGTGACTTATTTAACAAGAACCCATTCGCCAGAAGCGATTAAAGATTCTGCTTTTTTAAATTTCATTTCTTCAGTTTTGCCTGTAGCAACTTCCTGAACTGTTACAGTATCATTACGGTTGATTTTTGGCATATCTCTAACAATCGTTTCTGTAACCTGACGTTGTTGTGTTTCTCCAGCTTCACGGTTAATGTCTTCGCTGTTAACAATTTCATCTTTACTTAATTTGAAATTTTCTTTTTGACGAACTTCTCTTGCTTCGTGAATTTCTGAAGTAACGTTTTGAGCTGGTAAATCACCTTTAAACAAGAATGAAATTACTTCTTTGTTAACGTTGTCCAACATTCCTCTAAACAAATTGAAAGCTTCTAATTTGTAGATTAGTAATGGATCTTTTTGTTCGTGAACGGCTAACTGAACAGATTGTTTCAATTCGTCCATTTTGCGTAAATGTTTTTTCCAGGCCTCATCAACAATAGAAAGAGTGATGTTTTTCTCGAAATCAGCAATTAACTGAGCACCTTCGCTTTCGTAAGCTTTTTTCAGGTCAGTTACTACATTTAAAGTTTTGATTCCGTCAGTAAATGGAACTACAATACGCTCAAAATGATTGTTTGGCTCTTCGTAAACTCCTCTAATGATAGGGAAAGCTTCTCTTGCACTTCTTTCTGTTTTTTCAGTGTAAAAAGCCAGAGCTTCCTTATATACTTTTCCTGTGATTTCGACATCTGATAATTTCGTAAAATCAGCTTCAGAAATTGGAGAAGTAATTCCGAAATAACGAATCAAATCAAAATCAAAAGTTTTAAAATCGTTTGCTGCTTTATTGTTGCTTACGATTAATTCGCAAGTATCATAAAGCATATTGGCAATATCCAGTTTTAAACGCTCACCAAACAATGCATGACGGCGACGTTTGTAAACTACTTCACGTTGCGAGTTCATAACGTCATCATATTCTAATAAACGTTTACGAACACCAAAGTTATTTTCTTCTACTTTTTTCTGAGCACGCTCAATAGATTTGGTCATCATAGAATGCTGAATAACTTCACCTTCCTGTAATCCCATTCTATCCATTACTTTTGCCACTCTTTCAGAACCAAATAAACGCATTAAGTTGTCTTCAAGAGAAACGTAAAATTGAGAACTTCCCGGATCTCCCTGACGTCCTGCACGACCACGTAACTGTCTGTCAACACGACGAGAATCATGACGTTCTGTACCCACGATTGCTAAACCTCCGGCAGCTTTTACTTCTGGAGATAATTTAATATCGGTACCACGACCAGCCATGTTTGTAGCAATAGTTACAACACCGGCTTTACCAGCTTCTTCAACGATTTGTGCCTCTTGTTTGTGCATTTTAGCATTCAAAACGTTATGGGTAACGCCTCTCATTTTCAACATACGGCTTAATAATTCTGAAATCTCTACAGAAGTTGTACCAATTAAAACTGGTCTTCCTGCGTTTGATAATTCAGTTACATCTTCAATTACAGCATTGAATTTTTCACGTGTCGTTTTGTAGATATAATCTTCTTTGTCTTGTCTTGACATCGGACGGTTGGTTGGAATTTCAACAACATCCAATTTATAAATCTGCCACAACTCGCCAGCTTCTGTAACGGCTGTACCAGTCATACCACCCAATTTGCTGTACATTCTGAAATAATTCTGTAATGTAACAGTTGCAAAAGTTTGTGTAGCAGCTTCGATTTTTACATTTTCTTTAGCCTCAATCGCCTGGTGTAAACCGTCAGAATAACGACGACCATCCATGATACGACCTGTTTGTTCATCGACAATCATAATTTTGTTGTCCATGATTACATACTCTACATCTTTTTCAAAAAGAGCGTATGCTTTTAAAAGTTGAGTAAGAGTATGAATACGCTCGCTTTTTACTCCAAAATCCTGGAATAATCTTTCTCTTGCTTCCGCTTCCGCGTCTTTATCTAATTTTTGTTTTTCAATAGCAGCAATTTCAGTTCCGATATCCGGAAGTACGAAAAAGTCAGCATCAGTATCTCCAGAAAGGTATTGAATACCATTATCAGTCAATTCAACCTGATTGTTTTTTTCTTCAATTACAAAATACAAAGCTTCATCAACTTTGTGCATTTCGCGATTGTTATCCTGCATGTATTGATTTTCGGTTTTTTGAAGCAATTGTTTGATTCCTTCTTCACTCAAAAATTTAATTAATGCTTTATTTTTAGGCAAACTTCTGTAAGCTCTCAATAATAAGAATCCACCTTCTTTAGTGTTTCCTTCTTTGATTAATTTTTTAGCTTCGGCTAAGAAACCATTTGCTAACTGACGTTGTTGTGCTACTAAGTTTTCGATTTTTGGTTTCAGCTCATTAAACTCATGACGATCTCCCTGAGGAACCGGTCCTGAAATAATAAGTGGTGTTCTTGCATCATCAATTAATACAGAATCGACCTCATCAACAATAGCGTAGTTATGTTTTCTTTGTACAAGATCACTTGGCGAATGTGCCATGTTATCTCTTAAGTAGTCAAAACCAAATTCGTTGTTGGTTCCGTAAGTGATATCAGCATCGTATGCTTTTTTTCTTTGTTCTGTACTTGGCTGGTGATTATCGATACAATCAACAGTTAAACCATGAAATTCGAATAAAGGCGCTTTCCATGTACTATCACGTTTTGCCAAATAGTCATTCACAGTTACTAAGTGAACTCCGTTTCCGGTTAAAGCATTTAAATATAACGGAAGTGTAGCAACCAAAGTTTTACCTTCACCTGTTTGCATTTCGGCAACTTTACCTTCGTGCAAAACCATACCACCAATTAACTGAACATCATAATGAATCATGTCCCATGTAATTTCTTTACCGGCAGCATTCCATTTATTGGCCCATGTTGCTTTATCACCCTCAATAGTGATGTATGTTTTAGTAGCCGAAAGTTCGCGGTCTTTTGCAGTTGCAGTAACTTCAATAAAAGAATTGTCTTTAAAACGACGTGCCGTTTCTTTAACAACAGAAAATGCTTCAGGAAGAATTTCCAATAAAGTTTTTTCTGAAATTTCATAAGCTTCTTTTTCAAGAGCATCTATTGCATCATAAAGATCTTCTCTTTTATCGATGTCTTCGATGTTTTCTACTTCTGCTTTAAGCGAAGCAATTTTAGCATCTTTATCAGCTCTGGCTTCTTTTATCTTTTCCTTAAAATATGCGGTTCTGGCTCTTAATTCGTCGTGAGACAAACTCATTAAGCTAGTTTCGAATGTCTTAATTTTGTTTAAATAAGGTTGTAAAGCTTTGACATCTTTCTGTGATTTATCACCTACAAAGACTTTTATAATACTGTTTATGAAACTCATGATTTATTGTATTTCTATTATATGTAAATGTTGTATTTAGAACCAAAAAAAAAGCCTCTGTGATGAGACTTTTTCCTTTGGTTTATTTTTTAATATTCATCCTCATTCCAAAGATAATCTTCGTCTGTTGGATAATCAGGCCAAATTTCTTCCATTGATTCGTATATCTCACCTTCGTCCTCGATAGATTGAAGATTCTCTACTACTTCTAACGGAGCACCAGCTCTAATAGCGTAGTCAATAAGTTCGTCTTTGTTAGCAGGCCATGGTGCATCACTTAAATAAGATGCTAATTCTAATGTCCAATACATCTGTTATCTTGTTTAGTTTGTGCAAAAATAAATTTTTTACTGAAAAAGACAAGTAAATTTTGATTTATTTTAGTAAAATTTAAGAACGTCTCTTGTTAAATTCCAATATTTAAACTCCAAATTCCAAAAATATTCTTGAAATATCAGTATTTAAATTCCAAATTCCAATATTTGGAACTGTAATTTGTGATCTTAAAATTAAAAGAATTTTAATTTCTTTTAATTGGAATTTGGGATTTCAAAAATTGGAATTTTAAGAAAATTTATTTTCTTGGTATCCACTTTACTTCATCCGCTTTTAAGTCAAACGACAACTTCCGTGCCAAGACAAAAAGGTAGTCAGAAAGTCGGTTTAAGTACATGATTGCGATTTCAGGAACGTGTTCATTATGACTTAAATGAACTGCCAAACGCTCTGCACGACGGCATATGCAGCGCGCTATATGACAATGTGACACGGTTGGATGTCCGCCCGGCAAAACAAAATGAGTCATTTGAGGAAGACTTTCTTCCATTTTATCAATTTCATTTTCTAATAATTCAATATCAGTATCAATTATTCCAAGGTTTTTTAATCGAAGTTCTCCATTCTTTAAAACCTCTTTTTCTTGAGGAGTTGCCAAAATAGCACCAACTGTAAAAAGTCGATCCTGGATTTCGATTAAAATATCTTTATAATGCTTGTCTATTTCCTGATCACGAATGAGACCTATATAAGAGTTTAATTCGTCAACGGTTCCATAACTATCAATTCTGATATGATCTTTAGGAACACGTGTGCCTCCAAAAAGAGCTGTTGTTCCTTTATCTCCTGTTTTTGTATATACTTTCATTTTTATTGTAGATTTATGATTTTAGATTGAAATGTTGGATTTTAAATTTTAGATTTAGGAAATAATCTAAAATCAGCAATCTAAAATTATTTAGTGGTGTCGCTTTCAATTAAGCCATCTCGTAAACGGATTACGCGGTGTGCGTAAGCAGCAATATCTTCTTCGTGCGTTACAAGAATTACGGTGTTTCCCTGTGCGTGAATGTCGCCAAAAAGCTTCATAATTTCTACAGAAGTTTTACTGTCTAAGTTTCCGGTTGGCTCATCGGCTAATATAATAGAAGGTTTGTTTACCAAAGCGCGGGCAATAGCAACACGCTGACGTTGACCTCCCGAAAGTTGATTAGGCTGATGATCCATCCTGTCAGCTAGATTTACTTGTTTCAATACTTCTTCAGCTCGTATAGTACGTTCTGATTTTGAATGTCCGGCATATATCATTGGCAAAGCAACATTATCTAAAGCCGTAGTTCTTGGTAAAAGATTGAAAGTCTGAAATACAAATCCAATTTCTTTATTTCGAATTCCGGCCAATTCATCATCTTTCATTTTGCTTACATCTTTTCCGTTCAAAACATAATGTCCTGAAGTTGGAGTATCCAAACAACCTAATAAATTCATTAAAGTTGATTTTCCGGATCCGGATGGTCCCATTAAAGCTACATATTCTCCCTTGTTGATCTCTAAATTAATTCCTTTCAGAACATAAACAATTTCATTACCAAGTACAAAATCTCGTTTAATGTCTGTTATTTTAATTAATGGATTTGCCATTTCGTTTTACAATTTTGGATTTAAAAGTACAAAACACTTTTCAATAATATATAAGTAGTATTTAATTGATTTTTGTTACAGGAATTGAAACCAGCAAAATAACTTATGAGCTTACTTATTATTTCTTTTTTAAAAAGTATAATCCAATACAAGAAAATGTTGTTATATGATTTTAGATTGTTTTTATATAATTATCATATTTTTCATTTTATATTAAATTATTTTTATTTTAAGTATTAATTTTTTAATAATTATGTATAATAATTCAAATATTTAACTATATTTGTTGTAATAACTTTTAAAATCAAAATTATGAAAAATATACAAATTGTATCAGGAATTGCATTAATTGCACTAGGTTTTGCGTCATGTAAAGATGAAAAACAGGAACAGGCTAAAAAAACAATCGACTCATATGTAACATATGTAGATTCAGTAAAAAATGTGGCGGCAGATGATTTAAAAGCCGATTGGAAAGATGTTGAAGCTGAATACAACAGAAGAGCAGAAAATGCACAATTGGCTCTTGCAGACATTAAAGACAATGCAGCTGAGACGGAAAGAATAAATGCCAGTAAAATGAAATATGAAGAATTTAAAACCGGAATGGCAGCAACTCTCGCACCTCCTGTAAGTGCAAAACAACAATTACGTAATGCGTTGTTTGGTGAAGGAAAAATTGGTGACGACATGAGTTTTGCCTGGGTAAATGCTCAAAATATTCATAGTGTATATCAACAATTTGTACATACTGTAGAAGATAATAAAGACAGTTATTCTCGTGAAGACTGGGATGAAATTAAATTGATGTATGAAGCGCTTGACAGCCGTAAAAATACCGTTGAAAAAGAAGGACTTTCATCTGAAGATAACAGAAAAATTGCCGGTTTAAAAATAAAATTTGCCCCAATGTATACTGTTAACAGAATGGGGGCAAAATCTGAAGAAACAGCAGCAGCTAAAAAATAGGTTATTAGTTTAAATTCGATTTGAAAAATGGCAATCAGAAATGGTTGCCATTTTTTTATAAAAGTCTTAAATCTTACTTATTTTGTAACTCCTTTTTAATTGTATTTAATTCTTGATTTTGTTGCTCAAGTTTTTTATTTAAATCTATAATATATAATGTCAATTCTTCAATTTTTTGTAGAAGTTTGGCGTCCATTTCTCCTAAACTTATTCCATTTTTTAAAACTTCTTTTTCGCTTGGAATATTCTCCAAATGACCATTTTTATTAATATGTTTTTCAACTTCACTTAGTGTTGGTAAAGCATAATCCTTTTTGAAAACAAAATCAGACCAGTTATTCATATCAACTTTTACTTCCTGTGAATGAATAGTACCTTTTACATCTAGTTTATTTTTGGGATTGATAGTTCCAATTCCAACATTTCCTGAATTTATAAAGGAATTGCCTGAGCCAGAAAAGCGTATACGTGTTTCGTAATTATCAATTCCATGTGCAACATCAATTTCAAATGTATTATCTAAAAATCCATTAGCTGATCCGCCGGGTCTTAATATTAAACTATTATGTGCATAGGCTACTTTTGGAGATCCCATGATTAGTGAGTGACCCTTCCAATAAATATGTGAAATGCCCCATCCATCAAGGCTTTCATTACTATAGATTGCTAATTCTTTTGTTGTTAAATGGTTTGCGTGAAAATCTACACTGCTATTATTTAAATTTCCTGAATGAAATATTTTATTCCATCCTGTCCATACGGTCCCTGAATTATTTGTTGATTGGCGATAATATAATTCATTTTCGGTACCAAATGCCAGTTGGGTTCTCCAGTCTGATCCTCCTTCTGAGATGTAGCTAAGTCCTAATACAGTTCCGTAATTTGTTGGTGCATTTAAACTAGCTGTTGTGTAAAGTTCAAAACCATTTGAGAATGTATTAAGATTAGGTAATGCGGTATTTGCCGAAAACTGAGCTTGCAATAAAGCTGTAAAAAATAAGAACAATACTGTAAAATAAGGTTCTTTTGTTGTTTCTTGAGAATAAGAAAAAACTTTTTTTCTATTGTTTTTTGAAATCATGTGAATCGTAATTATATTTTTATGAATAAATAATAATCTTCAAAAGTAAAAAAATATTAATATAAATAATAGCCGAAATAGTTGTCATTTTTTTATGCCCTAATTGTAAAATGCTCTTTTTTCTGTTCCCTTCTAAAGAAAACAAATCCCCACTGAAAAGTATCAATGGTTACAATTACTTTTGAATGATTTTTTATGATTTCCCAGGCTTCTTCCATTTCTGCGGACCAATGAATGTCATCAAATATCCAAACAGAATCATTGTCTATTGTTGGTAATAAAAGTTCAAAGTAGGCTAAAGTTGCTTTTTTAGAATGATTACCGTCGAAGTATATTAAATTGAAATTCTCAGTCTCAGTTTTCAGTCTCAGTTGCAGATCTTCAAAATAGCTTTCAAATTCTGTAACTACGTTTTCAACATTTTTGCAATCAAATTCAGTTAATTGATTTTTAGCAACATTTGCAGTTTCCGGACAACCTTCAAGTGTAATTAGTTTGGCTTTTGGATAACCTAATGCGAGGGCAGAAGTTGCTAAACCTAATGAAGTTCCTATTTCAAGAATATTTTTAGGTTCAAAATAACGAGTTACGCGGAATAATAATTCTGCTCGTTTTGAAGAAATTCCGGCAGTTGATGCAATTTTTGAAATCTGTCTTTTATTCGATTTAAAAACTCTTGAACCAGCGCCAAAATCGGTAACTTCTATGAAGTTTTTATTTTGTAAAAGTGATTTTCGATAGTTTTTTAAAATAGAATATTCTGGTTTCGATTTTTTATCATAAAAACATTTCGTCAATAAATTAAATACAAACGGCGAATGAACGGCATGTTCGTTTTTAGAATGCCAAAGAAATTTTAAGTATGATTTTATGATGTGCAACATGATTTATTTCACAAAGGTTCACAAAGAAAAGAGAAGATTCACAAAGAAAAAATAAAGTTTAGTGTAACTCTGTGTTTTTCTTTGTGCATCTCTGTGGATCTTATCCCTCAATTTTAGCTGATAATTCAAACCAACGCTCTTCTTTCTGATCTATTTTATTGATAATATTTTGCAATTCGTTTGCTTTTTTCTCAATATCGGCATCTGCCACTTTTCCATCAGAGAATAATTGTTCGATTTTAGTCTTTTCGATTTCTAAATCTTTAATTTCTCTTTCCAGTTTTTGATATTCTTTTTGTTCGTTGAAAGTTAAATTTCCAGTTGGATTGTTTTGTTTCCAATCTTTCTTTTCAGCTTTGTTTTCTTCTTTTTGAGCAACATCGGCACTATCTTCATAAGCTCTAAAGTCAGAATAGTTTCCTGGAAAACTTTCAATTTCACCATTTCCTCTGAAAACAAATAAATGATCGACAATTTTATCCATAAAATAACGGTCGTGGGAAACAACTAGTAAACAGCCCGGATAATCTAAAAGAAAACTCTCCAGAACGTTTAGCGTTACAATATCCAAATCGTTTGTAGGCTCATCAAGAATTAAAAAGTTTGGATTCTGAATTAAAACTGTACATAAATACAAGCGTTTTAATTCTCCTCCGCTTAATTTTTCGACAAAATCGTATTGTTTTTTAGCATCAAATAGAAAACGCTCCAACAATTGTGAAGCAGAAATCATTCGACCTTTTGCAAGCGGAATAAATTCTCCGTATTCCTTAATGATATCAATTACACGCTGATTTGGTTTCGGGTTGATTCCACTTTGCGTATAATAGCCCACTTTTATAGTTTCACCTTTTACAACTCTTCCGCTGTCAAGAGGAATTGTTCCGGTAAGCAGATTTAAAAAAGTAGATTTTCCGGTTCCGTTTTTACCGATAATTCCGATACGTTCTCCACGCTGAAAATCGAAACTAAAATTATCCAGAATAACGTGATCTTTGAATTTTTTTGAGATTTTGTGAAGCTCGATAATCTTGCTTCCCATACGTTCCATATTAATTTCAAGCTCTACTTTGTTTTCAAGACGGCGACTTTGCGCTTTTTCTTTAATTACATAAAAATCATCCTGACGCGATTTAGATTTTGTCGTTCTCGCTTTCGGCTGACGGCGCATCCATTCTAATTCCTTAACAAATAAGTTTTTAGCTTTGTCGACACTTGCATTTTCAGAAGCAATTCGTTCTTCTTTTTTCTCTAAATAATAAGAATAATTTCCTTTGTATTGGTATAGTTTTCCGTTGTCCAATTCAATGATTTCATTACAAACGCGCTCTAAAAAGAAACGGTCGTGCGTAACCATAAACAGCGTAATGTTTTCTTTTGCAAAATAACTTTCAAGCCACTCGATCATTTCGAGATCTAAGTGGTTGGTCGGCTCATCCAGAATCAATAGATCCGGACGATTAATTAAGATAATCGCCAATGAAAGACGTTTCTTTTGTCCACCAGAAAGATTTTTTACTTTAAGTTTAAAATCTTCCAGTTTTAATTTAAATAAAATTTGCTTGTATTGCGTTTCAAAATCCCATGCATTATGCTGATCCATTCCGTCAAAAGCTTTTTGATATGCTTCTTCGTCATCTGGGTTTTCAAGCGCTTTTTCGTAAGCTTCGATTACTTTTAAAGTTTCATTATCTGAAGCAAAAATGCTTTCTTCAATCGTCAGTTCTTCCTGCAAATTATTATCCTGAGAAAGAAATGCCATTCTAATTCCTTTTCTCAAAACAACTTGTCCTGTATCTGGTTCATCCAAACCATTAATAATACTCATAATAGTTGTTTTTCCAGAACCATTTTTGGCAATAAAAGCTATTTTTTGGTCTTTATTGATACCAAATGAGATGTTGTCAAATAAGGTTCTTTCACCAAAAGACTTCGAGATATTTTCGACAGATAAGTAATTCACTTTGTAAAATATGAGTTATAAATTATAAGTCCTGAATGTTTTACAAAACAGAACTTTTTTGCAAAAGTAAGTTATTATATCTCGATTTGCGAATTATTTATGGAGATAGGAATTCAATATTGGACTTAAGTCAAAATAATGAATTTGCTGTGGCGTATTTAGAACAGGTTTTCGAATCAAAGATTCATTTGTTAAGAAATAATGTAAACCATCTTTTGTGGTAATCCCTTCGATTTGATGAAAAGAAAGTTGAAGCTCAATTTTTCTCTTATTACCGGATAGAAAATCATGATTTTTAAAATCATATAATAAGTATAAAAATGATTTCCCCATTTTTGAATATCCGCAAAGCGCAATCAATTTTTTATCCTCTATATAAGTGGCTCCGGTTACTAATCCTTTAATGTCGAGACTATCTTTGAATTGTGCAATATAATTTCCTGATTGTTTTGGTAAAGCATAAATGCTGGTTTTTGTAGATTCCCATTGTTTGGTAAACAAGTAAATACTGTCTTTTGAAACGATAAAAGCTTCACAATCAAAATTTGTTACATTATGTTTTTTTAAACTGAAATCACTCTGGTCTGAATACTTAAATGAAATAGTTTCGATAATTGGAGTTCCTTCTAAAAACGATTTTTTTTCTATTTTTAAAATATGTAAATCAGTTCGGTTTCCGGAATAATTATTACCAAAATCACCAATATATAAATATGAGCTGTCTTGTGATATTTCTTCCCAGTCATGATTCACAACTTTGTCCAAAACAACTTTCTTCTTAATTTTTCCTAAAGAATCTAAGCCGTAAATTGTTTTGTCATGGTCATCATTATGCGTCCATAATAAATTATCGAAAGCAATTATTCCTGATGTTTCTCTTATCGAATCGCTTAGTTTAATAGAGTATTGAGATCGTATTTTTAGACTTTTATACAAACAACTTCCGTCATTTTCTACAGCCATAGGATTGTAATTCTTGGAAAAAGAGTCCATACATCCGATAATTTGACCGTTTGTCGATGTAAAAATCAAAAATAAATAGAATGTTAATGTTTTCATTACTAGGTTTCTACTTTTTATTTTAAATATAAATGCAAAATAATTATAATTTTTTTATTTTTTTTCAGTTTGTAAGAATACGATGTTTTTTATTTATAGTGTATTTTTTTTTAGGTAAAATTATGATAAATAAAAATATTACGTTTTTAATATATCAAAATAAGGCATTTCCTTCATTTTGATTTTTTGTAGCAATATTCATGTATTATTTTTACAAGAAAATAATACGTATATTAGTCATAGAATTGAATTATTTATTTGATTTTAAGTAAATTGACATCTATTATTTGAAGATTGTCATTATTTTTTGTGTCTTCTTACAATTTCTAACTCATGACAAAATGTGAGTTGGAATAGCGAAGCTGTACAAAAAGGTTATGTGTAATTAAAATTCTATTAACTAAAAAATGTAAAATTATGAAAGTAGGAATCACCTTTAGTGCTTTTGATTTATTGCATGCCGGTCATATTAAAATGCTGGAAGAAGCTAAACAGCAATGTGACTATTTGATTGTAGGTTTGCAGACGGATCCAACGTTGGATCGCCCGGAAAAGAATCGTCCAACACAAACAGTTGTTGAGAGATATATACAGCTAAAAGGTTGTAAATTTGTAGATGAAATAGTTCCCTACGCAACCGAACAAGATTTAAATGACATCTTAACATCCTTTAAAATTGATGTTAGAATCTTAGGTGATGAGTACAAAGAAAAGGATTTTACCGGACGTACTTATTGTGAAGAAAAAGGGATTGAATTATTTTATAATGTACGCGATCATCGTTTTTCTAGTAGTGGCTTGCGAAAGGAAGTGGCTTTTAGAGAATTATCAATCGCTAAATAATTTTTGAAATAGACGAATGAATAAAAACACGAAAATTTATATTGCAGGCCATAAAGGTATGGTCGGAAGTGCCATCTGGAGAACTTTATCAGAAAATGGATTTAGTAATTTAATTGGTGCTTCGAGTAAAGAATTAGATCTTAGAAATCAACAAGCAGTTCGCGATTTCATCCAAAAAGAAAATCCTGAAGTTATTATTGATGCTGCGGCACGTGTTGGCGGAATTTTAGCAAACAATGATTTTCCATATCAATTTATTATGGAGAATATGCAAATTCAGAATAATTTAATTGACTCTGCATTACAAAATGACGTTGATAAATTTATTTTTCTAGGCAGTTCTTGTATTTATCCAAAATTAGCTCCACAACCATTAAAGGAAGAGTACCTGCTTACAGATACTCTTGAGCCAACAAATGAGTGGTACGCTATTGCGAAAATTACAGGGGTAAAAACATGCCAGGCAATTAGAAATCAATTCGGGAAGGATTATGTAAGTCTTATGCCCACAAATTTGTATGGCACATATGATAACTTTGATTTAAACACTTCTCATGTTTTGCCTGCCATGATAAGGAAATTTCATGAAGCAAAAGAAAATAATCACGCACCGGTAACCCTTTGGGGAAGTGGTTTACCGATGCGTGAATTTTTATTTGTAGACGATATGGCCAAAGCAGTAGTTTTTGCCTTAGAAAATAAATTGCCGGATTATTTATATAATGTTGGGACAGGCGAAGATTTGACAATTAAGGAATTAGCAGAAATAATTCAGGAAATTACAGGTCACAAAGGAGAAATTATTTGGGATTCCACCAAACCAGACGGGACACCAAGAAAATTAATGGATGTTTCTAAAATGCATGAATTGGGATGGAAACATCAGGTTGATTTAAAAGAGGGAATTCAAAAGACATACAATTGGTTTTTAGAAAACACGGAAAATTTTAAACAAGTAAAATTATAATAGATTAAATAGATTTAAAATCGTTTGATATAGAAAAATATGAAAGTAGCATTTATTACAGGAGTAACAGGGCAGGACGGCGCTTATTTAAGTGAGTTTTTATTAAAAAAAGGATATAAAGTTCATGGACTAAAAAGACGTTCTTCATTATTTAATACTGATCGTATTGATCATTTATATCAGGATCCACATGTAGACCACCGCAATTTTTATTTGCATTATGGCGATATGACTGATAGTACGAATTTAATTCGTTTGATAAAGGAAATTCAACCGGATGAAATTTACAATTTGGCGGCAATGAGCCACGTAGCCGTTTCTTTTGAAACACCTGAATATACCGGAAATGCTGACGGATTAGGAACGTTACGAATTTTAGATGCTGTTCGTTTATTAGGAATGGAAAAAAAGGTTCGTATTTATCAGGCTTCAACATCTGAACTATACGGAAAAGTTCAGGAAGTACCTCAATCTGAAAAAACGCCTTTTTACCCACGTTCGCCTTATGCAGTAGCTAAAATGTATGCTTTTTGGATTACAGTAAATTATCGTGAGGCTTATGGTATGTATGCCTGTAATGGTATTCTATTTAATCATGAATCTCCAATTCGTGGAGAAACTTTTGTAACGAGAAAAATTACAAGAGCTACAGCCAGAATTGCATTAGGGTTACAGGATAAATTATATCTTGGAAATTTGGATGCAAAACGAGATTGGGGACATGCCAAGGATTATGTTCGCATGATGTGGATGATTCTGCAGGCTGATGAACCAGAAGATTGGGTAATTGCAACAGGTAAAACTACGGCAGTAAGAGATTTTGTACGTATGAGTTTTGCCGAAGTAGGTGTAGAACTTGAATTTAAAGGAGAAGGAGCAGAAGAAAAAGGATATGTAAAAGCATGTAATAATCCTGAATTTCAAATAGAGATAGGCAAGGAAGTACTTGCTGTTGATCCTAAATATTTTAGACCTACAGAAGTTGATTTGTTAATTGGAGATCCTACAAAAGCAAAAACCAAATTGGGCTGGGAGTGTAAATATGATTTGCAAAGTCTTGTAAAGGATATGATGCAAAGCGATTTAAAGCTAATGCAGAAGGATCAATACTTAAAAGATGGTGGCTATAGAACGTTAAACTATTTTGAATAGTCTGATTACCGAAAAAGTATTTTATTTGGAGTTGTTTTAATCTTCGGTATTTATCTATGGCAGTAAATCAATTAAAGGTTGGTGCATTATTATCTTATGTTGTACTAATACTAAATAATATAGTAGGACTAGCATATACTCCATTTATGCTACGTATGATGGGGCAAAGTGAATATGGTTTGTATTCTTTAGTAGCTTCGGTTATAGCGTATTTAACGATACTTGATTTTGGGTTTGGAAATGCAATTATCAGGTATACTTCTAAATTTAGGGCTCAGGGCAAATTAGATGAGCAGTTTTCCATGTTTGGAATGTTTATAATTCTATATTCAATTATTGGAGTAATTGCCTTCATTGCAGGATTGTGTTTATACTATAATGTAGATTCTATGTTTGGTAAAACAATGACGATTGAGGAACTGGGCAAGGCTAAGATTATGATGCTTTTAATGGTATTTAATATAGCTTTTACGTTTCCATTAAGCATTTTTGGTGCTATTATTACTGCTTATGAAGACTTTATTTTTCAAAGAATTATCCAGATTGTTCGAATAATACTCAACACAGGGGTTATGATCCTATTGTTAACGATTGGTTATAAGGCAATCGCTATTGTGGTTGTCACGACCATTTTTAATTTATTGACATTGTTGATTAATTATTTCTATTGTAGATATAAAATAAAAATAAAAATATACTACAAGAAAGTTGATTGGAGTTTCTTAAAAGAGGTTGCATTGTATTCATTTTATATCTTCTTAAGTATGATTATGGATCGTATTTATTGGGGTACAGGGCAATTTATATTGGGTATGTATGTTGGTACGGCCGCCATTGCTATCTTTTCAATCGCTATTTCACTGCAAAATATGTATATGAGCTTTTCGGCTTCGATTGCAAATGTGTTTTTACCTAAAATCACAAAAATGATTACCGAAGGACAATCTGAAAAAACCATTTCAGATTTGTTTATAAAGACCGGAAGAATTCAATTTATTATTATTTCATTTGTTTTGGTTGGTTTCATTATTTTCGGGCAACAATTTGTTGTTCTGTGGGCGGGTAAAAGCTATGTTGAGGCGTATATAATAACATTATTGTTTTTTATTCCCTTGACAGTACCATTAATACAAACAGTTGGGATTACTATTCTGCAAGCTCGAAACCAAATGAAATTTAGATCATTACTTTATATCTGGATTGCTTTTTGTAGCCTTGGATTGCAATTTTTACTTGCGAAAAAATATGGCGGAATTGGTGTGGGAATAGGAATTTCATCAGGTTTGTTTTTAGGGCAAATTGTAATAATGAACATTTACTATTACAAAAAACAAAAAATTGATATTCCTTACTTCTGGAAAGAGATTGCTAAAATGTCTATTGTTCCTTTAATTTTAGGCGTGTCTGTATATTATTTATCTACTTTGTTTATTATAAATACAATTATGGATTTGTTTTTAGGCATAGTACTTTTTAGCATTGTTTATATACCACTTTTCTGGATATTCAGTATGAATAAATTTGAGAAAGATCTTTTTGGAGCTCCTATAAAAAAGCTTTTTTTAAGAAGATGAAACTTATAATATTAGCTTAAAGAAAAAAAATAAAATTGTTATAATACTTAAAATATATTAAAAGAGAAAATGAGTAAAATTTATTTATATTGGTTTAATAAAAAAGGAAAATTTGGAAATTTTGGCGATGAGTTAGGACCTTATATCATACAAAAACTCTCAGGCAAAGAAGTTTATCAAGTACCTATACCAAGAAGCTCAATTAAGTTAATCCTTGCTTATATAAAAGCAGTTTTTTATAAATATCACAGTATAAATATATTTAAATCTGTTTTAAAGACACTATTCCTAAATGGGAAGTATATCATATCTGTTGGTAGTATAATTGGCTGGGGAAGTGGAAAACGAATAGTTTGGGGAAGTGGTATTTTATTTGCAAATGAAAAAGTTGACAATGGAACATTTTTAGCTGTTAGAGGTAAATATACTCAGAATAGATTAAAAGAATTGGGATATAATTATCCTGAAGTTTTTGGTGATCCGGCTTTACTTTTGCCGTTAGTATATCCGGTGACTTTGACAAAAAAATATAAATTAGGATTGGTTCCCCATCATACGCAATTTGAGCATTTTGCTCATTTTGAAGATAAATTCGGCATAAAAGTAATAAACTTAATTGGTGATGTCGAATCGATAATTGATGATTTTGCCAGCTGCGAAACTATCATTTCTTCATCTCTTCATGGTGTTATTGTTGCCCATGCCTATAAAATCCCAGCTTTGTGGTATGAATATCCTAAAATAAAATGGCATGGTGAAAATATTAAATTCTTAGATTATTTTTCTTCTGTTGGTATTGATGAATATGCACCATTTCCTTTAAAAGAGAGTGATTCGTTTGATGTAGATAGTGAAATAGAAAATGTTAAAAGAAATCTTGACAAGGCTAATATTAACATGGATTTAAAAACTATACAGGACAAACTTATTGCTGTAGCTCCATTTAGTGTATTACCAAAATTTGCTAATCAGCTTTAAATTGATAAAAGGATTCTATAAAAATTGATTAAATAAAGTAATAAATAAGTAAATGAGATTTAGATATGATATTGGATTCCTAAGAGCATTAGCCGTTTTTATAGTAGTTTTTTTTCATTATAAAATACCGTTTTTTCAAGGTGGTTTTATTGGGGTTGATATTTTCTTTGTGATAAGTGGTTTTCTTATGACCAGTATAATTTTAAAGGGCTTTGATAAAGATTTTTTCTCTATTAAAGATTTTTATATAAGACGTTTCGAAAGAATTGTTCCTGCACTAGCAGTAATGATGCTCTGTGTTTTAATAATAACATTTTTTATTTACTTTCCTGTAGATTTAAAGCAGGTCTCTGTATACACATTTTTCTCAGGTTTGTTTTTATCAAATTATTATTACTTATTTAATTCAGATTATTTTGATGCATCTTCACAAACCAACATATTATTACATACTTGGTCACTTTCTGTAGAATGGCAGTTTTACATAATTTATCCACTTTTTTTAGTACTATTAAAGAAGTTCTATCTTAAGCGAAAAAAGGAATTTAATGCCATATTTCTGGCCATTACTTTGTTTTCTTTTCTTTTGGTAATTGTTTTTAATAATTTTTTGCCATCTTCTTATAGCAAAATCAGCTTTTTTTCATTTACTCATAGAGCCTGGGAAATGATGTTTGGCGGGATGGCATTTCTATACAAAGATTTTTTTGAAAATAAAATATCAGATTTTTTTAAAAATATATTGATTGGTCTGAGTATTATCGTCATAGCGATTAGTATCGTTTGTTTAAACGAAACTTATGCATGGCCTTCCTCGTTAACACTTTTACCCGTAATTGGTACTTTCTTGGTGATTGCTTTAAATAAAGAATATAATTTTTATAAAAATTCAATCATACAGTATATAGGAAATATTTCTTACTCTTGGTATTTGTGGCATTGGCCTATATGTGTTATAGCTAGATACTTTGACTATAAAGGTGTTGAAGTAACAGCATTATTGATCGTTATTTCTTTGCTATTAGCTAGCTTATCTTATGAGCTTATTGAAAAAAGGTCTAAACTTGTCTCTTTGAAAAAGATGATTATAGGCTCTTCATTTGTTATTCTTATCTCTCTGATCGGAATTTTTGGGACTCCAAATAAATACTTGTTTTCTAAAGACGCAGTCTTACTTTCAGAATATAAAGATCATTATGATGAAAATAGGAGAAAGCAATTTCATTCTGGTGTATGTCATAATGTTAGTAAGGTAGATTATAAAAAATGTTTATGTATAAACATAAAAAAGAAAAATATTTTATTGTTGGGTGATAGTCATGCCGGGCAATTTTCCCTTTCTTTTAGAAAAAAGTTAGATAGTACAAAATTTAATTTTATGGAACATACAGTTGTTGGCAGTTTTCCGTTGATCAATGCAAAGGGAGAGAAAAGAGCAACTGGACAATTTAAAAGCATATTTAATAAATTTATTGTAGAGCATAAAAGTAATATTGATGTGGTCTTACTTTCATGTAATTGGATGAATTATCCTAATTCAGCGGGATATACTTCTAATGAAGAATTAGTTAATGATGTTAATGCTACAATTAATGAGTTGAAAAAAATGGGAATAAAAAAAGTTCTCGTCATGGGGCAGGGAGAAGAATACAATATTGATTATCCAAGAGTTATTGCATTTAATTTAGAAGGAAAACTTGGAAAATCTTATGTCAATCAAGAATCAGTAATATTAAATAATGATTTAAAAAAACTAGTTCCGCCGGAAAACTATATTAATATATTTTTAGACAATAAAATTAAGCATTACGATCCCGTAAACAAAGTACCCTACATGTTTGATGATGACCACATGACTATTTACGGAGCCGATCAGATTGTTGATCTCTTACTTAAAAAAAATATTTTTTAATATGGGGAAAAGAAAAATTGCTTTTATTTTATACCAGTTTGGTGTAATATCTGGTAGATCAAATGGTGTAAGAAGCCAGGCATTATCGGCTTGTAACATTTTGAATGAATTTGGTGATGAATGTATTTTAATAAACGGATGGGAGCATTATGATTGGAAATCATTTGATGCAATTCATATTTATGGTTATGATACTGCTATACATACTTTTGTTAAAACATTATCATTTAAAAATCCAAATATATTTATATCGCCAATTATAGATTCTACTAAGCCATATTCTATTTATAAGTGGGCAACATTTAATGGTTTTGAAAAATTAAGATTATACAGTAATAATTATGCATTGCGTAAAGCGCTACATTTAGTAAAAGGAGTATGTGCCAGAAGCGAACATGAAGCTAAATTTTATAAAGAATCTTTTGGAATCGATTCGAAAAAAGTTTTTAACATACCGCTTTCTTATGGTGTAGAAGCACCACAGAATATCCAAAATATTTTAGAAAGAAAAGAAAATTTTTGTTTTCATTTAAGTTCTCTTTATCAGGATAGAAAAAATGTAATTAGATTAGTTGAGGCTGCAAAAAAATATAACTTCAAGCTTGTACTTGCAGGCAATAAAGGTAGTGATGCTGAATTCTTAAAAATTCAACAAGCCATCGGTAATGCAACGAATATAAAGGTTTTAGGGTTTGTGTCTAATGAAGAATTAAAAGAAATATACTCAAAGGCAAAAGTTTTTGCGCTTCCAAGTACAAATGAAGGAGTAGGGATAGTGGCTATGGATGCTGCTGTTTACGGATGTAATATTGCAATGACTAACTTAAAAGGACCAGTTGAATATTATCCAAATATTAAAACAGTAGAGATCTTAAACCCATATAATATTGATGATATTGGGGAGAAAATTGTTAAACTTCTTAAGGAAAATAATGACGAAAATCTTTATCAGTATATGCTTTTAAATTTTTCTGCAAAGAGTATCTATTTTAAATTGAAAAATATGTACGATGGTTGTAACTAGATCAGGTAAAACTAATAACATCAAAATTAACGGTTCGAAATTTAACTTAATATCGAACGTTTTTTCTCCATTATTGAATTAATCCTTAATGATAAAAGCAGAAAATTTTACCTATCTGGGGATCGCATTGTCTCTTATTGGAGTGCCATTAGGCATGTATTTCAATTATTTATTTCCTTTTGTTAAATGGTCACCGATATTTATGTTTTTATCTGTGATTCTTATAATATCATATAAGAATTTATTTTTAGGAAAGTTACCATCGTATAATAAATGGTTCACGATTTTAGTTGCCTTCCAATTACTAATGCTTATTTATGGCTTACCTTCTGATAAATTAACTTTCCAATATATAAGCTTTCATGGTTATATTATTTTTCTAGTATTTGCGCTAGCCAGTAATAAAAACGATGTGTCATATGACAAAATTATATTATTTACTTTTTACGTTTCAGCATTGTGTACATTTCTTGGAGCGTATTTTATTTGGAAAGGTCTTGTAACTGGTGAAGATGCTTGGCAATTAAGACAAGATCAACAAGATTATGCTCTTGAAGCCTTTACAATAGCTAATGGTGCAATAATTAATTACACTAGTATTTTATGTTTGCGTTTCAAAAATAAATTTGTTAAGATTTTACTATTGCTTGTATTTGCATTAGATATTTACGTTCTGTTTATGTCTACAAAAAGAACACCGGTATTCGTTGCTATAATCATAGCAATATTGTATTTATATCGAACTGGTTCTGTAAATAAAGCCTTAGTTCTTAAATATTTTAAGATTCTATTATTGATAATTGTTGGTTTTGTGGTTGCTTATATTAATATTGAAGCCTTACAAAAAATCATCGATAAATTTGCATATGATTTCTATAGTGGAGTGCTTAATATCTTAGGAAATACAGATATTAGAGATACTTCCGGTTCTGCGATTGCAAGATATAGAAGCAGGGAGTGGGCCTATAATTACATAGATAATAATTTTGACTTTTTTAATTACATCTTCGGAGGCGGCTATATGACCCGATGGCTTGATAACCCTCTTTTACAATCTTATCTGGATATGGGCATATTTGGTTTTATTATGTATGTATTGCTAATATTGGTTTTTCCAATCAAAAATTATTTCAAAATAAACAATATTCTTACACTTTTTGCTTTTCTACTATGTATATACAATATAATGGCATCTATTAGTTCAGGTAATCCATATCTTTATATGAAGCACATTCCTGTTGTATTTTTAGTTTTTACATTGAATTTAAAAGCAAAACAAGTTTATTTTTCCGAAAAAAAGCTGGTTCGTAAAGTATAACTATATAAAAATCATAAATATATATGCATAAGACGGCAATTGTTTATCATTATCTGGCATCTTACAGACAACCGATATTCACTAAACTTATGAGATCGAAGAAAATTGAATTTTCTATATATTCAGGAACAGTTAGTGAAATTGAAATAAAGAAAATTGATACGAGTTTTTCTTTAAAAGAAAGTAATGACGGATTACGTTGGTTTTTTTTTAAAAACAGATGGTTTTTTAAAAAGAAATTACTTTGGCAATCCGGTTTAATTACTTTGATGCGTAAGAGTGATTATGATTCTGTAATTTTTTTAGGATCGCCATATCATATTTCTACATGGTTTGCTGCTATCGTGGCGCGATTAAGAAGAAAAAGAGTATTTTATTGGATGCACGGAGTGTATAAGGATAAAATTACTTTTGTTGATTACTTCAAATTATTTGTTTTTTATAAACTAGCAAATGGTTTTTTCTTGTATGGAAGACGAGCCTACAATGTACTGAATAAGTATAAGGTTAAGCCAAAAGAGAATATTCATATAATATATAATTCTTTAGATTATGAAAAAAGTCTCGAATTTAGAAAAGCTATTACTGAAATAGATATTTGGAATTACAGGTTAAAATATTTCAACGAAGAAAATACGCCAGTAATTGTTTTTATCGGCAGACTAAATTCCATTAAGCGCTTAGATATGATAATTGAAGTCCAGCGTTTACTTAAGTTAAAACACAATAAAAATTTCTTTAACACTCTTATAATTGGCGATGGTGAAGAAAGACAAAAACTGCAAAAGCAGGTTGATCAAAATGAGTTAACAAAAAACGTCTCTTTTTTAGGAGCCATTTATGACGAAGAAATTAATAGTGAAGCTTTAATGTATGCCGATCTATGTGTTACACCCGGAGAAATTGGCTTGACAGCCATTCATAGTTTGGCATATGGTACTCCTGTTGTTTCTCATGATAACCTGAATTTACAAATGCCAGAGATAGAATCTATCCATAAAGGAGTTACCGGAGATTTGTATGAATATAATAATTTAGAAGATTTGGCAAATGTGATTGAAAATTGGTTGCTAGCGAAACCGATCAAAAATCAATCTATAGTAACAAACTGTTATAAGGTTATTGATGATTACTATAATCCAGATTACCAATTAAAAATTTTTGAATCAGTATTGTGTAATGCTAAAAATATATAGATGAGTATTGTTTTTAAATTGAAACAAAGTAATGAATTAGCTCTTATTTATAGGTTTTTTAAAAGGCTTTTTATTAAATACATATATGGTTTAAAAAGTGTACATAAAACCTTTAACATAGGCGGAAAATGTAATATAAGTAAGGATTTAAAGGCGGGTGAATATTCTTATGTTGGAAATAACTGTTTAATTTACCCGGGTGTTACCATTGGAAGATATACTATGTTGGCGCAAAATGTTCAAATAATTGGGGCAGACCATAACTATGATATACCAGGTATACCATCGACATTTTCTGGGAGACCAACCTTAAAAAAAACATTCATTGGTAGAGATGTTTGGATTGGGGCAAATAGTATTGTAATGGCAGGCGTTAAAATTGGAGATGGAAGTATCGTTGCCGCTGGATCAATAGTGACAAAAGATGTCGATCCATTTGTTATAGTTGGAGGAGTACCAGCCAAGTTTTTACGAAAACGTTTTTATTCTGCTGAAGATGAATTAAAGCATTTAAATATGCTGGATGGTGAAGTATTAAAAAATGTACGTAATAAACCAGTTACTATAAACTAATTTTAACAATAAGTTATAATAATCATGAAATCTGAAATTCCAAAATATATTGACACAATTCCAAAATCAGATAAAATCTATAGGTTGATTTGGCGTATTACTTCCTTATTTTTTTTTAAGCCTTTCTCTTTACCTTTTTTTAATGGCTGGCGTATTTTTTTATTAAAAATTTTTGGAGCAAAAATTGGAAATCATTGTGTTATTCATGCTTCAATAGAGTTGCCATCTCCTAAAAATTTGACATTGGGATCTTATTCGGCATTAGGTCCGGAAGTTAAATTACATTTTGGAAAAACTATTATAGGAAATAAGGTCACTATTTCGCAAAGAACATATTTATGCAGCGCTACACACGAAACAACGTCAATAAATACACCTTTTGTAGCAGGTACTATTGTTATAAAAGATTTTGCGTGGGTTGCAGCAGAAGCATTTATAATGACAAATGTTATAATTGGTGAAGGAGCAATTGTAGGAGCAAGAGCTGCAGTTTTTAAAGATGTCGAGGATTGGTCCATAGTTGGTGGAAATCCTGCTAAGTTTATTAAAAAAAGAATTATCTATGACAATCAATGATTTTACTCCAGTACAAACAACACCTTTTGATAAAAAAACAAAAATCAAAATTCATCTTTGGAGATTGATTAATAGAACAATATTTAGAGTTTTTCCTAATCAAATCAAAAAACCAAGAATTATTCTATTACGTTTATTTGGAGCTCAATTAGCAGAAACAGTAAATATTAATAGAAAATCAAATATCGAATTACCATGGAATTTGACAATGGGGCATCAGTCCAGTGTAGGAGAGAACTCTTGGATATATTGTTTGAATAAAATACAAATAGGTGAGAAATGTTGTATTGGTAAAGATGTATACTTAATTACAGGCAGCCATTCTATAGAATCTCTGAATTTTAATATGGTAACAAAACCTATAATTATCAATGATGGATGTTGGGTCGCCACAGGAAGTTATATCCTAGCTGGCGTTGTATTAGGTAGATTTTCTGTCATTGGGGCAAAATCAATAGTGAATAAAAATACAAATGAGTTTGACGTTGTCGTTGGAAATCCAGCCAAATTTATTAAGAAAAGAGAATTTAAATCTATTTAAGGAATGATATCAATACTAATACTTACTAAAAACGAAGAGCAAGATTTACCTGGTTGTTTGGAATCAGTGTCCTGGAGCGATGATATTCATGTATTTGATTCTTTTAGTGATGATCAAACTGTTGCAATTGCCCAAAATGCTGGAGCTAAGATTACTCAGCGAGGTTTTGATAATTGGTCAGCACATCAAAATTGGGGTTTAGCAAATATAAAATTCAAACATCCGTGGGTACTTTATATTGATGCAGACGAAAGAGTTTCAGATTCTCTGTATTCCGCAATTAAAAATCTTAAATTAGATACTAATTCTGAAGTAGTTGCTTATGAAATTAGACGAAGAGATTTTGCATGGAATGGAAAGTGGTTGAAATATTCACAAATGTCTCCTTTCTATTTAAGACTATTTCGTCCGAATAAAATGCGTTATGAAAGGCTGGTAAATCCAGTTTCAATACCAGATGGTGCGGTGGATAAAGTTGAAGGTTTCTTAGACCATTATCCTTTTAGTAAAGGTTTTAAATTTTGGATTCAACGCCACTTG
This sequence comes from Flavobacterium sp. AK-345, assembly GCF_058310175.1. Lineage (NCBI taxonomy): Bacteria > Pseudomonadati > Bacteroidota > Flavobacteriia > Flavobacteriales > Flavobacteriaceae > Flavobacterium > Flavobacterium sp. AK-345. Next base: position 275,747 of record NZ_JBZEER010000005.1, on the reverse strand, counting down.
AGTTATGCTGATATGGAAGCCCTTACAAGAGTAAAGGATTTGGAAAAAGGCACATCTTTTTCTTTAAAAAAAGCTTTGTTTAGTTCTGACTTTACAGAAAAACGATACCATCAAAAAGGCATTTTTTATAAGATGCCAGGCCGCCCATTAATAAAATGGTTCTACATGGTAATTATCAGGAGAGCCTTTTTAGACGGATCAGCTGGTATTACTTATGCTACTTTACAATCTATATATGAATATTTCATTGTTTTAAAAAGTAGCGAACTCATCAAACAAAAAAAATAATCAAAATTATTTTAAGATAACAAAACTTATGAAAGTCTCTATAATTACGGTTTGCTACAATAGAAAGGCAACCATTAAACAATCTATAAACAGTGTTTTAGATCAGGATTATCCAAATATAGAGTATATAATCATAGATGGTAATTCATCAGATGGTACTCAGTCTATTATTGAATCTTACTCGGATAAAATTGCTCATTATATTTCTGAACCCGATAAAGGAATGTATGACGCAATTAATAAAGGTTTGAAATTAGCAACCGGTGATATTATTGGATTAATGCACTCTGATGATGTTTTTTATGATAACAGTGTTGTTTCTAAAATAGTTAATACATTTTTAATGTCTTCTAATGCTGATGCTGTTTATGGAGATGGTATTTATGTTACAAATGATGCTGAAGAAAAAATAATTCGAAATAGAATTGGCGGACAATATAATTTTGAAAAATTAAAATCGGGTTGGTTACCATTGCATCCAACGGTCTATATTAAGAAATCAATTATTGAAAAATACGGTTATTATAGTTTGGATTTTAAAATAGCTTCTGATACTGAATTTTTATTACGATACCTGTTCAAATACAAAATAAATATTGTTTATATGAATGAATATGTGGTGAAGATGAAAATGGGAGGGTTAAGTACTGACTATAAAAGAGTATTTCATGTTCTATCTGAAGATTATAAAATTTATAAATATCATAATCTTTCAGCTTTTAAAGCTGTTTTTCAGAAAAAATTTTTAGCATTAACACAGTATTTAAAATAATATAAAATATAAGATTCTCACAGATGAAAACTTTAAATAAATTATCTGGTCACAATTTTTCGCGTTATTTTAAGCTCTTATTTGTAGTTTGGGATTTAGTCTTATTGAATATATCTATACTGTTATCTGGAGTTGCTGGCTTTGGCAGTATTGATAAACTTTTTTTAACACAGGTTCAAACAGTTTCATTACTGAGTAATTTAGTTTGGATTACTTTGCTTTTATATAATGATTCATTTAGGATTGTAAGGATAGAATCTATAGAATCTATATTGAAGAGAACAATTAAAAAAATCGCTATTCACTCTGCTTTTATCACAATCTTTGTTGTTTTTTTAAATTATACAGATGTTTCAAAATGGTGTTTAATTTATTTTTATTACTTTTTCTTTTCTTTAATTATAATATCACGCTATTTGTCTATAAGACTTTTAATGTATATAAGAGCCCAAGGGTATAATTTTAAAAGTTATATTATTGTAGGAGCGAATGATACAGGCGAAAGAATGCGTAAAACATTATCAACGAATCTTACGTATGGATATCGTTTTCTAGGTTTTTTTGACGAGAAAGTCGATCCATTTGCTTTTATTTCGGGACCAGTTGTAGGTGATTTTAATGATGTTGAGGAATTTATTATTGCAAGAAACGTTGATGAAATGTATGTAGCATTGCATATTGATAATATTTCGGTAATAAATAATTTGATACGAATTTGTGAGCATAATATGGTGCGAATTAAATTCATTCCGGATTTTCAGCTCTATACGAAATCAAGTAAAGTCGAAATTTTATTTCACGATAATACACCTGTACTTACATTTCGACGTGAACCTTTAGAATTTACAGTAAACAGAATATTAAAAAAAGGATTTGATGTTTGTTTTTCTCTAGCAGTAATTTTATTGATATTTCCGTGGTTATTTCCTATTTTAGTACTGATTATTAAATTAGAATCACCAGGACCAGTTTTTTTTAAGCAGCAACGTTCAGGAAGAGATAATCAGGCTTTTGCATGTTTAAAATTTAGAAGCATGCGTGTTAATGATTTATCAGACTCTAAGCAAGCTGGTAAAGGGGATAGTCGCATCACTAAGTTCGGAGCTTTTATGCGTAAAACTTCTATTGATGAACTTCCTCAGTTTTTTAATGTTTTCCTTGGAAATATGTCTGTTGTAGGGCCAAGACCTCATATGATAAATCATACAAAACAATATACCGATTTGATTAATAATTATTTGGTTAGGCAGTATGCAAAACCTGGAATCACTGGTTGGGCTCAGGTAAATGGTTTTCGAGGTGAGACAAAAAAGGTTCTTGATATGGAAAATAGAGTAGAATTTGATATTTGGTATATTGAAAACTGGAGTCTTTTATTAGATATCAGAATCATAATAAAAACAGTTGTCAATATATTTCAGGGAGAAGAAAATGCTTATTGAAAATTAAGAACAAACAGTACGTCACAATTATAATCAATATTTTTAATCTTAATATATGTTAAGTCAAATTACAATCCTAATGAAATATAAATCACCTTTTTTTATAAAAACAACATGTCTTTTATCCCTTATACTTTTGCTTTTTTCCTGTGCTTCACGAAAAGATATAGTTTATTATCAAAATATTGATACAATTAAAGCGGGTCAAAATACAAATTCTTATGAAGTGAAAATTCAACCGGATGATTTATTAATGATAATTGTTTCAGCTGAAGATCCTGAAATTGCACTTCCTTTTAATTTGACTACTGTTGCTACGCAAAACAACGCAAATTTACTAGCCGCTACAAGTCAGAGTGTAATTCAGTCATACCTGGTAGATAAAAATGGAAATATTGAATTTCCTGTTTTGGGAAAATTACAAATAGGAGGATTAACTCGCACAGAAGCATTACAGCTTTTAAAAGATAAGATAGCGGTTTATATTAAAAACCCAATTATCAATATGCGAATAATGAATTTTAAGATTTCCATGCAAGGTGAAGTCAATATTCCCGGAACTTATTCCGTTACATCAGAAAGAGTTACTTTGATTGAAGCTTTGAGTATGGCAAAAGACATGACTATCTATGGCAAGAGAGATAATATTTTGGTAATTAGAGAAGTTAATGGTGTTAAATCGTATAATAGAGTAGATATTACAAAAGCTGATTTTATAAATTCTCCATTTTATTATTTAGCACAAAATGATGTAGTTTATATAGAACCAAATAGGACTAAAGTAAATGCTTCTGCTGTAGGACCTAATACGTCTGTAATAATATCAGCTGTTTCTATTTTAATATCACTTTCTGTTCTAATCTTTAAATAAAATTAAATAAAAAAATGCATACACAGGACTTTTACAATGAGATAGATAATAAAAGCGAAGAGGTAAATCTTAGGGAACAGTTAGATAAATATATAATTAATTGGCTATGGTTTTTATTAAGTGTGGTGATTTGTTTAATAGGTGCCTTTCTATACTTACGTTATTCGACACCAATTTATGAAGCTACTACCGCCATATTGGTTAAAGATGAGAAAAAAGGAGGAATGCTTTCAGAACTATCAGCTTTTTCAGATTTGGGAATTGGAGTAGGATCTGTTAATAATGTTGATAATGAAATCGAAATATTAAGATCCAGAACTATTATTGAAAGTACTGTAAAAAGATTAAATCTAAATATTAATTTAGTAGCAGAAGGTAGTGTTGTTGATCGGGATATATATCTGGATTCTCCTATAAGGGTTAATTTTATTAGCAAAACACATTTATTTAATGATGCTAAATCAGTTTTAAGGTATAATTCCTTAACAGCTAATACTTTTGAATTAACAAATGAAATAGTAGATAGTGAAAACATAATTTTAGCAACAAAAAAAGTATTTAACTATGGTGAAAAAATCCCAACTAGTTTAGGGATTATGGTTATAGATAAAACCATTAACATTGTAGCTAAGACCTCTGAACACTATAAGTCCATAAAGATTTTCCTAAATTCGATTGAAAGTGTTGCCGAGAGTTATAAAAGCAGAATTGATGTTGAGCCTATTAGTAAAACAAGTAGCGTAGTAAATATTTCTATTACTGATCCTGTACAGAGAAGAGCAGAGGTTTTTCTGGACAATATGATTCAGATTTATAATCAGGATGCTGCTCAGGATAAAAATTTTATTTCTGAGAATACTTCTCAATTTATAGCAGGTAGACTAGCCTTGATAGCAAAAGAATTAGATGGAGTTGAGCAAGATGTCGAAAGCTTTAAAAAAACAAACAAATTAACTGATATTGAATCTGAAGCGAAATTATTTATAGAAGGCTCAAGTGAATATGATAAAAAAGGAGTAGAAACAGAAATTCAATTAAATGTGGTTTCGTCTTTGTTAGATTTTATAAAAAAAAGCACTAATTCTGATTTATTACCGACTAATTTAATAACAGCGGATGGCGACGACACCAGCGGATTGATTACCTCTTATAACCAAATGGTTTTAGATCGTAATCGTATTTTAAAATCGGCAACAACAGAAAACCCGTCGGTAATAAAATTAGATCAGCAGATTTCCTCTTTAAAATCAAACATGACTGCGAGTTTAAAGCGTATGCAGTCTAACTTACAAATTCAAAATAGGAATATTCAGAGTCAGGAAAATCTTTTAAATAGTAAAATTGGTAAAATCCCAGTTCAGGAACGTCAATTCAGAGTAATTGCAAGACAACAAAAAGTAAAAGAAGAATTGTATTTGTATTTATTGCAAAAAAGAGAAGAAACTGCTATTTCCTTAGCTGCTACAGAACCAAATGCACGCGTTATTGATGTTGCTAAAGCAGGGAAATTCCCTATAAGTCCTAAGAAAAAAATAGTATATCTAGCCGGAATATTAATGGGATTATTAATTCCTTTTGGATTTATTTATGTAGATGATTTATTAGATACAAAAATTAAAAGTAAATTAGATTTAGAGGGAAAAACACAAATTCCATTTATTGGAGATATACCAACATCTAATGACATTGGCGAATTAATAAAATCTGAAAGCAGAACTAGTTCTGCAGAGGCGATCAGAATTGTTAGAACCAATTTGGAGTTTATGCTTAATAAAGTACCTGAAGGAACCGCTAAAACTTTATTTATTACATCTACATTTTCATCAGAGGGTAAAACATTTATATCTGTTAATTTAGCTGCAACATTTGCTCTCTCAGGAAGGAGAGTTTTATTAATTGGTATGGATATTAGAAATCCAAAATTTGGAGAATATATTGATGTTCCTCCTTTAGGCTTAACAAATTATTTGTCATCTAGTGAAAATAATATTGAAAATTATATTGTAAAACACCCAGGTTACGAGAATTTCTTTATTCTTCCCTCAGGTATAGTTCCGCCAAATCCTGCTGAATTGTTGATGAGTAAAAAAGTAGATCAGCTTTTTGAAAAATTTAAAAAAGAATATGACTATATTATTGTTGATACAGCTCCTGTAAGTTTAGTTACAGATACTTTATTAGTGGCTAAAAATGCTGACACATTTGTATATGTAATGCGTGCAAATGTTTTAGAAAAACGTATGCTTTCTATTGCAAATACTTTTTACAGAGAGGGTAAATTACCAAATATGTGTATTCTTCTTAACGATACTGACTCTACAAAAGGCTATGGTTATGGGTATGGGTATGGCACTACGGAAGAAAAAAAATCTTGGCACAAAAAACTTTTTTCTTAGTAAAAAAAAAATAATTATATAAAAAAACGGTTCAATTAATTGAACCGTTTTTTTTTGTTTTACACCGTTTTAAATTTTAAAAACATCAATATTTAAAATTTAAAGAACTGATTATTAGATATTATTTCTTTTAAATTAGCTATGGTGTTTACTTTTATTCTTTTATCGAATGAAGCTATATGTTTATTATGATGAACATCTGTACCCGTAAAATCGTACATTCCTTTTTTTAGAAGATGATCTGCAACTTTGGTAATTGTTTCGCCATAATAACCTACTAATGCTAGTAAATTTAATTGAAATAAACACCCTGCTTTTTTTAGCTTTTCATACTCATTCAGGTTTTTATGATAAAACAAATACCTTTCGGGGTGGGCTAAAACAGGAACATATCCTGCTACCTGCAAGTCAAAAAGAATTTTATATAATTGTACCGGAGCATTCATGTAGGACATTTCGACCAAAACATAATTATCTTTTAAAGTAAGAAGCTTTTCCGATTTAAAATGACTTTCAAACCAATCGTCCATAAAATATTCTGCGGCAGCATGAAATGGAATTTTAACATCCAGATCATTTAATAAAAGTTTGGTTTCCGAATGATTTGCAATAATAGCCTCAGGAGAATTATTCCAGATATAGTGGCTAATATGCGGAGTAGTTATAAATTGATAAATACCAATTTCCTGTAGCGATTTAACAAGATTTTTGGTTTCAATTATAGTTCGTGCGCCATCATCAATCCCTGGTAATAAATGAGAATGGATATCAACATAATCTTCAGACAGAAGATCTTTTAAATATGGTTTAGACTTGAAAAATGATAACATATTACAAATGTAAAATAAATAGTGATATTTTCTTACCCTTATAAGATTTTTATTTATTAAGATTATACTACATATAAGTTGTTACAACATAATTTTTGCCCTTTGCTAATTATGTTATATTTTGCATTGATAAAAAATGAAGTATTTTATGAAAATTAAGGAAAATTTATATAACAAAAGAATAATTTCTATAGATGCTTTAAGAGGAATTACGATTTTTGTGATGATTTTTGTAAATGAATTGGCAAGCGTGAGGAATGTTCCTCAATGGATGAAACACATGCCTGCAGATGCCGATGCTATGACTTTCGTAGATCTCGTATTTCCTGCATTTTTATTTATTGTTGGCATGTCAGTTCCGTTTGCATTTAATGCGAGACTGTTAAAAGAAGATAGTACACGAACAATCTGGACACATACTTTTAAAAGAGCATTGGCCTTAATTATAATTGGCGTTTTTATGGTGAATGCGGAATATGGTTATGATGCCACAAAAATGTTAATTACACCCGCTTTTTGGGGACTTTTAGCATACTCAATGCCAATTCCTATTTGGAATAAATACCCAAAAGATTTTCCTCTTTGGCTAAAAAACACACTGCAATATGGCGGAATATTAGTTTTGATAACACTTTACTTTTTATATATTCAGGATACAGGTGAAATAGGTATGACACCAAAATGGTGGGGAATTCTGGGTTTAATCGGTTGGGCATATCTTTTTACTGTAGTATATTATTGGCTTGTTAACGGGAAATTATGGGCAATGATTTTCTTTTTAGTAGTTTGTGTTGCTGCAAACTCGATCAATTTAATAGAAGGAAGTATATTACAACAGTATTCATGGCTTAATTTTATTGCAGGACATTTAACCCATGCTTCGTTAGTTACTGCTGGCGTAATTATTTCTTTATTGTTTTTTGATCGAAAAATTCCACTTAAAATCAATTGGCCGGTTATCTTTTTTGCAATTTTATTTTTTGTAACAGGGTATCTTTTAAGACCGTATTTCGGAATATCAAAAATAAAAGGAACACCTTCGTGGACGATGTTCTCTGCTGCAATTTGTACCGTTTTGTTTTACTTTTTGTATTGGTTAATGGAAATTAAAAAACAAACAAAATGGAGTGACTTTTTTATGCCGGCCGCTGCAAATCCTTTATTGATTTATATTTTGCCGGGTATTAGTTATTATTTTAATCTTGCTTTTAAAATTGAAATTATTCCGGAGTATTTTCGCGAAGGGCTTCCGGGAATAATCTGGTCATTACTATTCTCAACAATTATGTTATTGGTAATGAAAATTTGTAATAAGTATAAAATTCAATTGCACTTATAGAGAGTTCTAAGTTCAGGTTGGCTCAAAGTAAAACTTGAACCTAAACTTAGAATATTTATATTTTAACTGATTTGATTTCTAAAAATGCTCCAGAAACAGGATTGTAATTCACAAAATTGAATTTACAAAGATTATGAATGTTTAAAAGTTTTCCATCAGGCAATCCGTCTTGTTTAAATTCTGACCACAGAATTTTAGTTGTTGTAAATCTGCTTGGCGAAGGCATTAAATCAACTCTTGGGTGCGAACCACCATGTACACAGCCAGTTCCTTCCGGATTTCCTTCGCGAGCCTGAATTTTTATTAAATGAGATGATTTATAAGTAATGATCACAAATTTTGAATGGTCAGATAAATTTGTTGAAACGCCGTCATTTGAATCAGATGCCGTAATCATTACATTTAATTCTATTTCTCCAACAGGATTATTTTTAGCAGTAACCTTAACGATTCCCTTTTTTTGACGAATCCTATTAATTGTTTCCTGGTTTTCTACAGCTGGCCCGGCAATATACCAGGTTGAGGTTTTGATTAAATCTTTATCAGAGCCAGATTGTTTTTTAAAGAAAACAAAGCCTGAGCTGAAAAAAGAAATTGTAATGACCAGAACGACTATTTTGTTTTTCATATTAAAATTCTTTTATCCAAAATCAAAAATATACTTTTTATAAACTATTTTGGTTTCCCTTTTTTATTATTCATAAAATCAGCTTTTTGTTCTAAATTAAATTTTAAATTTGTAAGAAGTTGTTTCTTAAAATTTTGCAGAATGAAAAGTCTGAAATTCATAGTTACCTTATTTTTATTTTCAATGGTATCATTTTGTTACGCACAAAATGATACCATTGAAAATAATAAAAAAGATATTTTAGATGTTCTCTATAAGCTTTTTGATAAAAATGATTCCGTATCGAGGAATTCTGATAAAAAAGTGGCATTTTCACTGCTTCCCGTTCCAATAGATTCAGATAAAAATGCTGGTTTAGTAGTGTCTTTTTTAACAACATTTTATCTTGGAGACAGAGAAACTACAAAAATGTCTCAGGTTACTTTTTCTCCCTATTTCAGTTTTACCAAACAATATGTATTTCCAATTCAGTCTTATATTTATACCAAAAATAATAACTGGAATTTTATCGGAGATTATCGTTATATGATTTATCCTCAGCCAACATATGGTTTAGGAGGACATAATACAGATGAAAAAATGTCGACCTTAGATTATCAGCAATGGCGTTTTTATCAATTTGCAACCCGAAAAATAATTGGAAATTTTAGGCTTGGTTTAGGTTTCCTTTTAGATAATTACCAAAATATTTCTGAAGAATCATATATTGATGAAGAAACAGATTATTTTAAATATATGGATGGAAATTTTGATGATGAAAATTCTTTTGGAGTTGCGATTCAGGGATTGTATGATTCAAGAGAAAACAACGTAAATCCTGAACAAGGTTTGTATGTAGAAGCAGATTACAGAATAAATACAAGCGGAGTAAATGATGAAAAATGGAAATCTATTTATTTTGATGCCCGAAAATATTATTCATTCCATAAAACCAAACACAGAGTTTTAGCCTCCAGAGTTTTTTATTGGTCGACTTTTGGTGGGAAACCACATTATCTCGATTTACCAAGTATTGGCTGGGATCGTGACGGTAAAACCGGAAGAGGCTTTACCAGAAACAGATTTCGAAGTAACGCACTAATTTATTTCGAAACAGAATATAGAACAGACATCACTAAAAACGGTTTTCTTGGAGCAGTATTTTTTACTAATATTTCCTCTGTTTCAAAACTGGACACCTATAAGTTTAGCAAATGGAATCCTGCCGTTGGAACCGGAATTCGTATTAAATGGAACAAGCAAAACAACAGTAATTTGGTTCTGGATTTTGGAGTTAGTAAAAACGATTGGTCTTTGCGATTGGGTTTAGCCGAAAATTTCTAACTTTCCAAAAAATCAACTGATCAAAAATTCATGCAATTATCTGTTATTATACTTAATTATAATGTGCGTTACTTTCTGGAACAATGCGTTTTAAGCGTTCAGGAAGCGATTTCTAATCTTGATGCAGAAATTATTGTAATAGATAATAATTCTGATGATGATAGTTGTTTGATGATGAAGCAACGTTTTCCGGAAGTAAAATTGATCGAAAATAAAGAAAACTTCGGATTTCCAAAAGGAAATAATATTGGAGTTGATGAGGCAAAAGGAAAATATGTATGCATTTTAAATCCTGATACGGTTGTTGCAGAAGATACCTTTACAAAGATTTTGGCTTTCGCCGAAAGGCAAACTAATCTCGGAATCATTGGCTGTAAATTAATTGATGGAACAGGAAATTTTCTACCGGAAAGTAAACGCGGGATTCCAACACCCTGGGTAGCTTTTACCAAGTTTTTTGGACTCTATAAAATTTTTCCAAAATCAAAACTTTTCAATCAATATTATGCTCAGCATTTGGACGAGAATGAAACCGGAGAGGTTGAAATTTTAGTTGGTGCCTTTATGTTGATGGAAAGAGATTTATATCTTAATTTAAAAGGTTTTGACGAGGATTGTTTTATGTATGCCGATGATATTGATTTGTCGTATCGTACTTTGAAAATGAAAAAAACAAATTTCTATTTTCATGACACTACGGTTTTACATTATAAAGGAGAGAGTACTGTAAAAGATGAAAAATATATGAAGCGTTTTCAGGAAGCAATGACTTTTTTTTATCAGAAACATTTTAAAAAGTCCTTATTTTTTTCTATTTTCATTAAAGTTGGAATCGTGTTTTTTTCTTTCATTAAAATGTTTCGTGGAAAACCGAAAGTAAAACCATTGCCAGATATCTATTTTTTATATTCTTTAAATACAGAATTGTCTGAAAAGTTGACTTTTATTCTGAAAAATAAAGTTGCTATTTTCGATTTCAAAAAAGAAAAAATGGTAAATTCGTCGCAGATTTCGAGAGGTAAAAGAGTTGAGGTTATTTTGGATAATCACTATGTTTCGTTCAAAAAATGTATCAAAATCATAGAAACTCTTAAAGATAAGAGTATTACTTTTAAGATTTTGCCCAAAAGAGCAAATTTTGTTATTGGAAGTAATTCAAGAAATGATAGAGGTCAAATTATAAAAATTGAGTAAAAAATTATATTAAATATAATTTATATTTAAAATATTCAGTAATTTCGCAATCTGAAAATCAAAATCACCCTTGAGGTTAACAATATGGCAAGATTTGAATTAAAACTTCCCAAAATGGGAGAAAGTGTAGCTGAAGCAACTATTACAAACTGGTTGAAAGAAGTTGGAGACAAAATTGAAACTGATGAAGCAGTACTTGAAATCGCGACTGATAAAGTAGATAGCGAAGTACCAAGTGAGGTTTCGGGAATTTTAGTTGAACAATTATTTGGCAAAGATGATTTAGTTCAGGTTGGTCAAACCATTGCAATTATTGAAACAGAAGGAGATGTTCCGCAAGCAAAAGTTGAAGAACAGGTTGCGGTTCCGGCAGAAGTAACTGAAATCGAAAAAACAATTGAAACAGCTCAGGAGACTGTTGCTGCCCCTCAGGATTTTTCGGGATCAGATAAATTCTTTTCTCCATTAGTTAAAAATATTGCAAAAGAAGAAGGTATTTCTACTGCAGAATTAGACGGTATTAATGGTTCAGGAAAAGATGGCAGAGTTACCAAAGAAGATATTTTAAAATATGTAGAAGATCGTAAAGCTGGCGTTATAACTCCAAAAGCTGAGCCAATTGCAGTTGAAAAAACTGAGACTGCTACTCAGGCTCAAACTGATACTGTGACTGATACTACAACTCCGGTTGCGCCAAAAGTTGCTGAAACAGCAATTCAAAAAAGCCAGCAGGCGGTTCCGGTTTCTGTAAACGGAGGTGATGAAATCATCGAAATGGACAGAATGCGTAAACTGATTTCAGGTTACATGATAGCATCGGTACAAACTTCTGCACACGTACAATCGTTTATTGAAGTTGATGTTACCAACATTGTAAAATGGAGAGACAAAGTTAAAACTGCTTTTGAAAAGAGAGAAGGCGAGAAGCTAACTTTTACGCCAATTATGATGGAAGCCGTTGCAAAAGCGCTAAAAGATTTTCCGGGAATGAATATTTCTGTTAATGGTGATTATATTATCAAAAAGAAAAATATAAATCTAGGAATGGCTGCAGCTTTACCAAACGGAAATTTAATTGTGCCGGTTATTAAAAATGCCGATCAGTTGAATCTTGTTGGAATGGCAAAAGCAGTTAACGATTTAGGGAACCGTGCAAAAGCAGGAAAACTAAAACCAGACGATACACAAGGCGGAACTTATACTGTAACAAACGTGGGAACTTTTGGTAGTGTTTTTGGTACGCCAATTATCAATCAGCCGCAAGTAGGAATTTTAGCTTTGGGCGCAATTCGTAAAGTGCCAGCTGTTATAGAAACGCCTGAAGGTGATTTTATTGGAATTCGCCAAAAAATGTTCTTATCGCATTCTTACGATCATAGAGTTGTAGATGGTGCCTTAGGAGGTAGTTTTGTAAAACGTGTTGCTGAATATTTAGAAGCTTTTGATGTAGACAGAGACTTTTAAAAATCATAATTTTATAAATAATTAGCCCTTTTAACATTTTTAATGTTGAAAGGGTTTTCTTTTATTATTATTTATTTAATCAATAACAAGAATGCTTAACTTTATAAAAAAGACAAGGAAAATTCGTCTTTAAAATTTATATTTGTAAACTTATAAAATTTAAATATGGAACTTAAACTCAACAAACCAATTTGCTTTTTTGACCTCGAAACTACAGGTATTGACATTGGGAAAGATCGAATAGTAGAAATTTCAATATTTAAAGTTTTTCCTAACGGAAACAAGGAAAGTAAAACATGGTTAGTGAATCCAACCATTCCAATTCCGCCGCAAACTACGGCTGTCCATGGTATTACTGATGAAAAAATAGCGAATGAGCCTACTTTTGCGGAATTAGCTCCGCAAGTTCATAATATGATAAAAGATAGTGACTTGGGTGGATTTAACTCAGATCGTTTTGATATTCCGTTATTGGCAGAAGAGTTACTTCGTGCGGGAGTTGATTTTGATATGAAAAACAAAGTTTCGGTAGATGTGCAGACTATTTTTCATAAAATGGAAGAACGTACCTTAAGTGCGGCCTTGAAGTTTTATTGTGGAAAAAGTCTTGAAAATGCGCATTCAGCAGAAGCGGATACAATGGCGACCTATGAAATTTTAAAAGCACAATTAGATCGCTATCCTGAGTTGGAAAACGATATGAAAGTATTGTCTGAATTTACAACTCGTAAAAAAATTGCCGATTTTGCAGGAATGATTGCTTTTGATCAGGATGGAGAAGAAATTTTCACCTTTGGAAAACACAAAGGAGCAAAAGTAGATAAGGTTTTAGAAACAGAACCAGGTTATTTCAGCTGGATTCAAAATGCTGATTTTCCATTATATACCAAAAAAGTTCTGACAGCAATTAAATTAAGAAGATTAAATACGAAGTAAGATTCTAAGTTGCTGAGTTTTTTTGCATATTTTCTTAGAATCTTAGCAACTTAGAACCTTAGTAACTTATAAAGAAATGAAAATAATCTGTATCGGTAGAAATTATGCCAATCATATAGCGGAATTAAAAAACGAAAGACCGGCAGAACCAGTGATCTTTATGAAGCCTGATTCAGCAGTTTTGTTAAAGCAGCATCCTTTCGTAATTCCTGAATTTTCTGAAGAAATTCATCACGAAATTGAGATAATTGTAAAAATTAACAAAGTAGGAAAATATATTGAGCCTAAGTTTGCACACAAATATTATGATGAAATTAGTGTAGGTATTGATTTTACTGCCAGAGATTTACAAGCTAAGTTAAAAGAAAAAGGATTACCTTGGGAAAAAGCAAAAGCCTTTGATGGTTCTGCAGTTATTGGGGATTTTTTACCTAAAACTGATTTTATTTCGATGGAAAATCTTAGTTTTGAGCTGACGAATAATGCAAAAACAGTTCAAAAAGGCAATACAAGTCATATGCTTTGGAAAATTGATGAGCTTATTTCGTATATATCGCAATTCTTTACATTAAAAATAGGTGATATCATTTTTACAGGAACACCGGAAGGTGTTGCGGCAGTTAAACCAAACGATGTTTTAGAAGGCTTTTTAGAAGATAAAAAATTATTTAGAATACAAGTAAAATAATGGCTTTAAAATATAACCTTTCGAAAGTGTATGCGCTTTCAGATAATGATCCCGAATTTGTAAACGAAATTCTTAAATTGTTTGTAACCGAAGTTCCAGAAGATCTAAAACAAATTAAAGAAGGAATTAAAAAGAAGGATCATAAATATGCCTATGCTTATGCGCATAAAATTAAGCCAACATTAGATTTGTTAGGTTTAAATGTTGCTTTTGAAGAAATTCTTCAGGTTGAAGCCTGGACAAAAGCTGAAGGCAAGAAAAAAGAAATTGTTGAAACTTTTAAAAGTATAAAAATACAAGTAAAAGAAGCTATCAAGGAAATCAAAAAAGACTTTGATGTTTAATTTAGGTGCTCCTATTTTGTCTTTTAATTTAGGTCAAAAATAGGGGCGTCCCAAACTTTGGTACACTATATATCTTTTGTTCCGGAAAATTTTCGTTTAAAGTGTCATTTCTTTTTATTACAAAAGGATGCGTTTCTACCCTCACGCACATTGTTTCGACAAGACCTACTTCTTAATAAATGACTTACTTTTGAAGTAAGTAAAATATTCTATTCGTATGAAAGCAACTATTATAACAATTGGAGATGAAATCTTAATAGGTCAGATTGTGGATACAAATTCTGGTTTTATTGCAAAATCTCTTGATCGAATTGGAGTCGAAACCAGAGAAATGATTTCGATAAGCGATGATAAAAAACATATTTTAGATACTTTCGCACAACTTCAAAACAAAGTCGATGTTGTTATTGTTACAGGCGGATTAGGACCAACAAAAGATGATGTTACAAAAAAAACATTCTGTGAATATTTTGATGATGAATTAGTTGTAAACCCAGAAGTTTTGGCTCACGTAACAGAACTAATTGAAGGTTTTTATAAACGACCAATTTCCCAATTAAATAAAGATCAGGCTCTGGTTCCTTCAAAATGTACCGTTTTGAATAATAAGATGGGGACAGCGCCGGGGATGTGGATGAAAAAAGAAAATACGGTATTTATTTCACTTCCGGGAGTTCCGTATGAAATGAAATATTTAGTTGAAGAAGAAATAATTCCAAAAATTGTTCGCGAATACAAACGACCGTATATCATACATAAAACCATTTTAACGTATGGTCAGGGTGAAAGTTTAGTTGCAGAACGTATTGAGGATTGGGAAAATAATTTGCCTGATTTTATCAAATTAGCCTATTTGCCAAATCCGGGCAGAGTGCGTTTACGATTAACGGCAAGAGGAACTAATAAAGAAGAATTAGAAGAAGCAATCGAATCTAATGTAAAATCTTTAGATGCGATAATTCACGATATTATAGTAGGTTACGAAGAAAATGAAACCATAGAGTCTGTGGTTGGGAAGATTTTAACGAGGCAAAAGAAAACAATTTCAACGGCTGAAAGTTTTACTGGAGGGAAAATTGCTTCGATTTTATCGGGAGTTCCCGGAGCTTCAAAATATTTTAAAGGCAGTGTTGTTTCATATGCGACAGAGGCAAAGGTTAATGTTCTCGGTATCTCGCAAGATTTAGTAGACGAATTTTCGGTAGTAAGTGCACAAGTGGCATCGGCTATGGCTTTGAATGTGAAACAGATGCTTAAAACAGACTATGCAATTGCAACAACCGGGAACGCCGGACCGACAAAAGGTGATGCAGATGCTGAAATTGGAACTGTTTTTATCGCTTTAGCTACCCCGGATGACATAATTGTTGAAGAATTTAATTTTGGCCAACCACGTGAAAAAGTGATAGATAGAGCTTCGATTAAGAGTTTAGAAATATTACAGAAAGAAATTTTAAAAAATGTGCAATAAATTTTTGCTACAATGGTTTATTTTTCTTTTCTTTGCACCCTGATTTTGAATAACGATAAAAGATAAGTATAATGTCAAGAGTTTGTGACCTTACAGGTAAAAGAGCGATGGTAGGAAATAACGTTTCTCACGCTATGAACAAAACTAAGAGAAAATTTTCTGTAAACTTAGTTAAAAAGCGTTTTTATCTTCCAGAAGAAGATAGATGGATTACTCTTAGAGTAGCAGCATCTACGATAAAAACAATTAATAAAAATGGAATCACTGCTGTTTTGAAAAAAGCACAGTCAGAAGGATTTATCAAATAATCTTTTCCTAAATAAATATATAGCAAGATGGCAAAGAAAGGTAATAGAATCCAGGTAATTTTAGAATGTACTGAGCACAAGACTTCTGGTGTTCCAGGAACTTCTAGATACATTACAACTAAGAACAAAAAAAATACTCCGGACAGATTAGAGATTAAAAAATTTAATCCAATCTTGAAACGCGTAACTGTTCACAAAGAAATTAAGTAATAATTAGAGATTTTTGTAAATCTCAAATGGTTTAGCCATTTCGAGTTTTATAAGAAACTTCAAATAACATTTGAATCATGGCAAAGAAAACCGTAGCATCGTTACAAACATCTTCTAAGAGATTATCAAAAGCCATCAAAATGGTAAAATCTCCAAAAACTGGTGCATATACATTCGTAGAATCTATTATGGCTCCTGAAGAAGTTGATACTTTCTTGAAAAAGAAATAATAACAATTACAGTATATAGAAAAGCTACTTTCATTCCGAAAGTAGCTTTTTTATTTTTATATTTGTCTAAAATTTGGAGAAGCCCAAATTGGGTTTTTTAAACAAAAAATTATGATTTTACTTCAATCTTTTATTCTTAACTTTATTAGGATAAAAGATTTTACAATATCTAAATTAGTTTAAAAACAAAATTGCCTTTTTTAAGTTTTCAGGCTTTGGATCGTTAATAATCCGAAAGTCTAACAATCTAATACTATATACAATAATGAGTTTTTTTAAAAAATTATTCTCTACTGATAAAAAAGAGACTTTAGACAAAAGTCTTGAAAAATCAAAAACTACTTTTTTTTCAAAGTTAAGTAAAGCTGTTGCCGGAAAATCTAAAGTCGATGACGATGTTTTAGATGATCTTGAAGAAATTCTTGTGGCATCTGATGTTGGTGTAAACACAACTTTAAAAATAATTTCAAGAATTGAAAAACGTGTTGCCGAAGATAAATATTTAGGAACAGAAGAATTAAACCAGATTCTTCGTGAGGAAATTGGTGCGTTATTATCTGAAACCAATACAGGCGAAGCAACCGAATTTGAAATTCCGAAAGATAAAAAACCTTATGTTTTAATGGTTGTTGGAGTAAATGGAGTTGGTAAAACAACTACTATTGGTAAATTGGCTTATCAGTTCAAAAAAGCAGGTTACAAAGTAGTTTTAGGTGCTGCAGATACTTTTCGTGCTGCTGCGATAGATCAATTACAAGTTTGGGCAGATCGTGTTGATGTGCCAATTGTAAGACAAAATATGGGAAGCGATCCTGCTTCTGTAGCTTTTGATACATTGCAATCAGCAGTTGCTCAAAATGCAGATGTTGTTATTATTGATACTGCCGGAAGGTTACATAATAAAATCAATTTGATGAACGAGTTAACCAAAGTAAAACGCGTAATGCAAAAGGTTGTTACTGATGCGCCTCACGATGTACTTTTGGTTTTAGACGGTTCTACTGGTCAAAATGCCTTTGAACAAGCCAAACAATTTACAGCTGCGACCGAAGTAACTTCTTTAGCTGTAACTAAGCTTGACGGAACTGCAAAAGGCGGTGTTGTTATTGGTATTTCAGATCAGTTTCAAATTCCTGTAAAATATATTGGTGTTGGTGAAGGAATTGAGGATTTACAGGTCTTTAATAAATACGAATTTGTAGATAGTTTTTTCAAATAATATTTTTCAGATAATTCAATGAGTTTTTCTTCTTTTAAAAATATAACGCCTCTTACTTTTTATTTTGGAAGCGTTATTTGTTTTGTTTTAGCAAACGTTTTGCGAGACAAAAGCCTGTCTTTTTACTACGTTTTATTGGTTTTAGGTTTGATTTTCTTTTTTATGGGAATCCTGAAAAGATTACGTACTAAACGTTAATTACTGATATAGCGCACTAATTTTCTCCCACAAAGTTTCGTCAAAATCAGATAAGGCTAAGTTGACATCGTCTGCAGCGTCTCCCATTCTGATAATGACCATGTTTTTGCTTGGAACAACATATATTTTCTGATCGTTTTTGCCTAAAGCCATAAACATATCGTTTGGTGCAGTTGGTATTATACTTCCGGAAAAAGTGAGTTGTGATTGTGGTAAATGATAAGAAGTTTTGCCATTTAGCCACCATAAATAACCATATCCCAAATTGACGTTTTGTGAAGTTGTTGTTGCTTCATTAAAATAAGTTTCGTTTAAGATTTGGGTATTGTCCCATTTTCCTTTGTTAAGCATTAAAAGCCCAAAACGTGCCATACTTCTTGATGTGCTGGTATAGACACTATTTACGTCAATCTGAACCCAATTGCCGTTCATGCCAATTTTATCTCTTAATTTTGCATTAAAATAATCCTCCCAAGCTAGTCCGCTTGCTGCTGCTACAGCATCCTGCAATTTTACATATACGTTATGATATGCCCAACGGCTTCCGGCATCGGCTTTATAAATTAAGCTTGCCGGATCTACATCATCTGTACTGTCATCTAGACCTGATGTCATGGTTAATAAATGTTTACAGGTAATCAGGTTTTCTTTTGCTAATGTTTCGCTTGTCCAGCCTGTACCAATATATTGTGAAACTTTATTATTGATATTTAATAAACCTTCTTGCTGAGCGATTCCAGTTATTGTAGAGGTTAATGTTTTTCCGGCGCTTGCCCAGTACCAGTTTGTGGTTGCAGAATGTCCGTTAAAGTAATTTTCCATTACGATTCGCCCATTGACCAGAATTATAAACGACTTTGAATTTTTGAGTTCTAAATAATCTAAAAGCGGCTGAACTGCGTTTTGATTCCACTTTAAATCTGAAATAGATTTTGTTTCCCAAGTATTGCCCGTTAAAGGAGGAAAGTACATGGTTTGAGTTTCTGCCGGTGTTTGTTCCGTTGGATCTGAACTGCATCCTGCTAAAAATAAGATTGCCAGGACGCTAAAAATAGTTTTGGTCATGTTTTTTGGTTTTGGTTTGGGGTTTGACCAAAAATATGTAAAATAGTTTAATGGGTTTTGTGAATTTTTATTTCTTTTAGAATGATATAAAGTTAACTTTGTAGTTCACTAAATTTTCTTTTGAAAACTGGAGCCCTAGCCCCGATGGGAGGGAAAATCCTTTTGTGCTGGGGTTCAGCACAAAAGATTGGAAGGACAGCGGGAAATAGCTCCTTATAAATATTATTATATGAAAAATACCTTTATTATTTTGGTTTTGTCGCTTTTGTTTGTAAGCTGTAAGCAAGAAATTAAACCTGCGGATATTGCAAAACTAAATGGTTATTGGGAAATTGAAAAAGTGGTTTTTGATAAAGGCGAAGAAAAGGCGTATGGAATGAATGAGAACTTTGATTTTTTTCAGATGAAAGGAAATAAAGGGACCCGAACGAAAGTGATGGCACAGCTTGACGGAACTTTTTTAACAACGGATACATTTGAAAACGTTTCGGTTAGATTTACAGATAAAGGAACTTTTTTGGATTATAAAACGGATTATGCAAAGTGGAGCGAGGAATTAATTTCAATTTCTGATGAAACTTTTGTGGTAAAGAATGATCAGGATAAGGAATATCATTATAAAAAAGCAGGACAAATAAATATTTTAAACGATGGCAAAAAGACTAAATAACGAAAGTACGATTGGGGCTGTTTTGCAACAGATTATCCAGGTGAATAAATTACAGCCCGGAATGGATCAGATTGATGTAAAAGAAGCCTGGAGACAATTGATGGGGAATGGTGTAAACACATATACAAAAAATGTAGTTTTAAAGGGAAGTACTTTGTATGTTGAACTTGGATCGGCAGTTTTAAGAGAAGAATTGAGTCACGGAAAATCGAAAATCGTTAAAATGATTAATGAGGAATTAGGGCGAGAGGTTGTTAAAGAGGTTGTTCTTAGATAATTTTAGATTTTAGAGTTCAGATTTTAGATTGGCTGAACTTTGTAAATAGCTTATAAAGAAAAATCCCGTTTCAATTTGAAACGGGATTTTTTATTTTAATCTAAAATCTAAATTCAGAAATCTAAAATTTAGAACTGCTCTCTTCCAGCAAAATGAAATGCACCTTCGATAGCAGCGTTTTCGTCGCTATCAGAACCGTGAACTGCATTTTCTCCAATAGAAGTTGCATATGCTTTACGAATACTTCCTTCAGCAGCTTCAGCAGGATTTGTAGCTCCAATTAAAGTTCTGAAATCTTCTACAGCGTTGTCTTTTTCTAAAATTGCAGCAACAATTGGTCCGCGTGACATGAATTCAACTAATTCTCCGTAGAAAGGTCTTTCTGCGTGAACTGCGTAAAATGCTTTAGCATCGGCTACAGTTAATTGAGTTAATTTTAATGAAACGATTTTGAAACCTCCGTTTGTAATCATTGCTAAGATATTCCCGATGTGTCCATTTGCTACAGCATCTGGCTTAATCATTGTAAAAGTTCTATTTGTTGCCATTTTTGTGTTTTTAAATTTTGTGCAAAAATAGACTTTTTTATGAATTGATTTTAATAAATTCATAATTAAAACACTACAGAATGATGTTTTGAGTAATTTTTTTAAACCATATAAGTTATATAAGTTCATTTAATTACTTGCGTATAGATTGTAGATCTAAAAAATATGCAGCATTACTAAAATGAACTTATATAACTTATATTGTGAAAAGAAATAATTAGACTTTGAAAATCAATTTGTTTTTATAGAATATCCATAAAATGAATGTCCAGATGCAAACATATACCAATGCGCCTGCCAAAGAAGCTGTCATTGGATTACTGAAGAATGGAGCGATTCCGAAACCGTACAGATAACTTAAAAGATTGATTTTTTCTTCAGGATTATGCGGATTTTGGAATTCTATCATTACTAAAGCCTGTGGAATAATTTGAGAAGTAAAAAATACAATCATAGGATTTACACCCCAAATTAAAAATGGTTTAAATCCTTTTTTATAATCAGCGATATCAATTGCATAATATAAGATTGATAGAAATGTGGTTGCTAATCCTGTGGTATATAAAACGTAACTGCTTGTCCAGATAGATTTGTTGATTGGAAAAACAATATTCCAAAGTAAACCAGCAATAATAAGTGCTATACCAGCAATGGCCATTTTTGTAGCTTTTTGCGTTTTAGATATTTCACGCATTAATATCTGGCCGATTAATAAACCGATAATTCCGTTTACAATTGAAGGAATTGTACTTAAAATTCCTTCCGGATCCCAGGTTACGGTTCCGCGGTACATATGGCCTTTTAATAAAACGCTATCAAGCCATGCTGCTAGATTGGTTCTTTTCTCCAGATTGGCAGCACCAAATCCTGGAACAGGAATTAATGTCATTAATGCCCAATAACCCAATAATAAAACAGCTCCTGTTATAATTTGTGTTTTTTGAGAGGTTTTTAAATACAACAGTGAAACTACAAAATACACAATGGCAATTCGTTGTAAAACTCCCGGAAGACGTACGTCGTGATACGCTTCAATTCCGCTATAGGCTAAAAATAAGTATATAAATAGAATAGAAAAAGCCAGAATATTTTTGACTTTAGAACTGAAATTCCCCATTAAGGCGTAACCAACTGCAATTGTAATCGCTAAACGACCGATTAGAAGTGGAATTCCTTCCAGTCCAAATAATTGTATTTTGCCAAAAAAGTTGAAAAATATCCCTAAACAGAACATTCGTAAGGAACGAACCAAAATTTTATTGAAAGTTGTTTGGTCGTAGATTTTATCTGGCATTGCAAGCGGAACTGCAACTCCCATAATAAAAACAAAAAAAGGAAACACCAAATCTGTTAGGGTGCAGCCG
Organism: Flavobacterium sp. AK-345; assembly: GCF_058310175.1. Lineage (NCBI taxonomy): Bacteria > Pseudomonadati > Bacteroidota > Flavobacteriia > Flavobacteriales > Flavobacteriaceae > Flavobacterium > Flavobacterium sp. AK-345. The sequence continues at coordinate 253,672 of NZ_JBZEER010000005.1, read as the reverse complement.
TGCCATTCGGCGTGTAAAAGTGGTGGATAAACATTACCCCAATCGCCGGGGTTGTTTACAATAGTCATTAATAAAATAGTTAATCCTCTGAAGACATCCAATGAAATCAAGCGCTCTCTGGTCATAGTTTTTTGGTAATAGGTTAGTTTTTGTTTTAAAAGGTTACTATTTGGTTTAGAGAGGCAATAATTTCAGAAGAGGCGGTTATTTATTCTGATGATTATTACTTTATTGTTTTTGTTTGCCACGAATTGCACAAATTTCCACGAATTTTTCTTTAAGGATTCACGTTCGTGAAAATTCGTGGCAAACATTTTTTATATCATAATTATATTAAAATTCGTTTCTAACGGTTTTAGTTTTTGAATTAAAAGCGGAATTAATTGTTCACCTTTTTCTAAATAAAACTCAGAAAAATTAGATTGACGTTCCTGTAAGCTTTGATTCGGGAATAACTCGCATTGTAAATCTGTAACGCGCTGTAATTCTGAGTCTAATTTTCGTTTTTGTGCCTTTAATAATCTTTTTTCAAGATTTTCTAAACCCTTTTTTTGTTTTACTTCTTGCGCTTTTACAGCTCCGGTAAATGATTTGTCGGTTTGCTGTGCTAATTCGTAAAGATATTCAAATTGTTTTTCCAACGTTTCTTTTTGTGGTGTTAAATCAATAGGAAAAGCAGATAACTTATGTGTGATCGCATTAACTAAATCCGCAGGTTTTGTAAACAGGTCTTTCCAGCTTAAATTTAAATTATCAGCTTTTTTAGCTTGTTTTTCGGTACTTAAAAGAACTGAATTTCGAACCAAAAGCACCGGGAAAGTAATGTTTACGGCATTAAAAAATGATTTTAATTCCAGCCAATAAGCAATTTCTCCGCCTCCGCCAATGTAGCATAAATTAGGCAGAATAATTTCCTGATATAGCGGACGCATAATTACGTTTGGACTAAATTTTTCAGGATTACTTTCTAATAATTTTAAAATTTCTTCTTTTGAAAATGAAATTTTAGTGTTGTTTACAAAGTATTTATCATTTTCAAAAATAATTCTCTCACGCAAAACATCTTCAATATAAAATAGATTGATTTCACGTGGATTAACCTGAACAGTGTAATCCTGAAATTGTTCTATCGTTTGCTGAACAGCTTTAAAAGAAGTTTGATTTTCTAATTCTTCTTTTACAAAAGGAATAAAAGCACGTTTTAAATCGGCATCATCAGCATCAAGAATTACTAAACCGTAGTTAGAGAATAAACTATCGGCCAAAAAACGTGTAGCATCGGCAAGGTTGTGGTGTTGTAAATAAGCTTCTTCAAAAAGCTTTTTTAAAACGCCGGCATTTGTACTTGAACCTAATTCTAAGGAATAAATTTCGAAAAACTCAGCCAAACCTTCTGTCGAAAGTCTGCCAACAGGACCGGTACTTTCTTTATTCCATCTGAATTTTTTTCCTTTAAAATTAAAATAATTGATCTCTTCAAAATCGTGATCTTCTGTTGCCATCCAATAAATGGGAACAAAATTATATGTCGGATATTTTGATTTTAATTCTTTGGTAAGATTAATCGTTGAAATAATTTTATATAAAAAATATAGCGGACCACTAAACAAATTTAATTGATGTCCTGTAGTAATCGTAAAAGTATTTTCTAGTGCGAGAAGCTCGATATTTTGCTTCGTAGAATCAGAAATTTCAATGTTTTGATATTGCTTTTTTAAAGTGGCAACAAGCGGAATTCGGTTGTTGTTATTAAAATTCGATTGTTTTTCAACGATTTGTTTTTCAAAGTTTTCCAGCGTTGGAAAATGATTGTATAGAGGTTGTAGTTCGGGTTTTTGATCTAAGTAATCTTGTATCAATTTAGAGAAATATCCTGAGTTTTGGTAGCTGATACAGTCGGTGGGCATAATTTTAGATTTATTTTTGACAGCTGTAAATTTAATGAAAATATATACTTAAAAGTGTTTTTAACGAATGCTTAAGATTTGATTTTTGTTTTTTGTTTTAAAGTTCATCTAATCAAGTTTTTAGTTTTGATTAAATTCAAATTATTTAAAATGTAAAATAAGTCTAATTTGTTAAAAAAGCATAAGTGTGTTGAAACTAATTGTTCTAAATGTGAAATATTCATAACGAAACTATATTTTTGTAATCAAAAAAAAGATATACCTAATTTTGCATGAAAAATAATCCTGCCCAAAAGAATTCCTTAAAACATATTCTTTTTGGATCCTTAATTGGAACCACAATCGAGTTTTTTGATTTTTATATTTATGCCAATGCAGCAGTATTGGTTTTTCCACAATTATTTTTCCCGGGTGCAGATTCGACGATGGCAACTCTGGAATCTTTAGCTACTTTTTCAATTGCCTTTTTATCGCGTCCCTTGGGTTCTGCTTTTTTTGGGCATTATGGAGATAAAATTGGACGTAAATTTACTTTAGTAGCTGCTTTACTAACAATGGGTATTTCAACAGTTACCATTGGGTTTTTGCCAAGTTATGCCAGTATTGGTGTTGCAGCTCCTTTATTGTTAATGCTTTGCCGATTTGGACAAGGTGTTGGTTTAGGAGGCGAATGGGGAGGAGCTGTTTTATTGGCCATCGAAAATGCACCGCCGAATAAACGTGCCTGGTATGGAATGTTTCCGCAATTGGGAGCTCCAATAGGATTACTGCTTTCAGGAGGAACTTTTTTATTGTTAACAGATTCAATGAGTAATGAAGATTTTATGGATTATGGATGGAGAATTCCGTTTATTGCCAGTTCACTTTTGGTGGTAGTAGGTTTTTATATCCGAACTAAAATTACAGAAACACCTTCTTTTGAAAATTCGAAAAATGCGCATGAAGAAGTGAAAATTCCGTTTTTAACGCTGGTTAAATCCTATAAAAACCAATTGATTTTCGGGACATTCTCTGCCATTACAACCTTTTTGGTATTTTATTTAATGACCGTTTTTACATTGAGCTGGGCTACATCAGATTTAGGAATTGTTAAAAGAAATGGATTATTAATACAATTATTTTCGGTACTGTTTTTTGCAATTTTTATTCCGGTTTCTGCTATAGTTGCAGATAAAATTGGCCGTCGTAAAATGCTTATTATAGCTACAGCAGCTATAGCTGTTTTTGGCTTCTTCTTTTCTTACTTTTTAAGTTCGGGTAATATTGTTTTGGTTACGACTTTTGCCTGTATCGGAATGTCTTTAATGGGATTTACTTATGGCCCGTTAGGAACTTTTCTATCAGAGTTGTTTCCAACAAATGTTCGTTATTCGGGAGCATCCTTAACTTTTAATATGGCCGGAATTTTGGGTGCGGCATTTGCACCTATGATTGCAATTTGGCTGGCATCTACATATAGTGTGAGTTATGTAGGCTTTTATTTAATGGGAGCAGCATTTATTTCTTTGATCTCATTTTTGGTAATTAGTAAAGAGGAGCATAAGTTTTAGAATCTTAACCACCAAAGTTTTGCAAAAATATATACAAAGTCCACAACTTCGATAACTATCGGGATTGCGGACTTTGTGGTTTAAAAATGAAACTAAAAACTCCTTTTAATCTTTTCACAAAAAGTCTCCAAATATCCCGTATTTTTGCAAAAAAATAATTCTTTTGAAAAGCAAACTCTTCATCGTTACACCTCCTTTTACACAACTGAATACTCCGTATCCGGCCACTGCGTATATAAAAGGATTTTTAAATACAAAAAATATCGAATCGGTTCAGGCAGATTTGGGTATTGATGTGATTTTAGAATTGTTTTCGAAGAAAGGTTTAATTGATTTGTTTGAATTTTCAGGTTTCAGATTTGCTCCGCCAGTTCGACTTTCAGTCTCGGGTCAGGTTGTTGGAAACGAAATCTCCGATAATTCAAAACGTATTTTTGCTTTACAAGATGAATACATTAAAACGATTGATGCTGTAATTCAGTTTTTGCAGGGAAAAAATCCAACTTTGGCTTTACAGATTTGTCAGGAAGATTTTTTGCCTGAAGCTTCTCGTTTTGCCCAATTGGAAGAACTTGACTGGGCTTTTGGAACAATGGGAACGCAGGATAAAGCAAAACATTTAGCGACTTTATACCTTGAAGATATTTCAGATTTTATTGTAGAATGTGTCGACGAAAATTTTGGCTTTAGCCGATATGCAGAGCGTTTAGGCAGAAGTGCCAATTCTTTTGATGAACTTTATGAAGCTTTACAGCAGAAACCAACTTATATAGATTCAATTTTAATTTCGATTTTAAAAGAAAAAATTGAAATTATAAAACCAACTTTTTTCCTGATTTCTGTTCCCTTTCCGGGGAATTTATACAGCGCTTTTCGATGTGCACAATGGATAAAACAAAACCATCCGGAAATTAAAATTTCAATGGGCGGCGGTTTTCCAAATACCGAATTACGTTCTCTTTCTGACGCTCGCGTTTTCGAATTCTTTGATTTTATTACTTTAGATGATGGCGAAGTGCCGATAGAAGAATTAATTTTCAATCTGGAAAACCCAAATGCCAATTCATATAAGCGAACTTTTTTATTGGAAGATGGAAAAGTGGTTTATAAAAACAATTCCTTAAAACACGATTATAAACAAGCACAAGTCGGAACGCCTGATTATTCTGATTTGTCTTTGGATAAATACATTTCTGTTATCGAAATCGTAAATCCAATGCACAGAATGTGGAGCGACGGACGCTGGAACAAACTCACAATGGCGCATGGCTGTTATTGGGGAAAATGTACTTTTTGTGATATCTCATTAGATTATATCAAAGTGTATGAACCTGTTGCGGCTAATTTGTTGTGTGATCGAATGGAAGATATGATGCAGCAAACGGGTCAAAATGGCTTTCATTTTGTTGACGAAGCTGCGCCACCTGCTTTAATGCGTGCTTTGGCATTAGAAATTATACGCAGAAAACTAGCCGTTACATGGTGGACAAACATTCGATTTGAAAAAAGCTTTTCTAAAGATTTATGTTTATTGCTAAAAGCTTCAGGCTGTATTGCCGTTTCCGGAGGATTAGAAGTTGCTTCGGACCGATTATTAAAATTAATAGACAAAGGCGTAACGGTTGAACAAGTTGCAAAGGTAACCCGAAATTTTACCGAAGCCGGAATCATGGTTCATGCGTATTTAATGTATGGATATCCAACACAAACCGTTCAGGAAACAATTGACAGTTTAGAAATGGTTCGTCAGTTATTCGAAGCCGGAATTTTGCAATCTGGTTTTTGGCATCAATTTGCGATGACAGCACATAGTCCGGTTGGTTTATATCCGGAGAAATTTGGTGTAACAAAAACAACAGAAGTCATTGGAACTTTTGCCAATAATGATATTGATTACACCGATTCTACAGGAATCAACCACGATAAATTTAGTTTCGGACTAAAAAAATCGCTTTTTAATTTCATGCACGGAATTTGTTTTGATTATGAACTTCAGGATTGGTTCGACTTTAAAATTCCGAAAACTAAAATTGATCAGTATTTTATTTTCAATGCCTTAGAAGAAACTAATGATTTCAATACAAAACCAAATGCAAAAGTGGTTTGGTTAGGCGGAAGACCTTCTGTTGAATATTTCATAAAATCAAAAAAAGGACAAACCTGGGAAATGATGACTTTTACTTTTCATGATAAAAAAGAAAGCTTCAACATTCAAACCAATAAAAATGAAGGAGAATGGCTGGTTGATATCTTAAAAAAGATTACTATTTCAAACGGTAAAAATTATACTTTTCAGGAAATAAAAGCTGACTTTGAAACTCAATTAGATGATTTTGAATTGTTTTGGTATTCAAAACCAATTAATACTTTACGCGAGTTTGGATTGTTGGTTTTGTAGATTTTTTTAATCGTAAATAAAATTTTAAATTAAAGAATTTTCTTATTTTTACATCAGAATAAGAATTCATTAATTATGCAATTTCAAGAAGGTTTTCATACTTATTATATTTATATTATAACAAATAAGACCAAAACGGTTTTTTATACTGGAGTTACAAATAACTTAAGGATAAGACTGAATCAACATAAAGAAAATATTTTATTAAAGAATAAAACTTTTGCTTCAAAATATATTGTTGAGTTTTTACTTTACTACGAAAAGTTCACATGGGTTCAGGATGCAATTACTCGTGAAAAGGAAATTAAAGGATGGAGGAGAGAAAAAAAATTAGAACTGATAAAAACAAGTAATCCGGATTTCGATTTTTTGAATTATTTATTTGAATAGTATTGCGGAGTTGCTTGCGGAGATTCCTCCTCCGTCGGAATGACATACAGAACGTATTATCTAAGTTTATTACACAAAGTTGTCACAAAGTTTGTCATTCCGACGGAGGAGGAATCTCCGCAAGTAGCTCGACAAAGATTGACAAAATTTAAAACAAAATTTTAATTCAATACGAAACATTCTCCCCATCCTCAGGAATCGAAACTTTATCCAAAAGATCATTCTCGGATAATGCTTCTCTTAATTCTTTTCTAGTTGTGGGACAATGATTTAAAGCCTCTAAATGATTTGCAAAAACCTGATTTGGTGCCAAAGCAACAAATTTCAAAATATCGTTCATTCGCATTAATAAAGGCTGACCAATGTCAAGTCGTGCAGTTCCGCAGGCTACAACGGCAATTTCAGGTTTAAATTCAACAAGAACTTTTTGAACATGCTCTGTAAAAATGGTATCAGAACTAATATATACGGATTTTTCATTTGCTAATTCAATATTAAAACCCATTACATTTCCCATTAATTTTGCAATAAATCCGTAACCATGAATAGCAGGAATTCCAGTAATTTTTCCGTTTAAAAATTCTTGTGGTTCCCAATAATTCAAACTTTGAACAATATTTAAACCTCTTGTTGTTAGTGTTTTTTCATCTTTAATGCTACAGGTAACAGGAATGTTTTTTCGTCTTAAAAAAACTTCGCCGGCTTTGTCAATATGATCAGGATGCAAATGTGTAATCAGGCAATGTGTAACTTTACTTAAAATATCTCTACTATTTTTAGGAAGAGCAACTAATGGATTTCTTTTAGGTTTGTATCGAAAGATGGTAAAAGGCGGAATCGTTTTTCTCTTTCCTAACATCGGATCAACTAAAATAACATGTTCATCTGTTTCTATAACTAAAGTGGCATTTCTTAAATGATGAAATTTCATATCTGAAAAAGTTTAGATATTAAAAATACAAAATTTTGAAATAAATAGTAGCAATAAATTACATCTTAAAACGAAAACCAACGCCGTGTATGTTTTCTATAGAAATACCTTCTTCATTGATTAAAATTTTGCGTAAACGCGAAATAAAAACATCCAGACTTCTTCCTGTAAAATAATCGTCATTTCCCCAAAGTGCCGAAAGTATCTTTTCTCTTTTTAGGACCATATTTTTATGATCAAAAAATAATTTTAAAAGTTCTGCTTCGCGTTGTGTAAGGCCTATTTTTTCATCTTCATTAAAAAGAAAGAAATTCGTGAAATCAAATTGGTATTTTCCAATAGTATAAACAATGCTTTCTGTCTGATTATTTTTCTGCGAACGTTTCAAAAAAATTCCAATTTTCAATAACAATTCTTCAATACTAAACGGTTTTACGAGATAATCATCGGCACCTAAACGCAGTCCTTTAATGCGATCTTCTTTTAAGGTTTTGGCCGAAAGGAAAATAATCGGGATATCGGTATTACTTTTTCTAATTTCGGTTGCCAGTTCAAATCCATCCATTTTTGGCAACATGATATCAAGGATGCAAATGTCGAAATCTTCTTTTTTAAAAGCTTCCAGACCTGATTTTCCATCACAGCAATGAACTACGTCGTAATTATTTTGTTCGAGATTGTCTTTGGTCAGAAACGCTAATGTTTCATCATCTTCGGTATAAAGAATTTTAAAATTTTTCATTTTTTATAAGGAATTGATATGGTGATAGTAACACCTTTTATTTCGTTGTTTTCGGTTTTTATTTTCCAGTTTTGCAAATTGCAAATTTCTTTTACATAGTATAAACCAAGGCCAAAACCATTGACTTCATTGCTTTTTTCATTTTGAATTCGGTAAAACTTATCAAAGATTAAAGATATATTTTTAATCGAAATTCCGATTCCGTTATCAACAAAAGCTAATTTTAGAACCTGATTTTCTTCAGTTATCTCAATCGTAATTTCAGGTTTTTCATTACAATATTTCACTGCATTGTCTAATAAATTGTAAATCAAATTGGTAAAATGAAAAACGTCGGTTTCAATTTTATAATCATTTGATTTACTGCTTATTTTTATGTTTGCTTCAGGGTACTTTAATACAATATTTTCAATTGTTTCTTCCAAAACAGGAACAATCAAAATAGATTCTTTTTTTAGTTCCAAAGTCTTATAATCAGATTTTGAAGTATTTAAAATTTTCTCAATATGATGATTTAATTTATGACTTTGCTTTATAATAATGTCTGTATAAGTATGCAGTTTTTTATCTTCTTTAATTGGATTTTGTTCAATTAAATACTTCGAGGCAATTAAAATCGAAGAGAGCGGTGTTTTAAATTCATGCGTCATATTATTGATAAAATCGCGCTGCAATTCAGAATATTTTTTTTGTTGTAAAAGCGTAAAAATAGAATAGACATAAATTAACAGAATAAGAATCAATACGATTGAAAGTACAAACCAAAAACGCATCGAACTAAATAAATAAGATGTTTCATTGGGAAAACGAACAGCAAAATAATAAACGAGATTTTTATGCTTCGGAAAATAAACGGATTGTTTTCCTTTTTCTTGTTTAGATAATGAAATATAATTTCCATATACCATTTCGTCACTTTGACAATTGTACATAGCATATTCAAAATCAGTAGTGATATTCATTTTTTTGAATTCCGTTTTCAGGTAAAATTCCAGAATATCAGGTTCAAAATCATTGTCGACATTTACTATATAATAGTCATTGGCAATTTTCTGAACAGGATTCTGCGCCGGCAACTCGTGATTGGTGCCTTCATATAGCTTTTTTGCCACTTCAAGCAATGCAATATGGGTTTTTTGGCTTAGCTTTTTTTGCTCTAAAGTAAAGGCTTCTCTGGTCCAAAGTAATTGTGCCACCAAAATACCTATGATAGCAATAAGTCCTAAAAGAATGATACTGTTGAGTTTATTTATTTTCAATGAAAAGTATTTTGATAGTGTAATATAGTTAAAAATTAAAAGAAACTAAATGAAAAATATCCGTTAACAAGTCGTTAACAAACATTTGAAACCGCTTAACAGCGAATTGTTTTTATCTAAACTACTTTTGATAAAGGAAATTTAACCATAAACCACTTTAAATAAATTTATTATGAAAATTATCAAAATTTCAATGCTGGCTTTAGCTTTAGGATTAATGTCTTTCTCTGCTATAGCACCAGTTCAGTCATTAGTTTGCACAAATGAAAACAGTACAATTGCAGCATCAACCATAGTTTGGAAAGCAGAAACAGTTGATGTAGGCGAGATTCCGCAAGGAACACCAAAAGCAATTGTTTACGAATTTAAAAATACTGGAAAAACTGCCGTTGTAATTACCAATGTAAAAGGATCTTGTGGCTGTACAGCAACAGATTACACAAAAGAGCCAATTTTACCAGGTAAATCAGCAAAAGTAACAGCAACTTATAATGCAGCAAATAAAGGTGCATTTACAAAAACAGTTACTGTAACAACAAGTGCAGAAGAAACACCAAAAATCCTTACATTAAAAGGAACAGTTATCTAAAAATAAAAGGTTGATTATAAAGGGGAAAACTCCGGATATGTAATGTATCCGGAGTTTTTTTTATGCCTAATAATTAAATTGTTTTTTGAGAAAATAGAATCAAAAACATTGTTCGTAAGTGTGTGATTTTATTTTTTGTAAAAGTGTTATTTGTATCAAAACTTTTCTATTTTTATTGAAAAAATCACTATGAAATTTTTCTACTCGATTGTTGCTTTTGTGCTTCTTATGACTGTTTTTTCTTGTAATAAGAAAGAAGAAAGCAAAGAAATATTAAAAAAACCGTCAGAGGAAGTAGTTCCTGAACTGAAAATTAAAATCGATAGTGCTGGTATTTCCGCTTTTTATAAAACATATCCTAAATTGATTAAGTTTCAGAATGAGGTTTTTGCTTTATACAAGAAAAATAAATCGACTCAATTGTGGCTGGACAACAAAGGTGTTGTTGAGTACGGAAATACGTTATTCAATAAATACAAAGGATTAGATCAGGAAGGTTTAAAAGCTAATTTTCCGTATAAGGAACAAATTAATCCTGTTTTTGAACATACTGCTGAGAATAAGTTATCAAAATCAGATACCGATTTAATGATTTCAAACTTGTATTTTTATTACGTTCAGAAAGTTTCCGGAGTAGATGAAAAAACGTCAAGAGCGCTGGAATGGCTTTTGCCTCGAAAAAAAGTTAATTATCAGGTTTTTTCAGATTCTATTTATAATAAAGCTACCATTAGCGATGACAAAAAGAGCAAGATGTTCAGTCAATATTATAAGCTTCGTGACGCACTGCATGAATATAGAGAAATTGAAAAGAAAGGAGGATGGAAAGCCATTCAGACTGATGTCGATTTTAAAAATTTTAAATTAGGAGATTCTGTAGCTTCAATTGGGCAAATAAGAGAAAGACTTTACGTAACCGGAGATCTTAAAGAAGATACTAAAAGTAATATATGTGATTCTACTTTAATAAAAGCTATTAGAACTTACGAATTACACCACGGTTTAACGCCAAAAAACATCATTTTACCAGAACATATTGCCGAGCTAAACGTTACAGTTTCAGAAAGAATCAAAACTATAATTGCTAATATGGAACGTTGCCGATGGATAGATCCTGAACTTGAAAAAGGAAAAGAATATATCGAAGTGAACATTCCGGAATTTAGATTGTATTTAATTCGCAATCACGATATAGCATTTGTATCTCCGGTCGTGGTAGGAAAAACAATGAATAAAACCGTTATTTTTAGCGGAATGATGAACAATATCGTATTTAGCCCGTATTGGAATGTTCCTCCAAGTATCATTAAAAGTGAAATAAAACCCGGAATGGCAAAGAACAAGAATTATCTGGCTCAGAAAAATCTGGAGTGGAATAACGGTGCTGTTCGTCAATTACCCGGAAAAAATAATTCGCTTGGTCTGGTAAAGTTTTTATTCCCAAATTCAAATAATATTTATTTACACGATACGCCTGCAAAAAGTTTGTTTGAAAGAGAAAACAGAGCTTTTAGTCATGGCTGCGTTCGTGTAGGAAAACCAAGAGAACTAGCAATCGAACTTTTAAAACAAGATCCTTCGTGGACGCCTGCCAGAATTGATAAAGCAATGCACGCAGGAAAAGAAAACTGGGTGAGTCTAAAAAAGAAAGTTCCCGTTTACATTGGTTATTTTACCGCCTGGGTAGATCGAGACGGAAATTTGAATTTTTATAAAGATGTTTACAAGAGAGATGATAGTTTAATCAAATTATTGACTGAGGAATAAATTTTAAAAAAGTTCTGCCACGAATTTCACGAATTTCCACCAATTTTTATGGGCGGAAAAGCATGATATTTAATTTGTGATAATTCGTGCAATTCGTGGCAAAAAAATACCTTACTTAGAAATTACATCAATACATTTATAAAAACGTTTTGTGTAATGTTCCGTGTCTAATGAAGTAATAGTAACGCTTTGCACTTTTCCAGATGAAGCGTGAATAAATTTAGATTGCATTCCGTTCGCCTCGCAAATAATGCCGAGATGTCCCACAACAGTTCTGTCTTTATAGCCGTAGAAAACCAAAATATCACCAACTTTAAATTCTTCAGGATTTAATGCAGTTCCCAAATCTTTATAACCACTGGAGCTTCTTGGTAAAGTCATTCCGAAATTTTTGTAAACGTAACTTACAAATCCGGAACAGTCAAATCCTTTTTTGGGATCACTTCCTGCATATACATAAGGAACACCTAAATAGTTTTTAGCGTAACTGATAATAGAATCGCGGTCTATTTTAGTTGATGGTTTCTGAATTTGAACTGCCTCTGTTTTATCTTCTTTTTTACAAGTAAACGAAGAACATAAAATGGCAGAAAAGAATAATATATAGAGACTTGATTTCATTTTTTTTTTGAAGTTGAATCAGAACATTAATTTATAAAGATAGCGCGTAGGTTTTGAATATCAAAGCAATAGTTCTTTACGAGGTTTTGATGTGAATAATAAAACGTAAAAAAGAATATAATATTTTGGTGTTTTTTTATTGTCTTTTGATGTTTTAGTATCTTTTTCAAAACCTTATTTCAGATATATTTGTGAATCTCATTTAGATTTAACGAATAATATTATGTTTCTAAAAAAAATACCGCTTTTAATTCTGTTTTTGATGGTTTCGGTTGTTTCTCAATCTCAAAACAAAACCAATACATTTCTTTATCACGGCAGAGTTGATAAACTTGAAAATAATAAAGTAATTTTAATTGGAACAGCTTCTTCTGTTTCATTTAATTTTACAGGAACTGAATGTTCAGTTTCGCTTCAAAGTGTTGATTCATACGAACATCATAATTATGTTTCGTTGGTCTTAGACGGAAAATATTTGGGAAAAATAAGAATTGAAAAAGGCGCAGTTCAGTCTTTTCCAATAAAAACTACAACTAACAAAAAAGTCCATAGACTTGAAATTTATAAAAATACCGAGGCTCAAAGCGGAAATATTTTATTTGCCGGAACAACAGCAAAACTAACTTCAATTTCGACAAAGAAGAAAAAGAAAATCGAATTTATTGGTGATTCTATTACTTGTGCTGCTGCGAGTGATTCAGTTGATTGTGATAAGGGAGAATATATGGATCATCATAATGGTTATTTTGCTTATGGCCCCAGAATTTCAAGAAAAATTGATGTTGATTATTTGGTAAGCTCCGTTTCCGGAATTGGAATGTATAGAAACTGGAACGACGAGAACAAAGACGAAGCGATAATGCCTGATGTTTATCAGAATTTATATTTAACCAAAGACAATTCTAAACCTAAATACGATTTTGCTTTTCAGCCTGATATTGTCAGTATTGCTTTGGGAACCAATGATTTTTCTGGTGGAGATGGCAAAAAAGAGCGTCTTCCTTTTAATGCTGAAAAGTATGTTTCAAACTACATCAACTTTATAAAAATGTTGTACAAACATAATCCGAAAGCACAAATTGTGATCACAAACAGCCCAATGGTAGGCGGAGAAAGAGCAATAGTTTTTGAAGATTGTCTGAAGAAAGTTAAAAACGCTTTCGCGGAAGACAAAACACATAAACCAATCTTGATTTTTAAATTTAAACCAATGACTCCAAAAGGTTGTTTAGGACATCCTGATGTTAATGATCACAAAGTTTTAGCAGCTGAATATGCTCCATTTCTAAAAAAGCTCTTAAATGAAAAATAATATATTTAAGTTTGTTTTCTTTCTATTGATTTCCAGTACTATGATGGCAAACGTTACACTTCCGAATATTTTTGGCGATAATATGGTTTTACAGCGCAATGCTGAAGTCAAAATTTGGGGTTGGGCAAATCCAAAAGAAGAAATCAAATTGGTTTCGAGCTGGAACAATCAGGAATATAAAGTGGTCGCCAATAATCAGGCGCAATGGGAACTACATATTAAAACGCCAGAAGCCGGCGGACCTTTTACCATTTCGATAAAAGGTTACAACGAAGTGGTGCTTAAAAATATTTTGATTGGTGAAGTTTGGCTTTGCACGGGACAATCCAACATGGAAATGTCTGCAAGCTGGGGAATTGACAATGGCGAAGAGGAAATGAAAAATGCGATGAATCCTAATATTCGGTTTTTTACCGTTCCTAAATTAACAGCAACAACACCGCAAAATAATCTATTAGGAAATTGGGTTGACTCGACTCCGGAAACCATGAAAAACTTCAGCGCAATTGGTTACTTTTTTGCCAAACGTTTGAGAGAAGATTTAAAAAATGTTCCAATCGGGTTAATTTCTTCCAATTGGGGCGGAACTCCAGCCGAAATCTGGATGCCGGAAGAAGTCGTTCAAAATGATGCTATTTTATTAGAAAACGCCAAAAAACTTAATGAACAAGAATACGGGCCTCGCCAACCCGGGCGTGCTTACAACGCCATGATTTATCCAATTACGGGTTTTAAAATTGCAGGAACGCTTTGGTACCAAGGCGAATCGAATGTTGGTTCATTGGTTTATGATAAAACATTATCGGCTTTAATTACTTCATGGAGAAAAGTTTGGCAGGACGAATTTCCTTTTTATTTCGTTCAAATCGCGCCTTATAAAACCGGAAGTAACAACTTCTCAAATGTTATTGTGAGAAATTCTCAAAGAAAAATTTTAAAAAAAGTTCCGAAAACTGGAATGGTTCTGACTTCTGATATTTCAGATACAATTGATATTCATCCAAAGAATAAAAAAGATGTCGGAATTCGTTTGGCAAATTTGGTTTTGGCTGAAATCTATCCCGAAGCTTCGGGACTAAATTCTAATTTGGTAAATGGACCACTTTTTAAAGATTTTAAAGTCGAAAAAAATAAAGTAATTGTTTCGTTTGATTATGCAGAAGGATTGCATTTTAAAAACAAAACCTCGAATCAATTTGAATTGGCTGGAGCCGATGGAATTTTCTTTCCTGCAGAAGCTTCAATAAAAAATAATCAGGTGATTTTGATAAGCAAGAAAGTTGTAAATCCCGTGAAAGTAAGATTCGCGTGGGGAAATACCATACAATCTGATTTGTTTAATAAAGCGAATTTGCCGGCTTCTTGTTTTATTACGGAGTGAGAGAATATAGAGAAAAGAACAAAGAGTAAAGATTTTAGACCTTAGATTTTTAGCGCCTTTTTTGTTAGACTGAGCGGAGTCGAAGTCCCGCAAAGTTTGTCATTTCTTATTCCTCAAAATGACAAGATTTGTGGAAAAAGAAATAATTCGAAAAGCTCTTGTGTATTGGTTTGCGTGAGGGATAGCAGTGTAAAGCCCACAGCCTGACGAAGGAAGTGCGAGGACTTTTAGCGAATAGCCCGACCCGGAGGGACACGCCCAAATTACTAAACTAACTAACCAATGAAAAATAAAAAAATAATAACTATTGGGGTTTTTGCCCTGTTTACAGTTGGAAATATGAATGCACAGAAAAAACCTTATTTAGATAAAAATAAAACCATAGAACAACGTATCGATTTGCTTTTGTCTTTGATGACGCTGGAAGAAAAAGTGGGGCAAATGAATCAATATAATGGATTTTGGGATGTAACAGGTCCGGCTCCAAAAGGCGGAACAGCAGAACTGAAATACGAACATTTGCGAAAAGGCTGGGTTGGCTCAATGCTGACGGTTCGTGGTGTAAAAGATGTTCGCGCTGTTCAGAAAATTGCGGTTGAAGAAACCCGTTTGGGAATTCCGTTGATTATTGGTTTTGATGTTATTCACGGTTATAAAACGTTAAGTCCGATTCCGCTGGCAGAAGCGGCGAGCTGGGATTTAGAAGCGATTAAAAAATCGGCGGCGATTGCGGCTGATGAAGCTTCGGCATCTGGAATAAACTGGACTTTTGGTCCAAACGTCGATGTTGCAAATGATGCGCGTTGGGGGCGTGTGATGGAAGGTGCGGGAGAAGATCCGTATTTAGGTAGTAAAGTGGGTTACGCAAGAGTAAAAGGTTTTCAGGGGGAAACAACCGCTGATTTGGCTAAAGTAAATACGATTGCAGCCTGCGCAAAACACTTTGCAGCGTATGGTTATGTTGAAGCAGGATTGGAATATAATATTGTAGATATCAGTAACTCTAAATTGTACAACTCTGTTTTGCCACCTTTTGAAGCTACTGTAGAGGCTGGAGTTCGAACGTTTATGAATTCGTTTAATACACTAAACGGCGTTCCTGCAACAGGAAATGTTTTTTTGCAAAGAGATATTTTAAAAGGAAAATGGAAGTTTGACGGATTTGTAATTTCAGATTATGCTTCAATTCGCGAAATGATCGCGCACGGTTACGCAAAAGATGAAGCCGATGCAACGGCAAAAGCCGTAATTGCAGGTTCAGACATGGATATGGAATCGTATTTGTATGTGGCGAAATTGACTGGTTTGGTGAAAGAAGGAAAAATAAAAGAAGCGTTGGTTGATGATGCCGTTCGCCGAATTTTGCGTGTGAAATTTGAATTGGGATTATTTGATGATCCATACCGATATTGTGACGAGAAACGCGAAAAAGAAGTTGTAGGAAGTAAAGCAAACAATGAAGGCGTTTTAGACATGGCCAAAAAGTCGATTGTATTGTTGAAAAACGAAAAGAATTTGCTTCCGCTAAAGAAATCAGGACAAAAAATTGCTTTGATTGGGACTTTGGCAAATGATAAAAATAGTCCGCTTGGAAGCTGGAGAATTGCGGCTGATGATAATACGGCGGTTTCGGTTTTAGAAGGAATGCAGCAATATAAAGACAATCAATTAACTTTTGAAAAAGGTGTCGATTTATTATCTCAAAAAGCTACTTTCCTGACAGAAACAGTTTTTAATACAACAGATAAAAGCGGATTTGAAGCAGCAAAAACTGCAGCGAAAAATGCTGATGTTGTGGTTATGGTTTTGGGAGAATACGGTTTTCAAAGCGGTGAGGGAAGAAGCAGAACAGATTTGAATTTGCCGGGATTACAACAAGAATTATTAGAAGAAATTTATAAAGTGAATCCAAATATCGTTTTGGTTTTAAATAACGGTCGTCCGTTGAGTATTCCGTGGGCTGCCAAACATGTTCCTGCAATTGTTGAAGCTTGGCAATTGGGAACTCAAACCGGAAATGCCGTGGCGCAGGTTTTATATGGAGATTATAACCCGAGTGGAAAACTGCCAATGTCGTTTCCGAGAAATGTAGGTCAGGTGCCGATTTATTACAACAAATACAGCACAGGAAGACCAATTGACAGTGATAAAAACGTGTTTTGGTCGCATTATATGGATGTGGAGAAAACGCCTCAATTTCCGTTTGGTTTTGGATTGAGTTATACCAAATTCGATTATAAATATTTAAAAATAAATAAAACGGCTTTTGCCAAAGGAGAAAATGTTCAGGTTAGCGTTGCCGTTACCAACTCTGGAAATTATGATGGAAAAGAAGTAGTACAATTATATATTCACGATGAATTTGCCAGTATCGTTCGCCCAATAAAAGAATTGAAAGGTTTTGAATTGGTAAACCTGAAAAAAGGAGAAACTAAAACGGTAACTTTTACTTTAACCAATAAAGAACTTGGTTTTTATGATAATGAAGGAAATTATTTAGTTGAGCCTGGAACTTTTAAAATTATGGTTGGAGGAAGTTCTGATAAAGGTTTGGAAAGTGGTTTTGAGATAAAAGAATAGGTTTTGCCGCGAAGGCGCTAAGACGCGAAGTTTTTTTTTCGCCACGAATTCACGAATTGATTGTTTAAAAATTCGTGAATTTTTGGCGATTTTTTTTTCGCGCAGATTTAGCAGATTCGACAGATTTTTTATCTCCTAAATCTGCAAAATCTGCGAGAGTTATTATATTTGAGAAGCAAAGACCAGAGCAGCAAGAATATGTTCTTTTTTTAATTGAGGAAAATCTTCAATAATTTCATCAAAAGACATTCCTTTTAACAACCACAAAAGAATATCTGAAACACAAATTCTGGTTCCTGTAATTGTAGGTTTGCCAAATCTGATATCTGGGTTTATCGAAATTAAATTTTGGGATCTATTTTCCATAGTTTTATTATTTAAACAAATTTAAAATATTAAAAACGAATTAGATTTTTAATTATTGTAGTTTATTTTTCTCCATGAATTTTTAAACAATTAATTCGTGAATTCGTGGCGATTTTTAATTTGAATAAAAAGCTTAGCGTCTTAGTGTCTTTGTGGCAAAACTTCGGGAGTTTTTTGTATTTTTAAAATCTATTAAAACTACAACCTATAAATTAAAACAATGAAATATAACAGATGCGGAAAAAGCGGGTTATTATTACCTGAAATTTCTTTAGGACTATGGCATAACTTCGGTTCTGTAGATAATTTTGATAATGCTGAAAGTATTGCTGTCGAAGCTTTTGATAAAGGAATTACCCATTTTGATTTAGCCAATAATTACGGACCCGTTCCAGGTTCTGCTGAAACTAATTTTGGTAAAATCCTTTGGCATAATTTTCAGGGAAATCTGCGTGACGAAATCATAATTTCGACAAAAGCCGGCTACACTATGTGGGATGGACCTTATGGCGATTGGGGTTCCCGAAAATATTTGCTGTCAAGTTTAGATCAAAGTTTAAAAAGAATGAAAGTCGATTATGTCGATATTTTTTATTCGCATCGACCAGATCCCGAAACGCCAATTGAAGAAACCATGCAGGCTTTAGACTATGCCGTAAGAAGCGGAAAAGCATTGTATGTTGGAATCAGTAATTATTCGGCAGAGCAAACGCGTGTTGCGGTTGATGTTTTGAAACAATTGGGAACGCCATGTTTAATTCATCAGGCAAAATACTCCATGTTAGAGCGTTGGGTGGAAAATGGATTGTTAGATGTTCTGGAAGAAAAAGGAGTAGGCTGCATTGCATTTTCGCCTTTGGCACAAGGACTTTTAACAGATAAATATTTAAACGGAATTCCGGAAAACTCAAGAGCGCATAATCCGAACGGACATTTAAAAGAAAATGAGGTTACGGCAGAAAGAATTCAGAAATTAGTTCAGCTGAATGAAATTGCTAAAAATAGAAACCAATCTTTAGCACAAATGGCTTTGGCCTGGCTGATGAAAGACAAACGAATTACCTCAGTTTTAATTGGCGCAAGTTCTGTAAAACAGTTAAATAATAATATTGATTGTCTGCAAATTTTTGATTTTACATCAGATGAATTGAATGCGATTGAAAGCATTTTGAAATAATTTATTACAATATTCAAACCCTACAGGTTTTTAAAACCTGTAGGGTTTTACACGTAACGTTGAATTGAATATTATTTTATAATCATTGCCAAACCGCCACCACTTGCCAATTTATATTTTAATTTCGTGTTAGAATCAACCGTGATAATTTCTCTTTTATAATCGTTTGCAGCTTTATCAGCATTTAATCCATCAGAGAAAATTTCAGCTTCGAATTTTTTGCCTTTTTGAAGGAAAGAAAAATCAATTGTTATTTCTCGTGAATCCCAGTTGGTGATGGAGGCTAAATACCATGTGTTTGCTTTTCTTCTGGCTATTGTTACAAACTTTCCAACTTCGCCATTTAAGGAAACTGTTTCATCAAAAGTAGTCGGAACTTTAGCAATAAAATCAGTGCTTTCCTTTTCCTTCATATAAGCCGTTGGGCTGTCGGCCATCATTTGCAAAGGTGCTTCAAAAATGGTGTAAAGTGCCAGCTGATGACATCTCGTTCCCTGACTTACTGGATTAGAATGACTCGGTTTGAACTCGCTTTTGGTTGCATTTCGCATTGCGCCCGGTGTGTAATCCATTGGACCGGCCATCATTCTGATAAATGGAATTGTTGTATCGTATAATGGCACATCGTCGTTTGGTGTCCATTTATTGTTTTCTAATCCTTTTACACCTTCAAAATTTAGAATATTCGGATAAGTTCTCTGAATTCCGGTTGGTTTGTACATGCCGTGAAAATCCAAAAGCAATTTGTGATTCGCTGCTTTTTGAGAAATATCATAAACGGAATTCACCATTTTGGCATCGTCGCGATCAATAAAATCAACTTTAAAACCTTTGATTCCGAGTTTAGCGTAATTCTCAAAAATACCATCAATATTATTGTTTAACGCCATCCACGAACTCCACAAAATAATACCAACGTTTCGTTCTTTTGCGTAGGCGATTAAGGCTTCTAAATCTACATTAGGATTGTGTTTCATAATGTCGGTTTCTACACTCCAGCCTTCATCCAAAACCACATATTCGACTTTGTTTTTTGAGGCAAAATCAATGTAATATTTATAGGTTTGGGTATTGATTCCGGCTTTGAAATCGATATTATAAATATTCCAGTCGTTCCACCAATCCCAGGCTACTTTTCCGGGTTTAATCCACGAAACGTCTTTTATTTTTGATGGTTCAGATAATTTCTGTACCATATCATTATTGACTAAAGCCGAATCATTTTCAGAAATTACAATCGCTCTCCATGGAAAAACTCGGGTTCCTTTGGTTTTAACCAAATAATCAGCTCTTTCGGTAATTAATTTGTTGAGGTTGTTAAATCCACCGTTTGTTTCTTTTAACGGATATTTAGAAAAGCGTGATTCAAAACCAGATTTAGAACTATTATTCGTTACAAATAAGCCTGGATAATCTTCTAAATTCGCCTCAAGAAAAACCGCTTTTTTATGATTTTTATAATCAATTAAAAAAGGTAGAAAGGCCAAAGTATCTTTTGCAAATTCGCTTATTTTTTTGTTCTCATAATGCGATTCAAACGATGAAATAAATGGATCTTTCGGATTTCTTAAATCACGAACATACGGCATTAAAGTATTGTAATCCTGATCGAAATTTAAAACAACTTCTTCAGATATTACTGTAATTTCTTTTTTCTTTCTGGTAATAAAACGATACGCAGCGCCATCATCAAAAACACGATATTCAATACTAAAATCATTTTTAAAATCTAAAACCAGTTGATTGTATTTATTTTGAACCGATTTCTTTTTGTAAAATGGAGTTTCAAATGAAGCATCAACACTTTCTTTTTTCGAATTTATAACTACAGCATTTTTTCCTAAAACAGTATTTCCGTCTAAAGTCATAGACATTTCAGAAGGTGCCAAAATCAAATCTTTTTCATGCGAAATTGTCCACGAAATTTTATCATTTACAGCAATTTTAATTTCAATTTTTCCGTTAGGAGAATTCAAAACAAAATCCTGTTTCTTTTGCGAAAAAGAAAGGTTTAAGAAAAAGAAACAAAAAAGAACAAATAGATTTTTCATGTTGGGATTTTTTTTCACCATATAAGTTATATAAGTTCATTTAGTTAATAGCGCAAAGTTCAGCTTATAATCTCTTAAACGAACTTATATGGTTTAAAATTTTAACTACTTCAATTGTTTATTGTATTTTTTCACAATTTCCAAAGTCGATTTATCTCCATTAAAAACAGAATTCAATCCTTGCGGTTCTTGCGGAGGATCTGTTGTTAGCGGTTCGCCGGGATTCCATTTTCCAGTTTCGTTGACCGCTTTTCCTTCGCCACCGTATCCCCAGAAATTTGCTGCTTGTAACGGACCGCCATTTTTATGACTTTCCAGAACTCTTCCAAAAATATAACTGTAAAACTGATCGCGATAAACAGAAGAAGCTCCCGCATTCAAATTTTCATTTTCTCTTGGTAAACCAAATTCTTCAATAATAATCGGTCTTTTTAAATTATTAGCCACCTTAATATGATCGTCAATATATTTTCCTGCATTTTCGATTGTTTTTGCTATTGTGGCTTCAGCATTTTCTGCTTTAAACCAATTCCAGTTTTTAGGCCAAATATGCATCGTCAAATAATCGATATTCGGATTCTGATGTGTGCGTTCAAAAATTTCCATACTGTCATTCGAACTGTTTTTTCCTTCAGAACCAGTCGAAACCAAATGATTTTTATCTAAACTATTAATCAAATTCACAATATTATTTAGCCAAACCGTAAATTTCGTTTCGTTTTCAACCGTAAAAAGTCTTGGTTCATTTCCAACCTGCCACGCCATAATGGTGTTGTCTTCGTTATATTTCTTTTTAGAATATTTGTTTGTTCTTCCAATAATAAATTTAACATGATCTTCCAGAGCTTTCATACAAGGTTCACAACTATGAAATTGTTCGGTATACGACATAAATTGAGGCCAGGTATTTGGAGCAATATTCGGAACCGGAATTGTGCCTTTGCCATTCCACTCCAGATATTGCGACATTCCGCCAGACCATTCCCAGTTATTCGTCAAATACAAAACCGCATACATTTTACGTTTGCTCATTTCAGCAATCAAAAAATCCAATCCGTCAAGCAAATCATCATCATATTTTCCCTGCTCGTATTGTAGCGCCGGTCGAACCGTAAAATCGTATTTTCCGCCATCGGCACCAACTAAAACACGCAAATTATCAATCCCGTTTTTCTGCATGAAATCCAGTTCGCGCAGCAATCTTTTTCGGTCTCCCACTTTTTTTGAAGCCAGCAAACTTCCGTACCAATAATTGGTTCCAATGTAGGCATATGGTTTGTCGCCTTTATAAAATTGTGTTCCTTTTACCGTAATTCTTTCCTGCGCATTACAAGCGACTACAGAAAAAATTAAAGCTAATCCGAAGGTTTTTAAAAATGTGTTTTTCATTATTATCTTTTTTAGGAGCTATTTCCTGCTATCCGTTACAATCTTTTGTTCCATTTCATTTCACAAAAGGATTTTCACTTCTATCAGGGCTATGGCTTTAGGTTTCATAAGAAGTTCTTTTTTGTCAGTTTCGTTAATTGATTCCAATTCCACTGTTTTGTCATTCCGAGGAACGAGGAATCTCCGCAAGTAACTCCATCCAGAGAATCGCCAATCTTTGTCGAGCTTCTTACGAAGATTCCTCGTTCCTCGGAATGACAAAAAAAGACAAAAAATAAGAATAAATCTGTGTAAATTAGTTTTAATCCGTCAAATCCGCGTGCTATTTCTGTACTAATTTACTTCGGTAATTCATACATTTTCGGCAGCGAATTCAATAATGCCGATTTTGGCTTTTCTGCAAATGTCTTGAAATCAGCAGCATTCGAAACAGAACCATTCGGGACATAATAGCCGTCAGTGTTGTTATTCCAGAACATTACATAACTGATTTCTACGCTATTTGATGTTAACGCACTATATAAATAATACGAAAACCAATCCGTTATAGGCGAATTAGAACTTGTAACGCGAAAACCAGTTTCGGACAAAGCGGCGATTTTTACTTTCGTTTTCGCTATATCAGAAATAGTTTTTAGTTTCAAATTTGCTTTTGCAGCTCCGGCAGAACCTTGATTATCAAAATCTCCGTAATTATCCATTGCCAGAATATCTACATATTTGTCTCCTGGATATCGGCTTAAATAATTGGCTTCGGTAGTATAGGAGTTGTCAGGCGAAAATGCATATAAAATGTTGTGAACGCCTTTTGTGTTTTTCAAATAATCAACCGTAAATTGATATGCGGTTTTGTATTCATCGGCAGTACAAAAATTAGCGCCCCACCAAAACCAGCTTCCGTCAAATTCATGAAACGGCCTGAAAATTATCGGAATCAATTCTCCATTTGCGCCTTTTAAATTTAAAACAACGCTGGCAACTTTATCGAGTTTTTTCTTGTACCATTCGTGATTTGCTCCGCCAGGCAAAATACTTTTAAAAGCAGTGGTTTTTTGTTCCGATGACATATCGGCAGCATAAAAAGAATCTTCATTGTTAGGTTCTCTCAAATGCCAGCTAAAAGTATTTATCATGCCTTTGGCGTAAGCAATTTTCACATCATTTGTAATTTTTATTTCTTGCTGATAAAACCAGTTATCAGCCTGATTATTGTTGTTTTTATCGGTAATAAACATAAAATCAGAGCCTAAAACGGCTGGATCAAAACCTGTATTTTTCTTAATGTCAGAGTCGCCTGCAACATCTTGGTAAAAACTATTAAAAGCATCTTGCTGACCAATGGCAACTTTTGTTTTTGCAAGATTTTTTAAGTTATAAAATAAAGCTATAGTTTCTTTTGTAGCATTAGCATCAACCATATAATTGGTAACATTTTGCGTTGTCAAAGCATCATCCTGTGTAGGAGGATCTACTATAATTTCATTTTCTGCTTCTTTATCCGAAGAACAATTTATAAAAGGCAAAACAAAAAGACTTAAACATGCTATTTTGAGAAAAGTACTTTTCATTTTTATGCTGTTTTAATGCGGTGAATAAGTTCCATACAAGCCCGGCTATTATGATACGGACATTTCCAGAATCCGGCTTTGTCTTTTTCAATCAGGGAATTATCGCGATAAATACCCCAAAACCATTCGCCATTTTTAGTGTCCAGAATGTGGTTTTTTATAAAATCCCAGTTTTTCAAAACTATATCTAAATAAATTTCATTTCCTGTTAATTGATAAGCGTTGTAAAAACCAATTAAAGCTTCGGCCTGAACCCACCAGTGTTTTTCGGCAATTAGTTCATTCTTTTCGGGATCAAATTCGTACCATAAACCGCCGTCAGTATCTAAACCTTCTTTGGTCACTTCTGCCATTTGAATGGCGTGTTTTTTGTAATTGGCGATTAAAGTTTCATCTTCAGAAATTTCGGCGCATTGCAGCAAAAGCCACGCTGCTTCGATGTCATGACCGTATGAAATCACATCTGGTTTTTCGATCCAGTTTTCATCAAAAAACAAACGTAAATGTCCGGTTTCGGTATTGATGAAATGTTCTTCTATAGTTTGTAATAATTCGATAATATCGTTTTGAAGGGCTTTGTCCTTCCAAACTTTAAACAAATTTGCATATGCCTCAACAATATGCAAATGTGTGTTCATTGTTTTCTTTTCGTTGGCATCTTTTTCACTCAAACGCAAATCATCGATAGATTGCCAATCTCTTGTAAAAGCTTCCAGATAACCTTTGTTTGTTGGGTCGTAACTATTTTTCTTTATTCTTAAATATAAATTTATAGCTATTGCCAAAGCTTTTTCATCTTTAGAAATAACATAATATTCAGACAGTCCGTAAATGGCAAAAGCTAAAGCGTAGATTTGATTTTTTGTATCCTTTGGTGATTTATCAACATTGATGCTCCAAAATAATCCGCCAAATTCAACATCATAAAAATAGGCTGAAAGAAACTCAAAAGCGCGTTTTGCAATCTCTTTGTGTTCTTCATTTTTTGTGATTTGATAACTTGACGAAAACGACCACAAAATTCTGGCGTTTAAAACAGAACCTTTTTCTGCATCTTCAATAACATTTTCATCGTTATCAATCTGACCAATAAAACCACCATTTTTAGTATCGATTGAATTTTTTGACCAATAGTCTAAAATTGAATCCAATTCAGCTGATAATTCGGTTTTAAGTTGCTTTAGTTTTGTTGACACGGTGAATTATATTGCGTTATTTTTTTCAATTTGATTGATGATCGTTTTTACAGATCCTGCAGAAATAAAAGTATCTGCGGGAGCATTGGTAACATAATCAACCAGTTTTGCAACTGATGAAACAGCAACATGCATTCTCGTATCTGATGAAGCATAATAGATGTAAACGGTTCCGTCGTTGTCTTCAATCCATCCGTTTGAGAACAAAACATTTGATACATCGCCAACTCTTTCAATGCCTTCTGGCCCCATAAAATGACCTGCCGGAACATGTGTTACTTTTGTAATGTCGTTTAAATCTGTCATAAACATATAAAGAGTGTAGCGTAATCCTGCAGCGGTATTACGAACTCCATGTGCGAGATGCAGCCAGCCTTTTTCTGTTTTGATAGGAGCTGGGCCAAGACCATTTTTCAATTCGTAAATAGTGTGATATTGTTTTCCGAAGATGATTTTTTCATCCTTTACAATTGGGTTTGTCATATCTTCAACATAACCTAAACCAATTCCGCCGCCGGCACCAACATCAATAAATCCATCTTGTGGACGTGTGTATAAAGCATATTTTCCGTTTACAAATTCGGGATGCAAAACCACGTTGCGTTGTTGTCCGGTATTTGAAATTAAATCGGGCAATCTTTCCCAATTTACTAAATCTTTTGAGCGTACGATTCCGGCATTGGCTACAGCCGAACTGGTATCGCCTTTTGGTGCTTTTGGATCTTTTCTTTCGGTACAAAAAATACCGTAAACCCAGCCATCTTCATGATGGATCAAACGCATGTCGTAAACGTTTGTATCCGGTTCTTCAGTTTGTGGAATTACACATGGTTTTTCCCAGAACTTAAAATTATCGATACCGTTTGGACTTTCCGCTATAGCGAAAAAAGATTTTCTGTCGATTCCTTCTACACGAACGGCTAGTAAATATTTTCCGTTCCATTTGATGGCTCCGGCATTAAAAGCAGCATTCATGCCAATTCGTTCCTGCAAAAAAGGATTTGTTTTTTCGTTGAGGTCAAAACGCCAGTTTAATGGTACGTGAGCTGCAGTCACAACCGGGTTTTTGTAACGTTCATATATTCCGTTTCCAGCCTGATCCTGAGGCTTATTTTTTTGCTCAATCAGTGTTGTATGTTCTTTTTCTAATGCTATTTTTCTGTCTTGAAAAATAGTCGAAGATGTTATTGTAGTCATATAAATCGATTTCTGTATCCGTAATATTTTAATTTGTCAGGTCTCTTTTTTCATTTAAATCCTGTTCGATCGTTTGAAGTTTTTCTTCAGATAAAGGATAGAAAAAAATAAAAGCGACTGATATAAATGCTGCCAGAGCAGGAAGTATGCTTAACATTAATTGAATTCCGTTTTGGGTGGCAACGGTTTGTTCTACATTGGCCTGAAAACCAAAATAACCTAAAAGCCATCCTGCTCCCGCACCGCCAATTGTCCAGCCAAATTTTTGTGACATTGAGGAGGCAGAAAAAACCAAACCTGTGGCTCTGCGGCCTTGTTTCCACTCTGAATAATCGGCGCTATCGGCATACATTGACCAGATTAACGGGAAAATACAACCTGCGCAAATGCTTATCAAAATCTGGAAACTCA
The DNA here is from genome assembly GCF_058310175.1 of Flavobacterium sp. AK-345. Lineage (NCBI taxonomy): Bacteria > Pseudomonadati > Bacteroidota > Flavobacteriia > Flavobacteriales > Flavobacteriaceae > Flavobacterium > Flavobacterium sp. AK-345. The sequence continues at coordinate 226,890 of NZ_JBZEER010000005.1, read as the reverse complement.
TGATTAAGAAAACATCTTCTTTTCCGAAGAGATAGAAAACTAAACTTAAAAGTGCAGCCAATGCCATTGCGCCCAAAAAAGTTTTCTTTTTGCCAATTTTATTTGCAATTGGCGTTGCAATTATAACTCCGATGATATTTGCTGCTTGTCCTAGAACCAAATAAATAGAAGTTGGCGTCATATGAAAATCGGTTCCGAAAAGTGAAAAATCGAAGTTTACACTGCTGCTTACATAATATTTAAAGTAATAAACGGCTGCTCCATCACGAATGGAATTGAAAACCAGAGCACCAATTCCGGCTCCGAGTAAAATCCACCAGGGTTTATTTTGTAGCAGATCTTTTAAGTCTTCTTTTAAATTCGCCTGTTCGTCACCAATTGGTTTTACTCTTTCTTTGGTAAAGAAAAAACATCCCCAGAAAAAAGCTGTTGTTATAACCCCAAAAACGGAAATTGTTGCCAGCCAGCCTGTTTTGGAATTTAGGCTTCCGCCGAAATATTGTACTAAAGGTTCGATTAACCAAAGTGCCAAAAGACTTCCGCCAAAGGCAAAAACCATTCTGTAAGATGATAAAGTGGTTCTTTCTTTTCGGTCAGAGGACATTACGCCCAAAAGGGATGCATATGGCACATTGATTAACGAATAGATCATCATCATTGCGGAATATGTTACGTAAGCGTAGATTATTTTTCCTTTTTCGTCAAAATCAGGTGTGTAAAAAGTTAATACGCCAATTACGGCAAAAGGCACGGCAACCCATAATAAATAGGGCCTGAATTTTCCCCATTTGCTTTTTGTTCTGTCGGCAATGATTCCCACAATCGGATCAAAACAGGAATCCCAGATTCTGGTAATCAAGAACATGGTTCCTACAACGGCAGGTGCTAATCCGAAAACATCTGTATAGAAAAATAAAAGATACATACTGAAAATTTTCCAGAACATGGATGATGCGGCATCTCCAAGACCGTAACCTATTTTTTCTTTTAAACTAATTTTATCGTGCATTTAGGTCTTTTTTTATGGTTGTGGTTAGATTTGGTTAGTTGTTTTAATGTTTCTGTGTGTTGAATTTTTAGCACGCGGATGACGCGGATTTAAGCGGATTTTTAATTTTTAATTCTCAATTTTTATTGATATCCTTCTCAAATAAAGTTTTGTCCAAATTATAAAAATCAACAAAATCTTTCTCACTTATTTGTCCGGTATAGGGTGCGTAATAATGCATTTTTTGTTCTTTTTCCTGCCAGCCGTGATTTCGCCATAATAAAACATACGATATTTTATAATCTCCAATGGCTTTCAGTAAAGTACCTGTCCACCATTTTGGATCAGGAATTGCTTCATAACCAGCCTCTGCAACAGCAATTAATTTGTGCTTTTCAATGCCAATTTCGTTAATGATTTTCAACTGATTTTGAACTTCGGTGATGAATTTTTGTCCCTCTTTGTCGTCATTATTCTGATAAGAATCAAAGCTTATCATATCTGCGTAATTGTCTCCGGGATAATGAGCTAAAAAATCTTCTTTTGTGTTGAAACTGCTTGTGTTGTAGACATAAATCAGGTTGTGAACTCCTTTTTTCTGTAAATATTCAAAGGTAAATTTCCATGCAGCTTTAAATTCTTCCGGCGTGCAGTTTCCTTTTCCCCACCAAAACCAACCGCCGGTAAGTTCGTGATAGGGTCTGAAAAGAACTGGAATATTTTTCCCTTTTTTATCTTTTAAGGATAACAAATAAGCTGCTGCTTTATCTAGCCAAACGGTAAATTTTTGATGATTTTCTCCGCCTGGTAAAATTGTTTTCAATGAATTTGGTGTGTTATCCCAGGCACTTTTTCCAGTTGCAGGATTGTCAAAATGCCAGCTTATAGTTGTAATTCCGCCTCTTTCGTGACTTTCTTCTATATATTGCTTCATTTTGGTAAATGGAATTCCGTCGATATTATTAGGGCTGTCTTTTTCCAGCCCTGCCAAATCCCAGCCATAAACTCCGGGGTAATCTCCAACAACATCTTTTATATCGCTTCTGCCATCTTCATATTTCCACTTTACACCATAAGCAAGATCGTCCTGATGCCCGAAAAGAAATCCTTTCTGACTTAGTTTATTGAGTTTTTTGTATAGAGAAACGGTTTCAGGTGTTGCTTTATGATCTGAAAGTGACAAATTAGTATTAGCCTTATTATTTTGAGAAGAACAAGAACCGCCTATAAATACTGCAATTATTAAGGTTATTATGTTTTTTTTCATTTTAGAGTTTAGTTGTTTTCCTGTAATATGATATAAAAAGGTAAATTAATAATGACTTTTTTATAATTCAATTTTCGATCTTTAATTTGATATTGTTTTTTATATAAAATTATTAAAACTTTAAAAAGATATATTATTAAAAATGATTAATGTTTATTATTGATGTTGTTTTTGAAATAATGATAATTCTATTTTTCAAAGATAAACGGATGTTTATAGTCTATTTAATATTATTTTATCAATTATATATCATATTATTGCAAATAAAAAATTGAGTATCATTTTTATAAAACAGTTTTCAGGATGAGTAATGCTAAGAATTTTTACAGAGAAATTGCTCCGCTTTCTGCGGGAGACAGCTTTTTGGTGTTTGACAGAGTAAAAGATAATTTTGATTTTCCGGTGCATTATCATCCGGAATTTGAGATCAATTTTATTTTAAACGGAAAAGGAGTGAAGCGTGTTGTTGGAGATAATATTGAAGAAATTGACAATGTTGAACTGGTTTTGATTGGTCCCAATTTATATCACGGTTGGGAGCTTAGTAAGTGCACGAGTAAAAAAATACATGAAATTACGATTCAGTTCCATAATGATTTATTTCATGAATCTTTATTGTCGAGACGAATTATGAATCCGATCCGTGATATGTTTAATCGATCGATTCATGGTATTTTATTCTCTAAAAAAGTTACTGAAGAATTAACGCCAAGACTAGTAAAACTCTCAAAACTAGATGGTATGGACTACTTTTTGGAAATTACTTCTTTATTATATGATCTGGCAAATTCAAGAAATCAGCGTCTGCTTTCTACTTATACAGTAGATTATGATACGTTTGATGATTATGATAAAATGAAATTGGTTTATGAATATGTGCAGAAACATTTTGCCGAAAAGATCACTTTAGAGGATGTTGCTAATGTTGCGAGCATGTCTATTATTTCATTTAACCGCTTTATTAAAAAGCGCACCGGAAAAACTTTTGTCAATTACATAAATGATATTAGGATAGGATATGCAGCTCGCTGGCTTGTAGAAAAAGACATGAGTGTTTCTGAAGTTGCCTTTAAATCAGGCTTTAATAATATTGCCAACTTCAATCGTAGTTTTAAAGCTACTAAAAACTGTACACCAAGTCAGTATAGGGAAGATTTTTCTGGATTAAAGCGAATTTTATAGTGATACTTTTTTTGCACAAACAAATATTATTTTTAACGAAAACGTTTGCATTTCGCTCATTCGTTAATTTTTATTTATAATTTCAAGTTGTTTAAGGGTAGGTCATTGCGAATAATGTAAAAAAGATACATTTTATTTTTCATATATGTTTTTTTAAAGCGCTATAGTAAAAATATTATCATCAAATGATATAATACTATTAATTTAATCGTTTCTTGTGTTATAGATTTGTTAAATAATTTAGAAAGTAAACCACAACCCTTTATTACTGAATTATGAATAACAAATTTAAACTAACCAAACATTTATTATGAAAAGACTAATGACTAACTTCATTCATTGGAACGCTAACCACAGATTAGTTCCTTTGATTTTATTCTTGTTACTGACATGTAATTTTGTTACGGCTCAGGTAAAAGTAACAGGAATAGTTTCTGATGCTCAGGGACTTTCTATACCCGGAGCCAATATAATGGTCGTAGGAAGTAAAATTTCTGCCTCTACAGATTTTGATGGAAATTATTCTATTGATGTGCCTGTAAATTCAAATATTTCGGTTTCATTTATTGGATACGTTTCCCAAACTATAAACGTTAAAAGCGGAGGTAAAATAAATGTTGTTCTAAAGCTTAGTGCTGAAGATTTGCGTGAAGTACTTGTAAACGTAGGATATAGAAGCCAGAAACGAAAAGATGTTGCGGGTTCAATTTCTACTGTAACAGCCAAAGATTTTAAAGATTCCCAACAAGTTACGGTAGAACAATTATTGCAAGGACGAGCTGCAGGTGTTGTAGTTACAAATAACTCTGGCAGGCCGGGAGGAAATGTTTCTGTAAAAATTCGTGGTGCTGCCTCTTTAGGCGGATCAAATGAACCTTTGTATATTGTAGATGGGCTTCCTATTTCAGGAGATGCAACAAATCAGTCAACTGGAGGAACAATTGTAAGTGGTTATATAGGTACAAATACAGGTTCTGTAACCAATAGCCCACTGGCTTTTTTGAATCCTAGTGATATTGAAACCATGGATATTTTAAAAGATGCCGGAGCAACTGCAATTTATGGTTCAAGAGCTTCAAACGGAGTTGTAATTATTACGACTAAAAGAGGTAAAAAAGGTACAGGAAAAATAACTTATGACACAGCACTTTCTACTCAAAAGGTTACGAGATTGCTAGATACAATGAATTTAAGCCAATACGCCACACAGCAAAATGCATTGGCAAGTTATTATGGTGTTGCGCCAAGAGATGAGTTTGCAGTACCTTCTGTTTTGGGTAGTGGGACAAACTGGCAGGACGAAATATACAGAACTGCTTTAATGAACAGTCACCAATTGTCTTTTTCAGGAGCAAAAGATAACAACAATTATTATATTTCTGGGGGATATTTAAATCAGGAAGGTGTTGTTATTGGGTCTGATTTTAAAAGATATACTTTTAAAACTAATCTGGAATCAAAGGTAAAAGATTGGTTAACAATGGGCGTTTCTATAACAGCTGGTATAACAAATCAAAATATAACTATCGAAGGCTATAGCGATGGTATTATTGGTACTACAATATTATCGACTCCTGATGTGGCGGTTAAAAATTTAGACGGAACTTATGCTGGTCCGCCAAAAGACGGATCGCAGGGAGCCTGGATTAATCCGGTTGCAAGTACTTTGATGAATACCAATAAATTGGTTCAAAAGAATTTTCAGGGTAATTTTTATTCTACCATTAGATTGGCTAAAGGATTGGATTATCGTTTTGATTTTGGTGGTTCTACCAATATTCAAAATTTTGATGGATTTCAGCCTACTTATACATGGGGAGCAGCTGTAAATAAAGTTAATCATCTTCAGGAAAGAGCGAATACCTGGTATGGTTTAACGCTTAAAAATATGTTGACATACAATACTTCTTTAGGAAAACATAATTTTACTTTAATGGGGATTCAGGAAGCAAACGATTCTCATTGGTTTGGCGGAAGCCAGTCTATAAGCGGATTGTTAAGTAATGATGTACACTCTATAAACCTTGGAGATCAAAAGACTTTGGTAGCGAGCGAATATAAAGGTGCAAATGCTTTGTACTCTTTTGCAGGTTCTCTTAACTATAATTATGACAATAAATATTATTTGCAGGCTACAATAAGAGCTGACGGCAGTTCTAATTTTGCAGAAGATAAAAGATGGGGTTACTTTCCTTCGATTTCAGGATTTTGGAAATTGTCTAATGAGAAATTCATGGAAGGAACAAAAGACTTTGTAGATAATATTAAATTGAAAGCAAGTTATGGAGAAACAGGAAACCAAAATATTAGCGGCGGATTATACGCTTCTAACATCCAAACCATTAAATCGGCTTTAGGAAATTTCTTTACGGCAGGTAATATTGCGAATCCTGATTTGACATGGCAAACGGCAGAAGATACCAATCTGGGATTAGAGTTTAGTTTGTTTAAATCTAAATTAAATGCAAGTGTAGATGTATATAGAAAACAATCATCAGGATTTTTGTTTGTATTGCCTTTGCCAACTTATGTTACAGGTTTAGAACAATATCAAGGTGGTTTGGCGGCTCCTACAGTAAACTTAGGAAGTTTAAGAAATGAAGGTATCGAAGCTACTTTAAAATATTCTAACAATTTTAGTAAAGATTTTTCTTGGGATGCTACGGTTACATTCGCAAAAAACAACAATAAATTATTGAGTCTGGTTGATAACTTTGACTTAATTAAAGATGTTCAGGTTAATGGTTATACCACAAAAACGGTAACAAAAAGTGAAGTTGGTCAGCCAATAGGTCAGTTTTACGGCTATCAAACGGTTGGAATTATCAGAACAAATGAGCAATTGGCAAATGCACCAATTCCATTTACAGGAAACAAAGCAGTAAAAAGTGTTTTGGGAGATGTTGAGTATGTAGATCAAAACAAAGACGGATTGATTGATGAAAAAGATTTGACTTATATTGGAAATCCGGCACCTAAATTTACTTATAATTTTTCAAATTCATTTAGATACAAAAATCTTGATCTTACCATTTTCCTTACAGGATCTCAAGGTAATAAAGTAATGAACCTTACCAGAAGAGCTGCTACAAAAAATCAGCGTTTATATGAAAACCAATTGGCTGAAGCTGCTGATTTTTGGACCCCGGATAATCCGAATGCTAAATATCCGAGACCTGATGGCGGAGACGGACATCCAAATATTGCAATTTCTGACCGTTATGTTGAAGATGGTTCTTATTTGAAAATTTCGCAATTAACTTTTGCTTACAGCTTACCATCGGATGTTATTTCTAAAACTAAATTAAGTAAACTTAGATTTTATGCAAGTGTTCAAAATTTATACACTTTCACAAAATACACAGGTTATGATCCGGAGATTGGAGATTATAACCAAAATGCTTTATTGAGCGGGATTGATTCCGGACGTTACCCAACGAACCGAACAATTACTTTAGGAATGAATGTAGAATTTTAATAAAACGATTATGAAAATATATAAAATAAATTTTAAAAGCGTAGCGCTTTGCGTTTTGCTTACTTTATCTGCTTCATGTAGTGAAGATTATTTAGATCGACCTACTCAGGATGGTTATGTAAGTGATAACTTTTATACATCAGATGAACAAGTTCAGCGTACTACTTATGGAATGTATGGAAGAATGTGGGCGCCATTTTTTACAAAATGTTTTTTTGCACTTTCAGAAATGTCTTCGGGAAATTGCTGGTCTAATGTTGATGGAAATGAAGTTATTCAGTTTAAATTAACTTCTGATAGTTATATATTATCAGATCCTTGGAGATCATGTTTTGGAGTTGTTGCGCAATCAAATGATTTGATTAATAATTTAAATAATAATGCTAAAGCTGGTGTAAGCCCTGATGTAATAAAAAATACAATTGCAGAAGCGCATTTTTTCAGAGCAATTTCTTATTTCTATTTAGTTCGTTTATTTGGTCCTGTGCCAATTATTGAGGATAATTTAGCGCTTGCAAAAAATCCGTTGGTAAACAATAACAGAATTGAAGATGTATATAAATTTATTGAAAATGATTTAAAATATGCAGCAGCAAATCTTAAAGCAAAAGTTAGAGCCAGAGGCGCAAGTTCAGAAAATGTTTTTGTTTCTCAGGGAACTGCTGAAGCATTTTTGGCAAAGATTTATCTTTATCAAAAAGATTATCCAAATGCAAAAATAATGGCAGAAAAAGTAATTAATTCTGGCGAGTTTGCACTTGTACCAAATTATTCAGATTTATTTTTAACAAGCAAAAACAATAACGAAGAGTCTATTTATTCATGGCAATGGTCTGGTGCTGTAAATGAGTATCAGGCTGGGAATCCATCGAATGTTCAATATGGTTTGGAAATTTTAAACAATGCATCTTATGGAGCTGTTTACGTTCCTTCAAATGATATTCAGGAAGCATTTGAAACCGGAGATGTAAGAAGGAAAGAATCGTATATGATTTACGGTGACACATATCCTGGAATGCAAGGAGACGGCGTTGTTGGTTTCACCCTTGATAAAACAAAATATCCAAGCGCTTTGGATGCAACAGGTGCGGCAGTAAAAAAATATGTTGTAGGTGAGGCTACCGGAGAAACGGGACCTGCAGACAACTGGGCGTCTATGAGTAATTGTAATTATATCATGCGTTACGCTGATCTTTTATTAATTCATGCCGAAGCAATTATGGCAGGTGCAGATGAAACTAATAATGCTGCTGCAAAAGCATCTTACAATCTTGTTAGAAAAAGAGCAGGTTTGAGCGAATTAGATGCAAATACACCTTTGACACATACAGGTTTATTTCATGAAAGAAGAGTTGAATTTGCTTTTGAGGGAGAGTACTGGTATGATTTAGGCAGATTACCAAGAGCAGAGGCAATTGATATTATTTCGAAACAAGACAGAGGTTCAGATTATGAAGGAGTAAAACATTATACGCCGGTAGAAACAGATTTTATTTTTCCTAAACCAGCAAATGATGTTAGAAAAAATCCAAAATTAAAAGAAGCTCCGGTTCCTTATGTTTTTAAATAAACTTTAAAGAAAACAATTATGAAAAATCTAAAAAATATAATGTTGTTGAAGTTTTATTTTCTGGCTTCAATTTTAATCTTACTAAGTGCTTGCTCCAATGATGATGGAGGTTCATCGGGTACTTTAGCCGTTACCGGAATTAGCAAATCAGTTATTGATGATCCTTTAATAGAAGGTGACAGGCAAGTTGATGTACCTACTGATGTCATTAATGCAGGAAATACGTATATTATTAGAGGTTCCGGTTTTGCAACTTTAAAATCGATTTCTTTTAATGGTTTAGAGTCTGCTTTTAATCCAACTTTTGTTACCGATAATGCTATTGTAGTTAGTGTAGACCAAAAAACACCGTATTACAACGAAATGGACGAATTAAAAATCGTAACCAACATTGGTACATTAGTATATAATGTAAAAATAAGACCTCCATTTCCTAATATTAATGGATTTCCAATTAACCCAAATCCAGGTGATATTATTACCATAACAGGAGAATATTTTCTTAGACCTGTAGTTAATTTTGGCACTACTACTGTAGAACCAATATCTTCTACTTTGACAGAAATTAAAGTTCAGGTTCCAAATGATATCCAATACAAAAACTTATCAATAACGAATGTTTCAGGAACTACTGTTGCATCGCAATCTTTTGGAAGCGCTATTTACGATGATGCTTATACTTCGATAAAAGCATATGATGGTTTATGGAATGCTGCCGATGGTTATAATGTAGCTTATGATAAAGATGCTAAGCAAGGAACTAAAAGTATTCAATGGAAAGCTGGCGGATGGAATGGTTTGTATGTTGGTATCGACAAAACTAAGGTGGATATGACTAAATATAAGGGTATTAGAATTAATTTAAAAGGAGAAAAAACAGGAACAGCGAATATGATCGTAAACGGAAATTATGGCGCAACATTCAGTTTAGCATTCAAAACAGATTGGACTTATATTGAAATTCCTTTTAGTGCAGTGGGAAATCCAACAGAAATAACAGAAATTACGTTTCAGGAGTCTGGAAATTTTGGAGGAAATACAATTCTTATTGATGATTTTGGTTTTGTCTTAAAATAATAATTTAAAAACTTTCTAATGATTTTCATTTATTGAATTGGAATCTTTTAGAAAGTGATTTAATATCAAAAATAAACTTATGAAAATAATATATAAAATTAAGCAAATTGCAATGTGTTTGTGTTTGGTTGCCATGGCGGCTTCATGCGACGATTCACTGCCGGATGTTGGTGGCGCAGAGCAGAATTATAATTCGGTTTACGGCTTACTTAAAGCAAATACGAATCTAAGTCTTTATTATAAAGCAATTGGATTAACAAAATTAGAGACAACATTAGATACTGCAGATAGTTTTACCTTTTTTGTGCCAACAGATGCCGCATTTGAAGCATTTCTTGTAAAAAACGGTTATGTAAATACACTTGGTTATCCTGATATTAATCTCGTTCCTGTCGATGTTTTAAAACAAATCGTTTTAAGTCATGTTGTAAAAGGAGTCAAAAAACGAGTAGGAAAGTTAACAGGAGTTGAGGCAGATTATCTGGAAACCGGCCAATTAACAACATTGGCAAACCTCGCAAATTCAGATTTATACTTACTTGATGTAAAAGTTGAAGAAGGTGTTCTAAAAGTTAATGGTTCTGATAAAGCAGCAGTTGGTCTGGATTATTATGGAACAAATGGATTTGTACATGTTCTGGATAATGTCATTTCATTAATTCCTCCATCACCATCAATTACAAGTGTTTCGCAGGCTTTTGCTTCTCCTGGTGATGTTTTAATACTTAATGGAGCCAATTTTGTAAATGTAACTTCAGTGAAATTTGGAGAAGAAGAGGCTACATTCAAAACAGTTTCAAACTCAAAAATTGAGGTTACTGTTCCTGCTGATTTCGGATCTTATGCACTTATAAAGGTACAAACTGCTTTTGGTACCTCAAATACGGCCACTGTTGGAGTTAAATTTTTACTTTACGGAGATGATTTTTCAGGATCTGCAACACCAGAATCTTCTGGAGGCTGGGGAGGAGCTTCTGATTTTCAAAGTACAGTAAAAGTAAGCAGAGGAACGTATGCAATTGAAAAATATGCCGATGCATGGAGTGGTTTTAATATTGGATTCAATGCGTTAAATATAGCTGACTATGGTTACTTGAAAATTTCTGTTTATCCAACCCAAAGTACTAAAATCTTAGTTTCATTAAATTCTGATTTTGCCGATGAGTTTGGGACAACCGTTACATTAACAGCCGGACAATGGAATAATATTTCTATTCCGTTCTCTGACTTGAAAACAGATAAAGTTGGCGCAACTTTTAATACGCTTTTTATTAAAGAATACTCCAACGGAATTACGGTAGATCCGGGAAATCCAAGCATTCTTTATTTTGATGATATAGGATTTTTATAAGATTATATATTTTGAGTTTTGTTTTAAGTATTCCCTAATCTACTCAATTAGGGAATACTTTTTTTATAGTATATTTTTAAATTCACTTATGATGAAAAGAATAATTTTAATATTCCTATTAAGTATTTCATTTTTAGGCTTTAGCCAAGGGAATACACATACACAATCTGGAGTAAAATTTGAAGGTTTGGCCATGACTCCGCCAATGGGTTGGAATTCCTGGAATACTTTTGCAACCAATATTGATGAAAAACTGGTAAAAGAAACTGCTGATATAATGGTTTCTTCGGGAATGGCTGCTGCAGGTTATAATTATATTGTACTTGATGATGGCTGGATGACCAAAGAACGCGATGCTAACGGAGATTTGGTTCCAGATCCTGTAAAGTTTCCTAACGGAATGAAAGCTGTAATCGATTATGTTCACGGCAAAGGTTTAAAGTTTGGATTATACAATTGTGCAGGAACTCAAACCTGTGCCGGTTATCCCGGAACACGTGGATACGAATATCAGGATGCCCGTTTTTACGCTAAATTAGGGATCGATTTTCTGAAATACGATTGGTGTAATACAAAAGGAATTACCGCGCCAGAAGCATACACAACAATGAGCAATGCGCTTAAAACTGCCGGAAGACCAATTGTTTTCAGTCTTTGCGAATGGGGAGACAATCGGCCTTGGGAATGGGGAAAACCAGTTGGAAATCTCTGGAGAATCTCAGGTGATATATATCCTTGTTTTGATTGTGAATTCAAACATCCGGAAAATTGGTCATCCTGGGGATTTATGAAAATCGTCGAAATGCGAAAAGACATTCGTAAATATTCCGGTCCCGACCATTGGAACGATTTTGACATGATGGAAGTTGGCAACGAAATGAATGATACCGAAGATAAATCGCATTTTTCAATGTGGTGTATGATGGCGTCGCCTCTTGTTGCGGGAAACGATTTCAGAAAAATGTCAAAAGAAACATTGGCAATTTTGACTAATAAAGAATTAATAGCTGTCGATCAGGATAAATTAGGGATTCAGGGATTTAAATATTCTGCTGAAGATGGATTAGAAGTTTGGGTTAAACCTTTATCGGATGGAAATTGGGCTGTAACTTTCTTAAACAGAAGCGATGTTGCTAAAAAGATCAATTTCGATTGGAAAAAACATATTATTAAGGATGCAGATTTTGGTTATGAAGCCGATTTTAGCAAGACAGTTTTTAAATTAAAAGATCTTTGGAAAAATAAAGAAGTTGGAAATACAAAGAAAAACTTCGTTTCAGATCTGGCACCTCACGATGTAATTACACTGAGATTAATTCCGTAAATCAATTATAATGAAATCAAAAACTAAATTTTTTACTTTTATTTTCTTGTTGATTTTTTGTTTTTCAAATGCACAATTTGTAAAAAAGCATGGTCAGCTTAGTGTTTCCGGAACACAGTTGGTCGATAAAAATAATAATCCGATTGTACTTCGAGGAATGAGTTTTGGTTGGCATAGCATGTGGCCAAGATTTTATAATGAAAAAGCAGTCGCGTGGCTTAAAAAAGATTTTAACTGCAATGTTGTTCGTGCCGCAATGGGTATAGAATTAGGGCAAATGTCTTATATGAAAGAGCCACAATTTTCAAAAGAAAAAATTGAAGCGGTTATTAAGGGAGCAATAAAATCAGATATATATGTAATTATTGACTGGCATAGTCATAATGTTAATTTAAAAGAAGCCAAAGAATTCTTTGCAGAAATGTCTAAAAAATATGCGAAATACCCTAATGTAATTTATGAGATTTTTAATGAGCCCGATCAAGAAACCTGGCCGGAAATTAAGGTATACGCCGAAGAAGTAATTAAAGTTATTAGAGAAAATGATCCTAACAATATAATTTTGATTGGCTCGCCGCATTGGGATCAGGATGTTAATCTTCCGGCAGCAGATCCTATAAAAGGATACAATAATTTAATGTACACTATGCATTTTTATGCAGCTACGCACGGAAAAGAATTACGGGAAAAAACGGATGAAGCTATAAAAAGTGGATTGCCTATTTTCGTTTCAGAATCTGCAGGAATGGAGGCGACCGGCGATGGACCGTTAAATTATCAGGCATGGCAGGAATATATGGATTGGATGGAAGAACGTAAACTAAGCTGGATAACATGGTCTGTATCTGATAAAGATGAAACTTGTTCTATCCTGAATAAATCAGCGAAGTCTGAAGGAAAATGGAAAAAAGAAGATTTAAAAGAATCCGGAATTAAAGTTCGCGAGTATTTAAGAAGATACAATTCGCAAGAATAGTTTCTGTATATTATTTTATAATTAAAGCCTGTTCATTTTTGAGCAGGCTTTTTTGTTTATAAATAACATTCATAAAGCATTTTTTGGAGTTTAAGGCTGAATTTATTTTGTAAGAATTTTGAATTAAAAAAAATAACCGATAAAGCTTCGGTTTCAGGGGGTGTTGTTTTTCTTTTATTTTAATTAAAAACAACACACCCCCTATTTTTTATGGGGTATAATAGTTTTTGTTTCTTTTTGTAGATGTTTTTTGGTTGTTTATGGCTTCAATTTTGTTGTTGACCATGTTTTTTTAATGGATTTTTACGAAAAACCGTTATTGAATTTTCAAAAATAAATCTTTATAAATGTCAAATCACGATTATTGTTAAAATAATTTTTGTAATCCATAATTCTTTATCTAAAACGTCAAAAAAACAGATATCAATTCTTTTACTCATACAAAAGTTAATAAATTCGCTAATGAAAATGAAGAGGTTTTAAAGGGGAAAAAGAGGTTTTAGAAGTGGCTTATAGTATTACATACATATATAAAGATTTAACTAACCAGAATCAATTATTAACTAAAACCAATTTAAAAATGAAAAAAGCTTTTCACATTTTAGCCGCGATGTTAACTAGTTCTTTTGCTTTTGCACAAGACGAAACTGAAACAGCTACATCACCTGCAACGACCTGGGGAGGATCTGCAGATGCATATTATAAGTATGATTTTTCAAAACAAATGAATGGATTAACGAGCTTTACCAACTCACAAGATTCATTCGAATTAGGAATGGCTTCTGTTGAAGCATCACACACATTTGGTAAAGCTTCTGTTTTCGTCGATTTAGGTTTCGGAAAAAGAGCAGGAGAGTTTTCATATAATGAAACAACAGATAAAGATATTAACGCAAAATTTTTAATTAAACAATTATATTTTACATATCAGATTACAGAAGAATTTAAAGTAGTAGCCGGTAGTTTTGGTACACATATAGGTTATGAAGTATTAGATGCAGTCGATAATAAAAACTATAGCATGTCTTATGCATTTTCATATGGGCCATTCTTTAATACTGGGGTAAAAGCACAATATACCGCAGGAAAATTTACGGCAATGCTTGGAATAACAAATCCAACTGATTTTAAATCAGCAATGGATGCCGGTTCAAGCCAAAAAACATATATAGGACAATTGGGTTATATAGGAGAAACAGGAAGTGCTTATTTGAATTTTACAACAGGCAGTACTAACCCTACGCCGGGAAGTTTAGTTGTACCATCTGATGAAAATAAAACTCAGTTTGATTTAACCGCTTCAAAAACAATAAGTGATAGTTTTGGTCTTGGGTTTAATGCAACGTATGCCAAAACTAAAAATGATTTTGACAGTACTTTAGACGGAGAATGGTTTTCGTTAGTAGGATATGCTAATTATTCATTTAAACCATCTTTGCTTTTAGCATATAGAATAGAATATTTTGATGCTAAAGATGCTGCTCCAAGTTTAGGAACATTAACAGGAACTAGCGTTTTTGCAAATACAGTTTCATTGAATTATAAAGTTGGAAAACTAACAATAATTCCTGAGTTAAGATATGATGCATCATCAGAAGATATCTTTTTAGATAAAGATGCTTTACCAACAGGAGGCTCTTTCTATGCATTAATTGCTACAACATACTCTTTCTAGAGATAAAGATTGATATTTTTTTTTTTTTTTGGAGCTGTCGAAACATACTAATGTTTTGGCAGCTTTTTTATTTGTGCTTATTTTTTTTGCACAAATTAAAAGATGAGAAAGAGGCTGTTCATTGTGTTGAATTTTTTGTCACGGATTAAAAGATTAAAAAGATTCTCTTATTTGTGTTGAGCTTTTTTGCCAAGATTCGAACGATAGAGAACTAGAGAAGCAATTTCCCTATTTTTTTTCTAATTTCTAATTAAGCTAAGCGGATAATAAAAAAATAATCTGTGACAAAATTTCCACATTTTAAATTCGTGAAAATTAGTGTAATTCGTGGCGAAAACTTCTGTAAACACAAAAAGCGTTTCTAAATTTAGAAACGCCTTTTGTGTTTTATAATAATGATGTATTATTGAAGTTGCTTTTTATAAATCGAATAAATCGTATCAATCGTTTTTCGATCTAAAACAGATGTTGCATCCGTTTGAATATAATGTAGTTTAAACGCTTGAATTGCTGCAGTAAGATTCTTAGTGTTATAACCGATGATGCGCAAAGCAGGTTCAATTTTAAAATCAAAAGGAGCTTCTTCTAAAATTTCGTCTGGCCAGATTCCAAAACCTTTTTCTGCTAAGGTTTTCCATGGAAACAACGCACTTGGATCTTGTTTTCTTCCGGGAGCAATATCAGCATGACCTAAAATATTTTGAGTTGGAATATTGTAATCTTTTTTAAGTTTTGTCAAAAGCGCAACTAAACTGCTTATTTGTGCTTCGGTAAAAGGTTTAAAACCATTATTGTCAAGCTCAATACCAATAGAACTAGAGTTTAAATCTGTATTTTTCCCCCAAGTTGATGCACCAGCATGCCATGCTCTTAAATAATCATTTAGCATTTGCACTACTTTTCCATTTTCAGAAATAATATAATGTGCGCTAACCTGTGTTTTAGTTTTCGTAAAAGTGTTTATAGTTTGCTGTACAGAATCTTGAGCTGTGTGATGAATAATAATAAAACTCGGTTTTCTTAAATTAAAATTTACAGTACCAATCCATTCTGTGTTTATACCATTCAATAAAGCAGTTGACCCCGTTTTTGATAAGGTATCTTTTATGATACCTAATTGCTGTGCATAAGTAGTGTCAATAACTACAGGGCTAACAGCAGGTATTGGCTGAGCTTCTTTGCTTGTAATTTGATTTTCTAAAGTTTTAAGCTGTTGATCGTAGGCTTTTTCAGTAGTTTTATAAGGATTTGTAGAGCAAGAAGTAATAATAATTGCTAAAATCAGATAACAAAAATGTTTTTTTGCCATGGTTTTATTATTTTTTAAAGATATAGTTAAAACAATTATTCTTCTGTTTTTATTGCCTCTGTTTCTTTTTTATCGTCTTTGTTTTCTTTAGAATCTTTTTTCTTTTTAGATTTTGTTTTTTTGATCTCCTTAAAGTTCTCCATAAAATCGGTGTATTTTGGAATCTGGTCAGGATTTAAAAAAGCAGTTATTTTTTTAGTAGTGCTTTCTCTCAACGCTTTCATTTGCTCAATTTTTTCATCTTGGCTGCTGCTTTCGTTTTTCAAAAGAACCCCTTGTTCTTTCATGCTGTCTGTCAAAACATTGGTGATAGCAATAGCTTGCAATTCATCAAGGTTAACTTCGGGTTTCATTTGTTCTACGATCTTGGCTGCTGTTTCTTCAGCCGGAACTTCTTTTGGTTTGCTTGTGTTTCCTTGAGGACCTTGCATCATGCTTCTGTCCATGCCCATTCCGCCGCCTCTTCCGTAGCCATTGCTGCCATAACCATTGTTATACCCGTTTCCGTATTGAGCAGAAATAGTGTTGAAACATAATAAGGCGAAAACTAAAAGAAATAAAGATTGGATAGATTTCATAAATGTTTTTTCTAAAATTAGCAAATGAATACTGTAAATTTAAGCAGGTTCTCCGTATAAATCAAATTCTGTAGCTTCAATTATCCTTATATTAACAAATTCACCTGTTTTTACATAATGTTTTGATGCATCTATTAAAACTTCATTATCAACATCCGGGCTGTCAAACTCTGTTCTTCCAACAAAATGTGCGCCTTCTTTTCTGTCAATAATACATTTAAATACCTGTCCAACTTTTTCCTGATTCAAATCCCATGAAATTTGCGATTGTAATTCCATAATTTCATTGGCTCTGGCTTGTTTCACATCGGCAGGAACATCATCTTCAAGTAAATAGGCATGAGTGTTTTCTTCGTGAGAATAAGCAAAACATCCCATTCTGTCAAACTTCATTTCCTGAACAAAATCTTTCAAAATTTCAAAATCTTCCTGAGTTTCTCCAGGATATCCAACAATCAAAGTAGTTCTAATTGCCATTCCCGGAACTGCAGCACGAAAATCTTTCAATAATTGAGTTGTTTTTGCCTGTGTTGTACCACGACGCATCGATTTTAAGATAGAATCAGAAATATGCTGTAACGGAATATCAATATAATTACAAATTTTTGGTTCACGTTTCATTAATTCCAAAACGTCCATCGGGAAACCGGTAGGGTAGGCGTAGTGCAAACGAATCCATTCTATACCTTCTACTTTTGCTAATTCTTCTAAAAGCTCAGCAAGATTTCTCTTTTTATAAATATCAAGGCCATAATAAGTTAAGTCCTGCGCTATTAAAATTAATTCTTTAACGCCATTTTTAGCTAAGCCTTGAGCTTCTTTGACTAATTTTTCAATTGGTTGAGAAACGTGAGTACCTCTCATTAAAGGAATTGCACAAAAACTGCATGGTCTGTCACAGCCTTCGGCAATTTTCAAATAAGCGTAATTTTTAGGAGTTGTAGTTAAACGTTCTCCTAATAGTTCATGTTTATAGTCAGCTCCCAAAGCTTTCAATAGTTGAGGTAATTCTGTTGTACCAAAATATTGATCTACATTCGGAATTTCTTTTTCTAAATCGGGTCTGTAACGTTCAGATAAACATCCGGTTACGAAAACTTTATCAACTAAGCCTTTGTCTTTTTTATCAGCGTATTCCAAAATCATATTTACTGATTCAGCTTTTGCATTATCAATAAATCCACAAGTGTTAATTACAATGATATTTCCTTCTTCTGCAGCTGGTGCCTCGTGTTGTACTTCTTTTCCATTCGCACGAAGCTGTCCCATAAGCACTTCGCTATCATATACATTCTTCGAACACCCAAGAGTGATTACGTTAATTTTGTTCTTTTTTAAAGACTTGGTTCTCATACTTTTATAAATTGGAGTGCAAAATTACACTTTTTTATTCAAACACCACTTGTTTCGGTTTGTTTTACATGTTTTTTATGAAGCTAATCGTTTCAAAATTCTGGGTTCAATCTTTTTTCGTATTAAAAAAAAATCCGTCAGATAAAAAAACCTGACGGAAATTTCCATTCATCTATTTATTTTTAATTACAATTCAAATAATAAAGTCAGAGAAACATTATTCAGTTTCGATGTAATGTTTGGAGCGTCAGTAAGTCCTCTGTCAAAAATTCCCTGATTCGATTTTCTTTCTAAATAAGAATATGCTAAATCTACTTTTGTTCCTCCAAAATTATATCCTAAACCTCCAGAATAACTGTTTAAATCCCCAATCGTAGTTCCGTTTTTATACGGACTGCCTTCAAAACGATAACCGCCACGTAGGCTTAGTCGGTTTATTTTATATTCAGCACCAACTCTTAGTTCTCCATTGCTGGTCAGTTGATTGCTCATGTCGTTATTAACTCCTCTGAAACCTGCATCACTTGTAGGTTTGTATTTTGTATTACCATAATCTTTTATAGAATAATCAATGCTAATTAATCCTGATTTTCCAAATACATATGCTCCACTAAAAGTAAATTTACCTGGAGTTTGCAAAGTATAAGGTTCATATACATTTATAATATTTGGATTTACATCTGCAAAAAGTTCAGGACCATTTGCAGCTTGTCTGGTTGTGTAAACACTTTGTGAAACTTCATCATATAATTCATACCAAGTGTTTGATTCGTATGCTAATCCTAGTCTGAAAGCTTCTGTAACTTTGGCAATTGCTCCTAATTGAAAAGAGAAGCCATTACCATAAGTATATAATTCATTGTTAAATCTTAAATCAGAAATCGTTTCTTGCGAAGTAAGATTGTTGTTGTTGTATTCATAAAAGCTGCTTGATCTTCTATAATCTGTAATGTGTACATTTAAGTTCGCTCCCAGAAAAATACGATCTTTGTATGAAGTTGCAATATTAAAGCTTAATTTACTATTGTATCCCCTGGCGTAAATTTCATTTTCCTGATAGTAATTACCTCCGGTAGGGACGTTAGAGTTATATTGTGTGTTGCTATTATTATCAATGGCAGGATTTATTATAAAACCATTATAACCCAAATAAGCCTGCTGCTCATCATAAAATTGATCTCTGTAAGGTATATTTTTAATGTCACCCAAAGGAATTCCGTTAGCATAAGCTAAAAAATAATTTGCTACAGAATTTGGATTACTTCCAACAGAGAAGGTATTGCTGTCAAAATTATTGGTATTTTCATAAGTTGCTCCAATTACAACTTTATTCCATCCATTATTCGGGTTTCTGTCTTTGAAAACAAAAATACCACCAGCCTGATTCAGGATGAACGAATTGTCTTTGTTTTGAGTTTGGTTTCCATCAAGATAACTAGAATTATTAGCAAGATTTTGATTGCTTAATGTTAAACCAACCTGATTGTTGTTGAATACAGCAGATCCTGCAGGGTTTACAGAAAGAGAAGATAAATCTCCGCCAACAGCTCCAAAAGCTCCGCTCATGGCTCTAAATCTGGCAGTTCCGGTCAAATTGTCCTGAGCATAGCGTACGGCATCTGAAACTTCTTGAGAATGTGAGACGCTAAAAGTTAGTCCTGATAGAATTAGGAATAATATTTTTTTCATTTGATTAGGTGTTAAAATGATTTAAAGATTGAAACAGTAGAGGAATTATCTTCTTCCTCCACCGCCACCGCCGTAAGATCTTCCACCGCCGCCACCGCCGCCTGATGATCTCATGCTTCCGCCGCCGCCACTGTTATAAGAACGTGAAGAACTGCTGCTTGGTGTTGAATAACTTCTTGATGAGTTATTGCCGCTGTTGTTATAGCTTCTGCTAGTTGAGTTGCTTGATCCTCTATTTGAATAATCGTAACTACTATTTCTGGAAGAGTTGTTTCTGTTTGTAAAAGTAGGGCTTGTCGTTCTACTATTTACAGAAGAACCTCTTCTGTAATCAGAATAGCTGTTTTGTCTGTTTGTGTTGTAACTATTTCTGTTAGTAGTATAGCTTCTGTTTGAATAGCCTCTATTTGAATAATTTCTGTCTGTGTAGCTTCTGTTAGAATATCCTCTTGAAGTGTAATTTCTGTTATAAGCATAATTTCTTCCGCCATAGTAAGCTGCAGATCCTCTTCTTCCATAGTTATAGGCGTAGTTGTTATAACGGTATCCGTAACCACCTCCCCAGTATCCAGGGTATCCCCATCCAGGTCCCCAGTATCCAGGATAACCCCAGGCGTATCCAGGGTATCCCCAGTAGCCACCACCATAACCCCATCCATAATAAGGGTATCCTAATCCAAAGCCAAAACCTATTGACCAGGTTGGATCAGAATAATAGTTAACGGCAACTTCAGTATTACCGCTTCCCCATGCAGGATATGCATTCGTGGTTACAGCAGTTTGTGTGCTGTCATTTTCGGCATAATTGCCATAAGAATCTACATCAGTAAAAATTTCGGTCGGCTGATCGTCGTCTTGTAATGATTTAAAGTATTCTTTATATTGATTGTTGGTACCTGTGGTATTTGTTTGAGCATACGTTCTTGATGAACCACCATATACTCCGTCATTGTCATTATATGAAGTATTTTGGTAAGAACCACACGATGCTGCTAGAAAACTCAATAATCCAATTAAATAGAAATGAGCTGAGTTTTGGCGAAGAGAAATAGAAGTTTTCATATCTGTGGTGTTTTTTATTGTTGCACATTACAAAAATAGTTAGTTTTGTCAAACTATTTAGTTAAAATTATTAAAACAAAATTTGTGCCAAACTATTCAATATGAGTAAGAACCTCACTACAAGATCAGAAGATTATTCGAAATGGTATAACGAACTGGTTGTAAAAGCAGATTTAGCCGAAAATTCAGGCGTTAGAGGATGTATGGTTATCAAACCATACGGATATGCGATTTGGGAAAAAATGCAGGCTGAGCTGGACAGGATGTTTAAAGAAACAGGACATCAAAACGCGTACTTCCCTTTATTTGTGCCTAAAAGCATGTTTGAGGCTGAAGAAAAAAATGCAGAGGGATTTGCAAAAGAATGCGCCATTGTAACACATTATAGATTAAAAAACGATCCGGACAAACCCGGAAAATTAATGGTTGATCCAAATGCAAAGCTGGAGGAAGAACTTATTGTTCGTCCAACGAGTGAGGCAATTATTTGGTCTACTTATAAAGGATGGGTTCAATCCTACAGAGATTTACCTTTATTGATTAATCAATGGGCAAATGTAGTGCGTTGGGAAATGCGTACACGTTTGTTTTTAAGAACGGCTGAATTTTTATGGCAGGAAGGACATACAGCGCATGCCACAAAAGCAGAAGCGGTAGAAGAATCTGAAAAAATGATGAATGTTTATGCTGATTTTGCAGAGAATTTTATGGCGATTCCGGTTGTAAAAGGTATTAAAACCGAAACAGAACGTTTTGCAGGTGCTGATGAAACCTATTGTATTGAAGCATTAATGCAGGATGGAAAAGCATTGCAAGCGGGAACCTCTCACTTTTTAGGTCAAAACTTCGCAAAAGCATTTGATGTAAAGTTTGCTAATGCAGAAGGAAAACAAGAACATGTTTGGGGGACTTCCTGGGGAGTTTCTACCCGATTAATGGGAGCGTTGGTTATGACGCATTCTGATGATCAGGGATTAGTGTTGCCTCCAAATTTGGCACCTATACAAGTTGTTATTGTGCCAATCTATAAAACAGATGAACAATTAGCAGAAATTACGGCTGCGGTTAATGATTTGACTGCTAAGTTGAAAAAGTTAAAGATTTCAGTTAAATATGATGACAGAACAACTCAAAAACCAGGATTTAAGTTTGCTGAATGGGAATTAAAAGGAGTTCCTGTTAGAATTGCTGTTGGTCCAAAAGATTTAGAAAACGGAACTTTTGAGGTTGCGAGACGTGATACATTGACAAAAGAAGTGGTTCCTGCAGAAGGAATCGTTACTTATATAAATGACCTTTTAGAACAGATTCAAAACGATTTATTTAATAAAGCATTAGATTATCGTAATACACATATTACAGAAGTAAATAGTTTTGAGGAGTTTAAAGAGGTTTTAGATGGAAAAGGTGGTTTTGTATCTGCTCATTGGGATGGTACGGCAGCTACTGAAGAAAAAATAAAAGACCTGACAAAAGCAACGATTCGTTGTATACCTTTGGATAGTATCGAGGAGGCCGGAACCTGTGTGTTTACTGGTAATCCTTCTACAAGAAGAGTGCTGTTTGCTAAGGCATATTAAAAAAAATTAATTTTTTTTGCATCAGGTATTGTACATCTTAAAAATAGTTGTATTTTTGCATCCGCATTAGAGAAGCAGGCCCGTTCGTCTATCGGTTAGGACGCATGGTTTTCATCCATGTAAGAGCGGTTCGATTCCGCTACGGGCTACTACTTTTTTACTGCAAAATTGTTCTTAAAATACTGAGCATTAAAATGGCCCGTTCGTCTATCGGTTAGGACGCATGGTTTTCATCCATGTAAGAGCGGTTCGATTCCGCTACGGGCTACAAAATACCTCTATTTAAATATAGAAAAACTTAGAAGGATATGGTCTGTTCGTCTAGGGGTTAGGACTCCAGGCTTTCGTCCTGGTAACAGGGGTTCGATTCCCTTACAGACTACTAAAATTAGTTGTGAATAAGTTTTGTAAAATAAAAATTGGTGTCTCGGTTTTTGTTTTATTAGTTAAAACCAAAGTGATTGTTTTGCAATTGTGGGAGGTTTTTCTTTTTTAACTAGTATCTATAATAATTATTACATCTAAAATTAAAACAAAATGGCAAATCATAAGTCAGCATTAAAAAGAATCAGAAGTAACGAAAAAAGAAGAGTTCTTAACAGATATCAACATAAAACTACTCGTAATGCTATTAAAGCATTAAGATTAGCTACTGATAAATCTGATGCTGCTTCAAAATTATCAACTGTAATCTCTATGATTGATAAATTAGCTAAAAAGAACATCATTCATGATAATAAAGCTTCTAACTTGAAGTCTAAATTAACTAAACATGTTGCTAAATTGTAATTAATTACAATTTCCTAAAAATATAAAAATCCTCTTTTAGAGGATTTTTTTTTGTTTGAACAAAATTGAATTTTTATAAATTTTCAAAAAAAAATTCAAGTTCCAATATTTCTGTAGAAGTATTTGATTTTTTTTTTGATTTTTGATTATACGTTTTTAAAGCTCCATTTTCTTTTTTAAATATTCTAACATCGGCTTTGTAATTGGTTTTGAAAGAAAATCTATTATTATAGGGTATTTTTTGGCTTTGGCAAGATCGTGAGGATCAATTGTAGAAGACAAGACAATAACTTTTGCAGTATTAAATTCAGAATAAGCCTTAGAGGTAAAATGGTCTAAAAATTCCCAGCCACCCATCACCGGCATATTTAAGTCTAAAAAAATTAATTCCGGTTTTTTGCTTACCTTGTTTTTGTTATTGTATTTTAATGTGTTGAAATGATGTAATGCTTCTTCGCCATTTGGAGCAGTAATGATTTCTTTAGAAAAAGAAGATTTCGCAATCACTTTTTTGCATAGCATTAGTGTGATAGGGTCGTCATCAATACATAAAATTTGCTCAAGCATAATAATTAATTTTTAAATGTTATTGTAAAAGTAGTTCCTATGTTAACTTCACTTTCTATACTAATAGTGCCTCCCATTGTTTCTACTTGCGATTTTACAAGATATAATCCCAATCCTTTGCTGTCAGGATAGTTGTGAAATCTTTGGTATAATCCAAAAACTTTATCACGATTTCTTTCAAGATCAATACCAATTCCATTATCCTTAAAGGTTAGAATGACTTGATGATCTATTTGTTCTGCAGTTATAGATATTTTTAGTTTCCTGTTTTCTGATTTGTATTTTATAGAATTGGTGAGTAAATTAAGTAAAATACTTTCAATATAAGCTTTGTTTGTGTTTAATAATGGTACCCTGTCAAACTTAAGTTTGATTATTGGCTTATGTAATTCGATTTGAAATGATAGTTGGCTAAATACGTTTTCGAACACTTCTTTTAGAGAGACTTCTTCTTTTTGCATTGAAGGATTGTCTTTAATGATAATAACCTTTACTAAATCATTAATAGTCTCATTTAATAAGTGAGTTGATTTGCTAAATCCGGTCAAAATTTCTTTTAATTCAGGGTTTTCTATCGGAATATCTTCGGTAAGATTTAAAAGCCCAATTAAATTTGACAAAGGCGCACGCAGGTTGTGTGATGTGATGTACGAAAATTGTTTTAAATCTTTATTGTTTTGTGTTAATTCGCGAATAAGATGCTCTTTTTCTGTTTCTAGTTTTTTCTCATCTGTAATATTTCGTTGAATCGAAATCCAATGTGAAATAACACCTTCATTATTAAAAATCGGAATCATGGAAAAACGCACCCAATATTCTTCTTTATGTTTTGTGTAGCTTATGGTTTCTATTAAACATTCTTCTTCATTTTTAATAGCTCGCAAAAGTTTTTTTAATTCATCTGAATCTGAATTTGGGCCTTTGTTGAAAATATTAGTTGATTTTCCAATTATTTCATTTGAATGATAGCCTGACATTTGCAGGAATGCAGGATTTACATAAACAATTTTGGGTATTTTTCCGTTTATAGAGTTCGCTTCTGTAATTAAAATCGAATCTTTAGATTGTGTAATTACAGTTTCGAGAAGCTTCAATCGTTGCTCTTCTTCTTTTTGTTTGGTAATATCCTGGATTGCTCCAATCATTCTAATGGCTCTCCCGTTTTCGTCTTTCAGTAAAAAGCCACGGTCTAAAACGTATTTATAGGTTCCGTCTGCACATCTAAAGCGATATTGATCCTGCCATTTTTCGGTTTTTTGCTCTATAAATGAATATAGTTTTATAGACATTCTGATGCTGTCTTCGGGATGAATTTTGTCAAACCACCATTTTGAAGTTTTTCCAACCTCTTCTTGCTTGTACCCAAAAACGCTTTCAATTCCTTTATTCCAGTTAATGCTGTCTTCCTGTATTTTCCAATCCCAAATGGTATCGCTTGTGGCTTTTGCTACAATATCATATTTTTCATTCGATTCTTTGATTTCTTCGTTTGTCTGTTTTAATTTTTCAAAAATTGAGACATTTTTGCTTTCGTTTTTAGAGAGTATGTATTTGAAAACGAGACCGGTAATTAAGATGAAAATAATGTCTTTTATAATAAAAAAATAAAAGTTTTCTTTGGAGGAGATAAAACTAGCGAGTAATTTATGACAGATTATAGTCACAAATAACGAAATCATAATATAGATTAGAGTAATTTGGATAGTTTTACTTTTCATTACTCAAATATAATTAAATTAACCATAATTAAGCAAAAATTAGATTTCATTTTGACCTTAAAATTAACATTGAGAGTTGAACTAATTACTTGGATATACGCAAACTATCAAAGAAACGTTTTTTATATCAAAATAAAGTGTACCTTTGCACCCATTAAAAATCACAGATGGAATCTATTAGAAACATTGCAATTATTGCCCACGTCGATCACGGTAAAACCACTTTGGTTGATAAAATTATGTATCACTGTCAATTATTTCGTGACAACGAAAATACAGGTGATTTAATTCTTGATAATAACGATTTAGAGCGTGAGAGAGGTATTACTATTACTTCTAAAAACGTATCAGTTCAATATAAAGGAACAAAAATCAATATTATTGACACTCCAGGCCACGCGGATTTTGGAGGTGAAGTAGAACGTGTATTGAACATGGCCGATGGTGTATGTTTGCTAGTGGATGCTTTTGAGGGTCCAATGCCACAAACTCGTTTTGTACTACAAAAAGCGATTGACTTAGGTCTTAAGCCATGCGTAGTTATCAACAAAGTTGATAAAGAAAACTGTACTCCTGAAGAAGTTCATGAAAAAGTTTTTGACTTAATGTTTGAATTAGGTGCTTCTGAAGAACAATTAGATTTTCCAACTGTTTACGGCTCTGCTAAAAACAACTGGATGTCTGATGATTTCAGAAACCAAACTGACAACATTGAGCCTTTATTAGACATGGTTATCAAAAATGTACCAGCTCCTAAAGTATCTGAAGGAACTCCTCAAATGTTGATTACATCTTTAGATTTCTCTGCATTTACAGGTCGTATCGCTATTGGTCGTCTTGAAAGAGGAATTTTAAACGAAGGTATGCCAATTTCTTTGGTAAAAAGAGATGGTAAAGTTATAAAATCACGTATTAAAGAATTACATACTTTTGAAGGTTTAGGTCGTAAAAAAGTACAACAAGTAATTGCTGGAGATATCTGTGCTATTATTGGAGTTGAAGGTTTTGAAATTGGAGATACTATCGCCGATGCTGAAAATCCTGAAGCTTTACAAACTATCGCAATTGATGAGCCAACAATGAGTATGTTGTTTACAATTAACGATTCACCTTTCTTTGGTAAAGAAGGTAAATTTGTAACTTCTCGTCATATTAGAGAAAGATTAACAAAAGAATTAGAGAAAAACTTAGCTATGAAGTTAGGTGAAACTGATTCTGCTGATAAATTCATGGTTTTTGGTCGTGGAGTACTTCACTTATCTGTTCTTATTGAAACAATGAGAAGAGAAGGGTATGAGTTGCAAATTGGTCAGCCACAGGTTATCATCAAAGAAATTGATGGTAAAAAATGTGAGCCAATTGAAGAATTGACAATCGATTTACCAGAAAACCTTTCAGGTAGAGCAGTTGAATTCGTTACAATGCGTAAAGGAGAAATGCTTTCTATGGAAACTAAAGGGGAGCGTATGATTGTGAAATTTAATATTCCATCACGTGGAATTATTGGATTGCGTAATCAATTACTTACTGCAACAGCTGGTGAGGCTATTATGGCACACCGTTTTATTGGATATGAGCCTTACAAAGGAGAAATTGCCGGACGTAACAAAGGTTCGTTGATTTCTATGGAAAAAGGAAAAGCTATTCCTTATTCTATCGATAAATTGCAAGATCGTGGTAAGTTTTTTGTTGAACCAAATGCTGAAATTTACGAAGGTCAGGTAATTGGAGAAAACTCTCGTGCTGATGATATGTGTGTAAACGTAACTAAAGAGAAAAAACAATCTAACGTTCGTTCTTCTGGAAATGATGAAAAAGCAAGAATCATTCCACCAATTATTTTCTCTCTTGAAGAAGCTTTAGAGTACATTCAAAAAGATGAATATGTAGAGGTAACTCCAAAATCTATTCGTTTGAGAAAAATCTATTTGACAGAAACTGATAGAAAAAGATTTAAAATCTAAGGTTTTAAATTTCAATATAAAAATCCCAAATTCCGTAAGGAGTTTGGGATTTTTTATTTTTAAGATATTGGAATTTAGAATTTGATATTTGGAATTTTGTACTGTTATCTTTTTAAACTAAAATGACCTTTAACTATTTTGCCATCTACAAAAGTTAGATTAAACCAATAGTCATCTGAAGGTAATAGTTGCCCGTTAAAAATTCCATTCCAGCCACTGCTGTTTCGGTTCATTTGTTTTAGTAATTTACCATAACGATCAAATATAAAAAGAGTATAATTAGGTAGTTGATCTAAGTTTTTAATAAACCACAAATCATTATATCCATCTTCGTTTGGAGTAAAAAATCTAGGGTAGTCCAATACATATACAAGATAGGAGTTTGATAAACCGCAACCATTTATATCTCTGGCAATAGCATTATAAATTCCAGGAGCAACATAGGTAAATAACGGATCTTTTTGAAAAACAATTCCGTCTAATGAAAACTCATAATTTCCAACTCCTGTATATTCAAGTAAAACTGAATTTTCATTGGCAGAAAAATCTTTTATCGCTGCTCCTGTTATAGTTGCAGGTTCTGATAGAATTACTTTGAACTTTTTAGTCTTCTCACAACCATTTGCGTCTTTTACAGTAACTGAATAATCTCCGGCTGTATTTACGGTTATTGCATTTGTTGTACTTCCTGTATTCCACAAATAACTTGAGAAGCCTGTAGCAACTGTCAGATCGATTTCATCCCCTTTACATAGGTATTTAGATTCATCCTCAAAATTTGGCGGATCAAAAGTATTTACAACAAGTGTAATCGGAGTTATATCATAGCAATTGGGTCCGTTAATAATTCTCGCATAGATTATTTGTGTAAAAGCTGTTGTATTTTTAAAGATATTGGGTAAAGCATTTGTTTCTGTAACTGCAGCATTTGTGTCAAAATAATATTGAACAGTTAATCCAGCTGGTAACCCTGAAATAATTTGAGGAGTAACTTCTGCATTTAGATCAAATTGATACAAACCGTCTTGTATTTCATCTCCATCACACGTAGCTACCGGGTTTTGGCTTGCAATAGTTGTATTTGAAATTTGTAATGTTATTTCGGCTATTTTATAACAGCCGTACTTGTTTTCAAGTCTTGCAAAAATAATTTGAGAGGCTGATTTATTGGTATATTTTTCAGGCGTTAGAATTGGATTTGTTTTGGCTTCAGCATTAGTTAATGATTCATAATATCCACTGTTTAAAATTTCAGAATCATTATTTTTTATGATATTATTTACTTTCGTTAAATTGAAAATTGAAATTCCATCTGTATTATCATCACATTGTATTAAAGTCGTATTTGCCGAAAGGATTTCAGGTGCATAATCAATTTTTATTTCTCCTGATAGTACACATGTTGTTCCTATTACGGTAGCTTCAACCTTGTAGGTTCCGGCTTCTGCAACTTCAAAAGTTGAATTTGTGCCTAAAATTGTAGCAGGATTGTCTTTTTTATACCATTTAAATGTATGATCAGTAGCAGAAAGTTTGCTGTCTAAAAGAATTTTTTCTCCAAAACAAGCAGGATTATTGGTTGCAATTGTGCGATCTTCTCCAAAATCAATTTTTGAAATAAAACTTCCTGCTTCTAAGAATACAGCCGAATCATAATATTGATTCTTATCATCTGCAATAACGAGTTTTATGTGATATTTTCTTCCTGCAATTACATTAGTCTGCGCATTCATGACAACAGTTTGTCCGGCATAATTTACAGGGCTCGAACCATTATTTAATCCATTAAAATAAATTTCGTTTTTAGCTGGGCAGCCATCATATTTATCCCCGTTAATGGCGACGCTAGGTTCAATTTTTGGATGAACATTTGTTGATGAAACCGGTGTATTTGTATTAGGAAGTACAGCCAGATTTTTATAAGGATCGTTTGTTCCGACTTCTTTAATTAAAAATGCAAAGCCATCAGAATACACACATGGATAAAAAGATTGATATTCATTTGATGCAAAAATATAATTGAAACTTAAAAAGTTTGTTAACGGTACAAAATCAAATTCTAATGAAGTAGCATTTATAGAGCTAATTCCTAAAGTTTGATCTAAGTCTGAATCACCTAGCCATTTTGTACTTCCCTCACCTAAATCACTTTTATAAGGGCCAATTGCGTTTGTACTTTTAGAAGTTGCTAAAACTATACCTTCAGGAAAAGGAAAACGGGTTGAACCGGCATTAAAATAAGCAAAACTTTTTTGACCCGGACTAAAATCATCTCCTTTTCCTGATGAATTTGTAATAGAAACACAAGAACTGTTTACTAAAATATTTTCAATAAGCTGCTGGGGTGTTTTTTGATCATCAATACTTATAAATTGTGCATTTACCTTTACAGATAGACAACTTAGAAATAAAACGAACAAAACAATTTTAAAATAATTCATAGTAGCAAATATACTATAAATCTCTATTTTTTAGTATTCTGTAAGAAAAATAAACAAACAAATATGTCCAGATCATAACGATCAGAATTGAAAGATAATGGACGTCATAATCCTTAGTATTTTCAACACCAATTTGGTTTCCAATTGTTTTTATTACTGATAATCTTGTAAATGGTTCAACAATTAAATTAGACATTGCTTCTAAAGGTAAAAATTGCATGATATAGTCACCAGTATTACTATTTGGAAAAACCTGAAAAACTAAAAGTCCTTTTATGATTGATTCTACAAAAAGCCATACTAAAAGAAAACCTAATGCAAACGCAGATCGTTTTACGAAGATTCCTAAAAATAAACAAAAAGAAAAGAATCCGGTAAGTTTAACGAAAAAGGCCAAAAGGTAATCCAAATCCATGAAAATAACATCAAATTCTGTATAAGACGAAAAGCTAAAACCTAAAATTAAACTCATCACAAAAACAAAAATTGTAGAACATAATGCAAAAAGTACAACTGTCAGGAATTTAGATAAAATAAACTCTTTTTTGCTTAAACCATCAATTAGATTTTGTTTTAAAGTACCATAACTATACTCATTCGCCATCATTGAGACGATTACGATGGCCAGAAAAAGTTTCAGCCACGCGGCAATATAGGTATTAAAATGCCAGATGAAGGGGAAGTTGAAAATTCCCATTTCGGCTACATGAATTTTAACAACTCCAAAATCGAATTTTATCGATGCAATTAAAGCAATAAAGGAAAGTAAAATAAAATACGTTAAAGTAAGGACACGACTGGCTTTGTTTTTCCAGATTTTTTGTAATTCTATAGATATAAGTCGGTTCATGGTTTAGTTGTTTTTGATGGTGGCATTTTTGGTTAATTCTAAAAATTGTGCTTCTAAACTATTTTTACGTTTTACCAAATGGCTTAAAGTAAGATTTTTAGAAAACAAAAACTGATTCAGTTCTGATGCTGATAAATCTGATTTTAAGTAAACCAATAATTTTCCATCTTCTTCAGTAATTCTGTCTATTGCAGGATGTTCCTGCAAAACAGTTCTTAAAAGTACATTGTCATCTGCCATAACTTCAAAAAAGCCTTCATTTGCAGACATTCCATCTACTGAACCGGAATATAAAATTTCGCCTTTTCTTAAAACAATAACATGCGAACATACTTTTTCGACTTCATCCAATAAATGTGAAGCCAGTAGAATTGTCGTTCCCTGTGATGCTATTTTTTTTATTATATCTCTAATCTGGTGAATTCCCTGCGGGTCTAATCCGTTTGTTGGTTCATCTAAAATTAAAATTTCAGGATCATTTAAAAGTGCTGAGGCAATGGCCAAACGCTGTTTCATTCCTAAAGAAAAGGTACTGAATTTGCTGTTTTTTCTTTCTGATAAACCTACTAAATCCAATTTTTCGATTATTTTAGAATAGTCAATACTTTTTATTTTACAGACTAATTTCAGGTTTTCTTCGGCCGTCATGTAAGGATAAAAGTTAGGTCTTTCTATTATAGCACCAACTTTTTTTAGCGCTTCATGCGTTTGAATGTTCCCGTTGAACCAGCGATAATCGCCGGATGTTTTGTTTACAACATTCAGTACAATTCCCAACGTGGTTGATTTTCCACTTCCGTTGGGTCCTAAAATGCCATATACACGGCCTTTTTGTATTTCAAAAGATACATTTTTTAAGGCATGAATACGCCCGTATCGTTTGTGAAGATTTTCAATAGTAAGAATGGTTTCCAAATTTATTTCGGTTTTAGTTTTTAGTATGACGATTCAACTTGTATATTGTTACGCTAAATTTATTTATATCATGCTATTGATGTAAATTTGTATTAAAGATATTCAAAATGAGCGAACCTTTAATGGTTTTAAAAAAACCATCTTATCCTTTAACACAATCTCTTTTAAGTTATTTAGAACGATACGAACGAATTTCAAAAGTATCAGTGTTCTATGATGATTTGTTGCGGTTTGCCGGTTCTGTAAATGTTTATGATAAGAATGAAACCGATACGCTCTGGATTCGTGTTTATTATAGTGAATTTGAAAGAAATGAAATCGACCTCAATCTAAAAAAAGTCTATTCACTCTTGCATTCTGATGGAAATAGCGAGATTATCCAGTTTCTAAATATTGATGCGATTGATTATTGTACTTTCGGAAATTCGAAACCTTTTCGCATAAAGGTTAGAAATATTCTTAATGATAATTACGTTCATTTTTATATCAAAAAAGCAGATGCTTCAAGAATTTATGGTTTAGAATTGGAAGATATTCTTTCGCCTGATAAAATAAATTTTTTAGTTTTTAAAGACACTTTAATAGAAGAGCATATTATCGGAATTCCTGGGGATGTTTTCATGGATACTTTGCTGGATAATTGTACCGAAATGGAGAAATCTCAAATTGCAAAAGAGTTTGTAAAATTCAACGAACGTTGTATGATTCGGCTTTTAGGCGATATGCGAGCGTATAATTATGTAATTGTGCCAATTCACGATTTTGATCAGGTGGTTTATAAAATTCGTCCAATTGACTTTGATCAGCAATGTTATGAGGGAAATTTTAAAGTTTATCGTCCACAATTTTTTAAGGAAAATTATCCGATGATAAAGCTCATCAAAGATAAATTAGAAGAACGTTCTATTATTCAGTATAAAGATGAAGAAAGAGCAATTTTGGCAAAACGTATTCATTCTGCCGAAAACAGAATCAAAAAATTACTGAATATCATGTGTCATGATACCATTTCGACAGAAGAACATCTCAATCAACTAAAAATGGAATTGTACCGTTATACAAATGATATGAAATTTAAAAATGCAAAATCAATGGGGCATATTATGTTTGCAGCTTTTGAGTTTATTACACGTAATTTTAAAAATACTAACTTAATTTGAGTCTTTTTTTGCCACAGATTTCATAGAGTAAAATGATTTTAGAAACAAATCAAAAAAAACTTTAATTTATGAAATCCGTGGCTAATAATTAAAATAAATACTATGAAAAAGTTTTTTTTACTTGGAATTTCCGTTGCTTTATTGGCTTGTCAGCAACAATCAAATAATGATTTAAAGGAGCTTTATTCGCTTCCAAAAAAGTTGAAAGAAGTTTCGGGAATTACCTATTTCCCTAAAAACAATTTGCTTTATACATTAGAAGACAGTGGAAATAAAAACGCCATTTATGCTTTAAATTCTGATGGACAATTAAATAAAACAATAACAATTACAAATGCTACCAATGTAGATTGGGAAGATATTACCAAAGATAAAAATGATAATATTTATATTGGTGATTTTGGAAATAACGACAACGAACGTCAAGATTTATGTATTTACAAAGTTGCCAAGAATGAACTGAATAAAGATTTGGCTGTAGCCGAATATAAAGTTTCATTTTCGTATCCCGAACAAACAGAATTTCCGCCAAAGAAAAAAGAATTGTTTTATGATGTTGAAGGTTTTTTTGAGCATGGAAACTATTTTTATCTTTTTACAAAAAACCGCAGTAAAAATTTCGACGGCACAGTTTTTATTTACAAAATCTTAAACGCACCCGGAACTCAAAAAGCAACAAGAATTGGAGAATTTAAAACCTGCGATAACTATAATCATTGCGTTTTAACAAGTGCAACGATCAGTCCGGATGGAAAAAAAGTTGTGCTATTAAGTCATGATAAAATAGTTTTGTTTAAAGATTTTAAAGGAGATTTATTCCACAAAGGAACCCAGACAGAAATCAAACTAAATCACTTTTCTCAAAAAGAAGCCATAGTTTTTAAAGACAATAGCACGCTGCTTATCGCCGACGAAAAAACAAACAAAGTAGGAGGGAAAGTTTACGAGTTTAAATTAAAATAAGATTCTAAGTTGCTAAGGTTCTGAGATACTAAGAGAAAAAAATAAGCCACGAATTCACGAATTATTAGTAATAAAAATTTGTGAATTCGTGGCTAAAAACTTTGTCCTTTGCAACTTTGAACCTAGAAAATCTTAGAATCTCAGCAACTCAGAACCTTAGCATCTTTCAGCTAAAAACTATATGCCGCTCCAAAAATAACTCTTCCTACTTCATCAGGAGATTTAAAGTAAGAGATTCGTGCAGTTAACACATTAATTGCATTTACCCAAAGTCCGCCACCGTAATCCTGATGCCATTTTTTAGAATCTTCGCCGTCAAGCCATACTCTTCCATAATCAAAACCACCCAAAATTCCGTATGTTAATGGAGCAATTGTTTTTTGAATTTTACCAATGCTAAAACGTAAATCACTACTTTGAGAAAAATAAGAACTTCCTAAAAATCGTTCGTTTCTATAACCTCTTAAGTCAGTATCTCCACCTAAAGTTGCCCCGTGATAGAAATCATAATTATTATTTAATACAGCTTTTCCTTTTAGATAGGTAGCAAGAACTAATTTTCCGTTGTGATCAATTTTATGTGTAAATCCTAAAAGACTTTCAAGAGTTGGGAAATTTTGTTTGCTTTCATCTAAATTAGTCAACCAGGTTGCCGAAACCATAAAAGCCACGCCTAAAGTAGGTTTAGCAGCAAAATCGGAATTTTTAAAAAGATATTTTACCTTTAAACCGCCATAGTTCTGACTATCAAAAACATTTGGATTTATAATATTTGGTGTATCGATAAATCTGTTTTGGGTTTCTTCAACTGTCAGTCTTTGAAAAACAGGCTGCACACTAAATTCACTTCCATAACGTCCGACGTGTCTGATGGCACCTGAAACATTAAATTTTCTAATACGAACACGGTTGTAATCCATGTCAACTTCCTGATTATCATATTTGGTTTCGTTTCCGTAGCCAAAATAGTTCATGGCAAAATTTGGAGTTGTATAAAGTGATTCAACATCAATAACCCATTTACCCAATAATCCGGGAAAATGTGCTACATAATTAAATTCTAAACCACCCGTAGCAAAATAGTAAAATGCATTTATAACGTGTCTTTGCGTATACGGATTTTGTTTGAAATTGTTAACGGTATAATTTAAATTTACACCAACTTTTACGCCATCATCAGGATTAAATCCAATATTTGGAAGCCCTGAAATAACATTATATTTTGGTTTTTCGTAATTATATAAGTTCACATCATAATCATCAGTAAGCTCCGTTTTTGTTTTAGAATCCAGATTATAAGTATTGTTTTTTGATTTGAAATCGTAAACAATAACTTTTTTTCCGTTTTCGATATTATAAGTGTCATTATTTTGTCCGCCAATTAAACGAATTTTGATTTTTGATTTCTGATCTCCAACAACCTGAAAAACATCAGAATCGTCTAAACCATAAACCCAAAGATTTTTGGTTTTAGCATCCGTTACCGTTTTGGTATAAACAAGTTCATCACCGTCTTTTTTAATTCGGTATACCTGAATTTCAATGCTTTTTCTGGCATTATGATTTATAACGAATTTATCTTTTTTATCAGTCCCGGCAATCATTACTGTTTTAGACAGCACATCTGAATATTCCGAAGCATATTTTTGCAGGTCTTTTTTTCTGTTTTTCAGCTTACGTTTAATATCTTCAATAGTTTCATCCTGAACCTCTTTCGGCATATTTTTAAAAGCATTGTCAATATCAGTATCCGATAAGTTTTCCTGAATAAATTTTGCCTGTTCAATCCAGTCTTTTTCTTCAGAAGTTTTTAAGAAAGCCAAATCCATAGGATAAGGTTCTCTGGCAAGCCATTTTACATTATCAATTTTGTTTTTGAAAGTACGCATATGACGAAGCGCAGGAATATTCATTAAAAGAGAAAGTAAAGTTCCGTCGTATTTGGCAAAAGCCTGATCACGGTCACGCGGAATTGGTTTATAAATAACTTTGTCACCTTTTTTGTATTCTCCCCAACGCCATTGATCGCTGTGTCTGTCCCAGTCACCAATTAGCATATCAAACAAACGCGCTTTCATATATTCTTTTTCATCTACCGAATATTTTTCGTCTTTATGAAGGTTGGACATCATATCTTCGGTACTGATAATATCGGTTGGATTTCCAAAATTTTTGCCATCCAGATGATTATCTGCGGGTCTTTCTTCTACCATATACAATTCATCGCCAAAATTTGAATTGAATTCTTTCAATCCATTTTGTTTTGGAATATAATATAAAACAGGATTGGTGTGCGAAATCCCTAAATGATCTGCCATACTGCCAATTGCAAAAGGAGCATAAGGATGAGAAGTTGTATAAAAATCTAACAGAAAATTTTCAGTATATGTTTCTTCGAAATCATTTACAACGTATTGATCTTTAAATGCAACCGACTGTAAAAATACGGTTGCGCTTTTTTTCATGGCACGCATCACATATTCTCTTCCTTTTGGATCAGACATTCTTAAAGATACAGATTGATGTCCGCCGCCTTCGCGAATAGGTTTTAAACCACCCATTAAAGTGTCTACGGTAGCAATTCGGGCTTCGATAGGCATACTGTAATATTTTCTGTAATGCTGTCCGAATAAAAATTTATGAAACAAACTTTTATCGGTCATTTCAGCAGAATAAATTGAAGTATTAATTGTCGCGGGAAATTTATTTGATTCACCTGCTGCCCAGTTAATTTCTTTAGCTTTTATAATCTCACGTTCAAAAAGTAATTTTTCCTTTTGATTTTCATTTCCAAAGTAAGTCACTTTTGCATCTCCGCTTTTAAATAAAGTTAGTGTTGCATAACCATTTCCGCCGTACGAAAAATCATTTTCATTAATGGCTCTCGCAGCTTCAGATTTAGATCCTGCACCACTAATAATTTGCCTGATATTTTCTTTGCTAATGTATTGAAGGTTATGATCGTGTCCCGAAACTACAATTACATTTTTCTGCCCTTGTAAAAGTGTTTTAATTCTCTTGGCATAAATAGTATATTGTTTATTTTGAATATCCTGCGGACTCACGCCTGATGTTTTTCGAAGTAAATTAATCAACGAGCCAATTATAGGAAGCGGAATTTTTTTCTCTAAAGGAAATAATTGTTTCTCTAACGAAAATTGACCTCCATGTGTTCCGTTGCTTAATAAAGGATGATGTATTGCCAGAACAACTGTTTTTTCCTGATTTTTGTTTAGAATGTTTTCCAGCTCATCAAAAAAATCTTCTCTGGTTTTGATGTCACAATTATCATTAATTGTTGGATGATTGTTCCAATCTTCCAGAAACCATTCACTGTCAATAGCAACCAATGTAGCTGTACTATCAATTTTTATATCTTCTATCGGGCAGCTTTTTCTTGGCAGAAATGCTTTTTTATCGTTTAAATATTTCGTTACAAAATCTGCCTGGAGTTCCAAACCTTTAATACCGCTGTACCAATCGTGGTTTCCGGGAATAAAAACGGTTTTACCTTTAAATCCTTCTGTTAATTTTAATTGATTGGTTAGTTTTGTTTCTGCCAAAGTTTTATCCGAAGCATTGTTGTCGCTAGGAAAACCTTTTGGATATATATTATCTCCTAAAAATACTAAAGTCGATTTTTTATTCGCCTTCTTTAATTTTTGATGCAATAATTCAAGTGTTTGCTGCGATTGTTCTTCATCTGCATTTCCGGCATCTCCCACCAAAAATAAAGTGTGTGCAATTTTTATAGTATCAGTTGCGTTGTCAGTTTCGTTAGCGCTTACATTTTTTCCGTATTGCGCCTTATGTGTTGCGCAGGAATAGAGTAAGAATAATAGGGTAATTACTAAAGAATAACTTTTAATCTTAGTAATAAAATGATTATCCAAAAACAATTTCATAATTTAGTGGTATAAAAATATTCTTTATGAATCTAATAGAACAGTCCGAAGATTTCGTCAGTAATTTACTCAAAGATAAACTTTCTAATTTATATTCTTACCATAATTTTAACCATACTTTAACTGTAGTAAATGCGGTAAAAGAGCTGTGCAAAAAAGAAGATGTAGATGGAAATGAAAAAGAAATGCTTTTGGTCGCAGCTTGGTTTCACGATACAGGTTATACCGTTGGATATGAAAACCATGAAGAAGAAAGTGTTAAAATTCTAACTAAATTCCTGAAAGAAAAAGGACAATCTGATGAATTTATTGCAAAAGTTTCTTCCTTAATTTTAGCTACTATAAAAGAATATGTTCCAAAAACTCATTTGGAAAAAATCATAAAAGATGCAGATTACGCACATCTGATGGGATCCCAATATGAAACAACCTGCGAATTATTACGTCTTGAATTAAAAAACGCCTACAATGTTTCGTTTTCTAATGCCGAATGGGCAAAAGAAAACCTAAACTTTTTATTAAATAAACATCGCTTTTATACAGATTATGCCTTGAAAAAATGGCAGCCTTTAAAAGAGAAAAACTTGATTCTTGTTCAGAAAAAAATAGATAAACAAGAAAAGAAAGCAGCCGACAAAGTGGAAGAAGAAAATAAAAAGAAAGATAAAATAGAAAAACCCGATCGTGGCGTTGATACCTTATTTCGCGTTACGCTGGGAAATCATACGCGCTTAAGTGGAATTGCAGATAGTAAAGCCAATATTTTATTGTCAGTAAATGCAATTATTATTTCCATTGCACTTTCATCTATTATTCCAAAATTAGACAGTCCGAAAAATGCACATTTAGTGATTCCAACATTTATTATGCTAATGTCCAGTGTTACTACAATTATTTTTGCGATTCTTTCAACACGTCCAAAAGTAACTACGGGAGTTTTTACAAGAGAAGATATAGAAGCCAAAAAGATCAATTTATTGTTTTTTGGGAATTTCTACAAAATGCCTTTAGAAGAATACGATTGGGCAATGAATGAAATGATGAAAGATCGCGATTATCTGTATTCCACTATGATTAAAGATTTGTACTATCTGGGATTGGTTTTACAGCGTAAGTATAATTTACTCCGAATTGCCTATAATCTTTTTATGGCGGGAATAATTATAACGGTAATTGCTTTTGTAATAGCGTTTAAAGGAGTAGGAGCATAAGAGAAAAGCTCAACTAATTAGTTGAGCTCATCCAATAAATCCTGATAGGTTATTTTTTTTGTTGCCGGATTATTTACGTTGTTAATTACTTTTACACGAATAGCGCGTAAACCAGAAACTCCCTGAAGATCTTCTACTTCGAATTGTTCGATAGAAGGTTCCAGGATTTTTTTATGCTGTAAATATTTAATGTATTTCAAATATTCGGTTTCCTCATTATTTTGAGAATACACAATCGTAATTTTTTCTTTTTCAGTAATTCTGTCAGTTGTGCCTTTGATGTTTGCTTTGTCAATACGTTTTTTAACAACTTCATATCTTGCATTGTACGTTCCATCGACATCAAAACGTTTTTCATCCATTCTAAAACGAATAGAAAGCGCCTGACTAAAAACCAAAATCAACGAAGTTACATCCAACTCATAAGGTAAAGATTCTTTAAGCTGATGATGTTCTAATTCCATTTCGCATAAAGTCTGTAATTGCCACAAACGTAAATTGTGCAAATACATAATATCAAAAGGTTTTGTTGGCGAAATTGAAGCACCAATATATAAATTGTGTTCAACACCATCCGTTTTAAAACGCTCGTAATAATGCGGATAAATTTGTTGCGCCTCAAGCTGTTTTTTGTCCAGAACCGATGCTAATCTCTTGTTTATAATAGACATTGCATTATCGAATTTCTTTCTTTCCTGATAAAACATTCCTGTTTTTTCGTCCAGACTTTCAAAATACAATTCTTCCAGTTTTTGGTTTTTTGCCGTGTCTTTCGTATTCTTTAAAATAGGATGAATTTCTTCTTCTATATAACGTTGAATGTGTTGCTCAGTATCTGCTTTTAAAGGATTCTCCAGCTCAGCGCGCATAGACTCCAATTCAAATTTTCGTTGTTCAAGAAGTACTAAATTGCTGTTGGGTTTTTGATTTTCGAAAATATCCAAAAGTGTTGTCAGCTGATTTTTTAAATCTCTTTTAACCGTTTCATTTCTGTGTTCAGACGAACCTTTAATATCGATTTGTCCGTATAACGGAAACACAT
Organism: Flavobacterium sp. AK-345; assembly: GCF_058310175.1. Classification (NCBI taxonomy): domain Bacteria; kingdom Pseudomonadati; phylum Bacteroidota; class Flavobacteriia; order Flavobacteriales; family Flavobacteriaceae; genus Flavobacterium; species Flavobacterium sp. AK-345. The sequence goes on along the minus strand of NZ_JBZEER010000005.1, from coordinate 186,906 downwards.
TTTTAAAAACAATTTCCTTAAAAATATAATCTTTTGTATGATTAATATTTTGAAAATAATTTTGAGATTCTTTTTTAAATTTCCAATAAACACTTGGGTGAATCGTAGTGTACTCACGCTGAATAATCGCTTCAACCTGATGTTGCATATCAGTATTGTATCGATCGATAGTGTCTGTTAAATAAGGTAAAACCAACTCTAGTTTAGTTGCATTTACACTATTTAAGTCTCTCGGATTTTCAGAAACCAATTCTACAACTCCCAGTAAATGTCCGTCTTTTACAACAGGCGCAAATACGGCACTTTGAATACCTAGTTTTAATAAATGTTCGCCAAGCCTGTTATTTGGAGATTCTTCAATGAATTTTTTTACATTTGAAATCACAAAAGGCTCTTTTTTATCTAATAAATTTTCAAACGAACATCCAAAAAAAGCATTTTTGCAATCTACTTCCTGTTCTTTAGAAAGTAAAAAACTCTGCAGCTGATTATCATATTTTACCGGTCTGATGAATTTTTCTTCTTCCGGATTATAAATAATAAAACCAACTTTAAGATGTGAAATCTTAAAAATCGATTTAAAAATATTCTCTATAATATCGTTAGAAGCAACCGTTTTTGTATCCGGTTTAAGTAAATTACTTTTCAAGTTCGAAATAGCACTTTCAGTCGTTGCATCAAATAACGAAACAATTCCGAAACCTTTTAAAGTCCAGCTTCCCGGAGGAAATTTAGATTTCCATAAATCAATATCATTATAATTATCAATTAATAAATCGATATCATCTTGTGTTAAATGCACTAAATTTTCTGTTGGAATAATTTCCATGAAATCGGCATTGTACAAAATTCGATAATGTTTTTCGACACCTTCTTCATCCGGAATATCATAAAAGAAAGGTTTATTGAAGTCAATATTTTGTTTATAATAACTGCTTAAAATAAGACAGCAATTGTTGATATAAAACTGATGACTATCAAAATCACGAATTTCCATGTAAAATTCATCTCCTGCATTACGCAATATTTTCTTAAAACGCTCAGTATAATTAAAAGATATATTTTGAAAAGGAATCGTAATCGCTTTTATTTCATTGTATGTTAATGCAGTAGGAAATAAATCTGCGGTAATATTTTTGATTAAAGCTTCATGCTTTTTAATTATTGTGTAGTCGTGAATTCCTGTTCTAAATTCCGGGATAGCTTCAACTTCTTTTAAAATTGCTTTGGCATAATTTGATCGATAATCAACATTTGATAAAGCAATTTCTTCAAAAGATTCAATTAGCTTATGAAAAGATATTATTGTTTGGAAAGGACTTTCGCTGTGTAGAAGATTATCCATTGGTATTTTTATTTAAGCTACAAAATTAAGCATAAATTAAGAATGTTTGACATTTTACGATTTCTTTCGTTTATAGCAACATAGATAGAATGCCTTAAAAATAGGAGCTTTTAAAAGCAGTAAATTATTTTAACTAAATATTAACATTAATTATAACGGAACGATCGTTCCGTTATAATATCTTTGTACCATAATAATTGAATAATCAATAATTTAAAAACAAATAAAATGAAAAATTTAGAAAACAAAGTAGCTATTGTAACAGGTGGAAATAGTGGAATAGGGTATGCAGCAGCAGCAGAATTAGTTGCTAAAGGTGCAAAAGTAATTATAACAGGAAGAAACAAAGAAGCTTTGGTAAAAGCCGAAACAGAATTGAACGTAACCGGAATCGTTTCAGACCAATCAGATTTAAAATCAATTGATAGTTTGGTTGAGCAAGTAAAAGCACAATTCGGAAAAGTTGACATCTTATTTTTAAATGCAGGAATTGCCTCTTTTGCTCCGGTAGAATCAGCTTCAGAAGAACATTATGACAGCATTATGAATGTAAATGTAAAAGGAGTTTATTTTACAGTTCAAAAAGTATTGCCAATTTTAAACGATGGTGGTTCTATTATCTTTAATACTTCAATCAACGCACATGTTGGTATGCCAAATTCAAGCGTTTACGCATCAAGCAAGGCTGCAGTTTTATCTTTAAACAAAGTTTTTGCTACAGAATTGGCGCCAAGAAAAATCAGGGTAAATGCTGTTTCTCCTGGTCCTGTTGAAACTCCGCTTTACGGAAAATTAGGTTTACAAAAAGAAGAAGTAGAAGGTTTTGGGGCTATTTTGGGAGAAAAAATTCTATTGAAACGTTTTGGACAATCTGCAGAAATTGCAAAAACTGTTGGTTTCCTTGCCTCAGATGATGCTTCATTTATTACAGGAACAGAAATTGTTGTAGATGGTGGACTTACTGTAAATGCAGTAGTATAATTTTTTTGACTAATTCAGGAACGATTGTTCCGTATTTTTGTATCTTTGCAAAGTAATTTAATTTTGAAGTTATGGCTAGAACAAAAGAATTTAAAGAAGATCAGGCTTTAGACAAAGCGATCGAGATTTTTTGGCACAAAGGTTACAACGGAACTTCGGCTCAGGATTTGGTAACGCATTTAGGGCTAAGCCGTTCTAGTTTGTATGATACTTTTGGAGACAAGCAGAAATTATTTGCTCAATCGTTACTGCGTTATCAAAAACAGTCACAAGATCAGGTTATTAAACTTTTGGATGAATCTGAAAACGTAAAAGAAACATTGCACGATCTTTTTAAACAGGCAACCGTAGAAAGTTTACAAGACCGAATTACAAAAGGCTGTTTCATGGTCAATTCTTCTGTAGAACTTGCCATGCATGACGAAGAGATTGCAAAAATCGTAAAAAACAACAGCCAGACAATGGAAGAAGTTTTTACAAAAGCAGTTCAAAAAGGACAAGCTGCCGGGCATATTTCTAAAGGTACTGATGCGAGGGTTTTAGCCAGATTTATTTTTAACAATTATTCCGGAATCCGGGTATTGGCCAGAACGGGCGAAAGAGATAAACAAGTTTATGACGATATTGTAAAAGCATTATTTTCTATATTATAATTTAGAAAACTGGCAATCAAAAAACGGCAATTACTAATGTAGTTGCCGTTTTTTGTTTTAATTGACAGAAAATAAAATAATTATCTGTTTCCATCAAGTAGTTTCATTTCATCTATAATAGAGACGATTGCTAATTGTTCATGTTCGTTTAATTTTTCAGTGTATAAAAGAGTAATTAAAATAGTATAAGAATCTTCTAAATTTGAATTTTCCTCCAATTTCAGATTATGTGGATTTTGATATTTTTTCAGCAATGTTTTTGTAGTTTCAAAAGCACGTTCTTCTAATGTAAGTTCTGTTTTTTTTAAAGTTGCCATTTTTTGGTGTAAGTGAGATAGAATATCAAATCTAGTAATTTATAAACAATAAATAAAAAACGGCAATTACTGAATGTAGTTGCCGTTTTTTGTTTTAAGTAAGTAATAGAAAATGAATAACTCTTAGCTTTTTTCTTCTTTGTTGAAATAAACTAAATAGTAATACATCTGTTTTTCTTCATCCCAGCCTTTTTCAACAAATTTTTCTGCGCTTTCAGGGTTGATAAAATCCATTTTAATCTGAATATGGGTATCCAGATTAATAACGTTTTTAATCGATTTTCTGGCGTCTGAAACTGCTGCGTTTGCAATAGGGAATGAGGTTACATCTTCGATGCTGTATTTTTCTCCTTTATCAACCTTATAGTTTTTGAATTCAGGAATCAAGTCCGGATTGTCTAATACTTCATTTAGGAAATTTTGTTCTTCAAACTGATCATTTTTAGCGAAATAATTCACAGATCTGTTCATAAACATTACTTCTTCTTTTTTGTCTTCTGCCGGTAAAACAACATCTTTTGCGAAGTTCTGGCAGAATTTTAAGTATTTTTTAGTGATGAAGTTCTCATCTTCAAAAGCATCTACAGATAAAAAGTGCTCTAACCAATAACGCGCATCATAACGGTTACTATCTACAGTTAGAATTTTATATCCTTCTTCTTTTTTGTAATTAAAAATCAAACAGCCTTTATCAAGTTTGCTCAGGTTGATTCCTTGCTGCAAAATCATTTCAAGATTGCTGTCTTTTTCTTCAAACTGTAAAAAGTCGGCTTGTAACTCACTTTTAAAAATTCCGATAGCATCAACAACGTTATTGTCGATACTTAAATTTGTTAAATACGTTACATAAACTTCTCCGTTTTTAATATGCGGATGGTTTGATTGCTCGAATAAATGCGTCGTGATTTTTTTTGAAATTTCCTGTAAGTTACCAGGATTAGTAAAAATCTCAGTTGCATATTTAAACATGTCATTGTAATCCAAATCGACTTCGTGCGCAAACTGATAATAGTTTTCTTCTTTCTCTCTAAAAGGTTTAAAAAAGTACTCTTTTATCAAAGGCACAATTTCATCATTTAAATTAAATGGCTGTTCCGATAAAAAAATAGCTTCGTTTCTGCTTTTGTTCCCTACGCGGTGTATCGCAAGCGTCTCGATGTGGGTGTTGAATAGGTTGATCATATTTTTTAGGTGCAGAGGTACAGAGGTTCAAAGCAACAAAGGTTATTTCCTGTCTTTTATTTTTCGGATAAAAGCACTTAACATTCGTTCTAATTCTCTGCTTTCTCCATTTATTTTGTTAAATTGATTTTCGTTTAAATATTTTAAATTGAATGAGATTTCAAGCTGTGTTTGCATCTCGAATAATATGACATTGAAATATTTAAAAATCTCAGGTAATCATTATTTCCATCTCTTCCGTAACCTTCAGCAATATTACTTGGTATAGATATAGAGCATCTTCTTATTTGTGAAGATAGTCCATAAATTTCTTCTTTGGGAAATGAATTTGTTAATTGGTAAATTTCAGTTACTATGGCCATCGATTTTTGCCAGATTAAAAGGTCTCGAAAAGTATTCATATTTTATATTTAAAAAAAAAAAATTAAATACAAAAATAAGAATATTCGTATATTTTAAATCAAAGATTTAAAAAGAAAAACCTCTGAGCCTTTGCAACTCTGAACCTTTGAACCTAAAAAACTAATTCCAATTCTCCTCAAATCCATAATCTTCAAAGCTGTCATCGCCTTCGAACATGTCAAGATCGTCTTCGTCAAGATCATCTTCAAATTCTCCGTAGATATCGTCGTGCATATCGGCTTCGAAAGTTTTTTCGGTGGCTTCGTCCGGCATTTCTCCATGAGAGAATAAAGTTTCAGGATAAATACCTCCGGCAGATTGTTCTTCAATAGCAGCCAATTCTACTAAGAAAGTCCACATGCTGATAAAATCATACACATAGATAATTTTAGTGTTTTCCTTGTCTAAAATAGAAGATAATGGATAATCGCCCATAGTTCGTTGTTCGCCGGGAATGTCGCCGGTATCAAAAAGTGGAATTTCATCTTCCTGATTCCAGGTTTCATCACAAGTATAAAATGAAGCAACTTCAGTTCCGTCAAAACCGAAAGCGTTGAAGATAGCATTGTGTAAATCCTCAAGCGTATCGTCTTCAAGAATTGCAATGTCTCTAAAAATGTCTTCTTCGGCGTCTAGAATTACTCTAAATTTATAAACCATAATCTTTGTATTTTTTGAAAAGTCAAAGGTAAAATATAAAAAATGAAATACGAATCACGAATTGCGATTTGTTGAAAAGATTTTTTCTCCGATCCTGCAAGGTTTTCAAAACCTTGTAGGTTTCAATAGCAATTGTAGTTATACCTACAAGGTTTTGAAAACCTTGCAGGAGAGAAAAACTATTATTTCCCAACCAAGCGTTTTCTAATCTTATGATAACGTTTATGATAAGAACTATGACTTGGATAGCTTCTGCTTGAAGTCATATTATTAAAAACCAAAGCTGTTAAAAGCAAAATCAAAACGCCGACTAATACTGGAGAAAAAACATATTCGTAACCCAAAGCTTTTATTTTGTCAGAACCAATAATCGCGATAAGAGCCGTTGCGCCTCCTGGCGGATGGAGTGTTTTGGTAATTTGCATTAAAATAATTGCCAGTGAAACGGCCAGGGGAGCAGCAATCCAGATAATATCCGGAGCAAGTTTATGAACTGTAACGCCAATAAAGGCAGAAACAAGATGTCCGCCAACTAGATTTCGGGGCTGAGAAAACGGACTTTGAATGATTCCGTAAACCAAAACGCTAGAAGCTCCAAAAGAACCAATTAAATAAACGGCATCGTTTCCTGAAAAATGAATCGATTGAATGTAAGCTAAAATTCCAATCCCGACAAACGATCCTATAAAAGACCAAAAATGTTCTTTAAAATCGATCAAAGTTTCTTTATAAAGAATATAACGTGTTTTGCGATAGCTCCTTTTTATTTTTTGGGTGGGCATTTTGTGGTATTATTTTGTTTTTTTGCCACAGATTAAATGATTTCAAAGATTAATTATCTGTGGCAATTAATTAATCTGTGGCAATATTTTTTTTACTTTATTAAACTTGGCGAATAAGAGTAAACTGTATACGGATAAATCATTTTTGCAGTGTATTTTGAAATTAAACAAACTACAAGAATCGGTAAAAATAAAGTATAATCATTTGTTAGTCCGCAAACTAAAAATATGGCTGTAAATGGCGCGTGAATACTGGCGCTTAAAACAGCTGCCATTCCGATAATCATGAAATTAACCGGAATTACATTTACATGGAAAAAAGTATTTAAAATCGAAGACAGTAATAATCCTAAAAAAGCGCCAATAAAAAGACTCGGAGCAAAAACACCCCCGTCGCCACCGGAAGCTAATGTTATGGAAGTAACAATAGGTTTTAAAAGTAAAATTCCAACAAAGGTAAAAGCCAGAGTTAATGTTAGCGGAAGTTGTGATGAACTGCCAAAAATCCCTTTTATAGCATGATATCCTTCTCCGTATAATTGTGGAAAAATAAAAAGAGAAACACTCAGAACTACAGATCCAATAATGATTTTATAATAATGTGTGTCGATTTTTCCAAATTGAGATTTGAAAAATAATACACAACGAGTCAGATAAACTGAATTCATTCCGGCTAAGATTCCTAAAAGAATAAAATAAGGAATCGCTCTTAAATGCCAGGTTGAAATTGTTACGGCGAATAAAGGTTCTTCTTTTAAAATAGAAAGTAATCCAAAAGCTATTGAAACCGCAATAACATTAGAGATAATAAAAGCGCGGGTTACTTTTCGTGAAATAACTTCCAAAGCAAATAAAATTCCCGCAATTGGAGAGCTGAATAAAGCTGTAACTCCGGCCGCAACTCCTGCACAAATTAATTCGGTTTTGTATTGACGAAATACATTTTCTTTTTGCTGAGCAACAGAACCAATTGTAGCGGTTGCAACAACGGTAGAAACTTCGATTCCTGTTGAGCCTCCAAAAATAACAGTTAATAATCCGTTTATAAAGTGTGATGGGATTTTATAAGAGGGTAAGTTTTTTGAAGTTGATTTTGTGCTTTCAAAAACTTCCTTGATTCCTTTATTTTCTTTTTTCTTAAAAAGATATTGTCTCAGGAAATAAATTACAGACAATCCGAAAACAGGAAAAAGAATGTAAAAAAGTGGGTTTACAGAAACTTCATGAAAGAAGATTTCTTCGTAATATTCAGTTATTTTTTTAAGTGAAATTCCTAAAAAGGCTGAAAGAAAGCCAATTAAAATAGAAACAATAACTAATTTTCGGAACTTAATAAATTGATGATTTTTTTTGATTTGCGCCGTTTTGTTCATCAGAAGTAAATTTGTAAACCGCATTATTTTTATGCGGATTACAAAATTAGAGAATCAAATTCGTTTTTTCGTAAAAAAGAATCATTAAAATGTGTTAAAACTTTAAAAAGAAGGAAAAATCTTTCTTTAAGGGGTAAGAATGCCACGAAGGCACTAAGACACTAAGTTTTTTGTTTTTTGTCATTTCTGACAAACAATACGTTTAATCATTTAATCTTAAAAAAAACTTAGTGTCTTAGTGCCTTCGCGGCAAAAATATCATCGCTCATAAAATTCAATGGGCAACAAATCAGGATCAGCAATAAATGTAAAACGTTTTTGAGTCGTTTCATCAATTCGAATTGGTTCTGCTTCTATATTTTTTGTGTTTAAAAAAGCAACAGTTTCGTCCAGATTAATTACTTCAAAAGCCAAATGGCGTAAACCAACAGCCTCCGGTCTTGAAGGGCGTTTTGGGGGATCCGGAAATGAAAATAATTCGATAATATAAGTGCCATTCAAAGCCAAATCTAATTTATAGGATTGTCGTTCTTCACGATAGATTTCTCTAATAATTGTCAGACCTAAAACTTCGGTATAAAAAGTTTTAGATTTTTGATAATCAGAGCATAAAATGGCAATGTGGTGGACTTTGTTTAAGGTAAGCATTATGTATTTGATTCAGTTTCCTGATTTAATTTTCTAATAATTTTTGCCGGATTTCCAACGGCTAGTGAGTTATCCGGAATGTCTTTTGTTACCACAGATCCTGCACCGATTACACATCCTTTTCCAATGGTAACTCCGGGACAAATAACAGAATTTCCGCCAATCCAGCAATCATCCCCAATAGTTACAGGATAAGCATTTTCAAGTGATTTTCTCAATTCGGCGTCAAGCGGATGCGATGCAGTGTAAATTTGAACATTTGGTGCAATAAATACATTTGATCCAATATTTACAGGGGCACAATCCAAAACAACACAATTTACATTGAAATAAACGTTATCTCCACAAAAAATATTATATCCGTAATCACAGTGAAAAGGCGGTTCTATATAAAAACCTTCTCCTGTATTAGGAATCAGTTCTTTTAATATTTCTTTCGCTTTTTTGGTTACCCTGTATTCTCTTACATTCAGAGTATGCAGAAGATTTTTTGCTGTTCTGCGGCCTTTTACTAATTCCGGGTCAAAAGCGTTGTAATATTCGCCCGAGATCATTTTTTCTTTTTCTGTCATTATAAGGGTATAATATTTTAGTACTGGCAATTTTCTGCAAAACTGCAGATGAATACTACGACGTTAATTTGGTAAAAAAGTTTTTTTTCTAAATACGATCAATTTGACATAAATCAAATCTTTTTCAGGAGCTAATCCCGCTATCCGTTTCAATCTTTTGCTCCATTTCATTACACAAAAGGATTTCCACTTCTATCGGGGCTAGGACACTCATTTTCAAAAGAATATTTTCGTTTATTTCGTCATTTCCAGAAACGAGAAGTTTTCGCAAGAACTCCATAAAGAAGTATCGTCTGTGTTGATTAAAATGCATATTTCTATTTAAAGAAGCTTCTTCAAAATAACAATTTGTCCCAAATGATAAACGTCATGCTGAATAATTCCATGAATATCTTCATAAAAATTATGATTGTTATTTGGATCTATTTTATCAAAACCTGCATCATCAAAATTACTCAAAAAGGCACTCCACTGTTCTTGAGATTTTGCAAGACTTTGTAAAGATTGTTCCCAGGCTGGTTCCGATGAATCTAATATTGGAACAAAATAATTGTGATCCGGAGTTGTGATAATTTCTCCCTGAACACGTCTTAAAATATTTCTTCTCCATTGTATTAGGTGATTGACAATTTCCCAAATCGTATTTAGATTAGGATTTACTTTTTTAATAGCCTGTGCAGCTGTAAGATCTTTTAAAGTATCTGCTAATGTGACCTCAAGCCACGGATTTCCATTATAAATGGACTGATATAAATTTGAAACTCTTTTACTTTCTGACATGATTGATAGTTTTTAAACGTGAAAGCTAAGATACGAATAAGTAATTTACAACTCATCCTCAAAAATCTACAATTGGGTTATTTATTATTTTTTTAGTAAGAATGTTAAAATACATTTGCTTCATCAAAATCAAAAACCATGACAACCAAATTACTTTTTACAATTAGCATTTTATTTTTTACAACAGTCATTTTTGCTCAAAATACCATTTCAGGAAAAGTGGTAGATGAAAAAGGAAAACCAGTTCCGGGAGCAAATATTTATATCGATGGAACTTACGATGGAGCAACAAGTTCTGAAACAGGAGAATTTTCTTTTGAAACAACTGCCGAAGGAAATCAATTTATAGTAGTGAGTTTTTTACTTTATGAAACATTCAAAAAAGAAATTGATGTTGCCAATTATAAAGATCAAACGGTAAAACTAAGAGAAAATGTAAACGCGCTTGATGCCGTTGTTATTACCGCGGGAACATTAGAATCTGGAGACAAAGCGAGAGTTTCTGTTTTAAAACCTTTAGATATTGTAACAACTGCCGGTTCTGCAGGAAATATTATTGCGGCTTTGCAAACATTGCCTGGAACACAAACTGTGGGCGAAGACGGACGTTTATTTGTTCGTGGAGGAGAAGCCAGCGAAACGCAAACTTTTGTAGACGGACTTCGCGTTGCACAGCCTTATGGCGCAACAACTAACAATTTACCAACCCGAAGCAGATTTTCTCCTTTCTTGTTTAGCGGAATCGCATTTTCTACCGGAGGATATTCTGCAGAATATGGCGAAGCTTTATCAAGTGTTTTATTGTTGAATACACAAGATGAACCGGATCAAAATAAAACAGATATTGCTTTAATGACCGTAGGTTTGGGAGTTGGAAATACACAAAAATGGAAAAAAAGTTCTTTTAGTATTAATACCAATTATATCAACTTAGCGCCTTATCAGGCTGTGATTCCGCAAAATGTAGATTGGAATAATCCGTATCAATCTCTAGGTGGAGAAGCTGTATATCGTTATCATTTTGAAAGAGGAATTTTTAAATTATACGCCGCTTTTGATTCAGAGAAATTCGATTTAAATCAAAAAAATGTGAACTTCACTGATCCAATAAGAACTGATTTAAACAATAATAATTTTTATTTAAACGGTTCTTACAAAGGAGATTTTGGAACTGGCTGGCAGCTTACAACCGGAATTAGTTACGGTTACAGCAAAAACAAAATCAAATACGATATAAATGATGTAGATACTAATGAAAATGCTGCGCAATTGAAATTAAAATTAAGAAAAAATATTTCGAACTATTTTAAATTATCTTTTGGTGCTGATTATTTTATCACAAAATTCAATGAAAATTTCAAGGATAATGTTTCAATTGATGTTGCAAACGGTTACGATTCAAATATCGCTGCTTTTTATACCGAAGGAGATATTTTATTCTCAAAAAATCTGGCAATGAAAGTCGGTGCCAGACTTTCGAATAATAGTTTATTAGACGAAACCAATATTGCACCAAGAGCTTCTATTGCTTATAAAGTTTCTAAAACGAGTCAGTTTTCATTTGCTTATGGAGATTTCTCTCAAACACCGGTTGTAGATTATATCAAATATTCAAAATACCATCAGTTTGAAAGTGAAAAAGCACAACATTATATTTTAAATTACCAGTTTACAAGACCTGGACAAACTTTTAGAGCCGAAGCTTATTATAAAGATTACAGCAATTTGGTTCAATATGATACAAGAGATATTGCTTACAATTCAGTTTTTAATAATAACGGTTCAGGTTACGCAAAAGGATTGGATTTGTTTTGGAGAGACAGTAATTTATTAAAACATTTAGAATACTGGGTATCTTATTCTTATATTGATTCTGAAAGACAATACAAGAATTTCCCAACGATGGCCACTCCAAATTTTGTTGCCAATCATAGTTTATCAATTGTAACAAAATATTTTATTACAGACTGGAAATCGCAAATAGGTTTTACAAACAGTTACAGTTCAGGTCGTCCTTATAATGATCCAAACCAAACGCAATTCATGAACGGAAAAACAAAATCATATAACAGTTTGAGTTTTAATTGGGCGTATTTATTGACAACACAAAAAATTCTTTATTTCTCAGTTTCAAACGTGTTAGGAACTCAAAACGTTTTTGGGTACGATTACGCCAAAACTCCAGACGCAAACGGAATCTACAACAGACAAGCCGTAACGCCAACCGCAGACAGATTCTTTTTCGTTGGTTTCTTTTGGACAATTAGTGATAATAAAAATGAGAATCAGTTGAAGAATCTTTAGGAAAGGTTCAAAGAGACAAAGGTTCAGAGGTACAAAGATTTTGGGCTGTTATATTTGAAAAACCTATAAAAAACCTTTGAACCTTTGGCACTCTGAACCTTTGTTCCTCAAAAAAACAATTCAGTAACCAAAATCAACAACTCAGTATTATTTAATTTTAAATGAATAATAACCAAAGTACTTTTGAAGTATAAATTAACAATCAGAGTTTTAATCATCAAAATCAGAAGGCACTGAGTTGCTAAGAAACTAAGAAAAAAACTTAGAATCTCAGAACCTTAGTCCCGAAGCCTCGGGATAGAAACTTAAAAAAGAAAAACCATGACCAAAATTATCGCAATCACAATGTTATTTATCTGCAGTTTTATTTCTGCTCAAAATGTAAAACTAACTGTTTCTGTTTCAGGTTTAAAAAACAACACAGGAGTTGTTAAAGTAGGTTTGTACAACTCAGAAGGTACATTTCTTAAAACAGTTTATAAAAGTCTTGCTTCTGAAATTAAAAACGATAAAGCAGTTGTAACATTTGAAAATCTTCCGGCAGGAGAATATGCAATTTCAACGTATCACGATGAAAACAATAATGGGAAATTAGACAGAAATGCAATGGGAATACCTTCTGAAGATTATGCGGCTTCAAACAATGCTAAAGGATTTATGGGGCCTCCTTCCTATTATGATGCTAAATTTGTTATCAATAAAGATTCAAAAATTGAAATTACATTATAAATAAATACTAATCAATAAATTAATATAACCATTTAAATTACTTATAAAATGAAAAGAATAATCACTTTAACCGCATTATTTATAGTTGCAATAAGCACTGCACAAACACAATTTGAACAAGGAATGACAAAAGCTTTCGGGCTTTGGAAAGAAGGAAAAAATTCAGAAGCATCGGCTATGTTTGAAAGAATTGCGTCGGCAGAAAAAACAAGCTGGTTACCCAATTATTATGTTGCAATGGTAAATACGACAGCAGCATTTAGTGAAAAAGATCCAACTAAAATTGATTTGATGCTAACAAAAGCGCAAGATGCAATTGATGTTGAAATGATAAAAGATCAAAGCAATTCAGAATTATACGTGATTCAGGCTTTACTTTATACGGCTTATGTGGTTGCCGACCCAATGACAAATGCGCCAAAATATTCTTCTAAAATTATGGAAGCTTATGCAAAAGCAAAAACCTTGAATCCAAATAACCCAAGAGCAGTTTTTGGAGAAGCTGATTACCAGTTAGGCGGAGCAAAATGGACAGGGGTTGACACAAAACCGCTATGTGCGCAAGTTGATAAAGCTATCGAACTTTTTGCTACTTTTAAACCAGAAACACCTTTTTCTCCAAAATGGGGATTAGACAGAGCTTTGGAAACCCAAAAATCTTGTAAAAAATAATTTAAGCTACTCATAAATGAAAGATCATAGAAATATAACTTATAGGGATTTAAAAAGCGGAACAATTGTTTCTTTCAAGATTTCTATGGTCTTTACAGTAATCTTTATAGCCTTTTTAGGGGTAGATTTAAATGTTAAAAACGTTCTTATTACTTTTTTTATAAGTAGTCTTTATTCTTTTGGTTTAGGTTTTGGCAACGGGTTTATCAACAGTCTTTTAGATAAAAAATGGGATTGGCTGGAGCAGACAAATCTTAGGGTTTATTACGGGATTTTGGTAACTGTTTTATATACGGTTCCGGTGGTTCTAGGAATAAACTATTACATCTTTATTGTTCTGCAAGACATGACAGTAAAAGAGTTTTTTGGAGAAAGAATGCTTTGGGTGCATCTTTTTTATATCATTCTTTCTTTAGGAGTTTCGACTTTTATGCAGGCCAGAAGCTTCATGGTAAAATGGAAACAGGCATCGAAGTTTGAAATAACACAGCAAAGAATTATTGCAGGAACGGCAAATGCGAAATTCGAAAGTTTAAAAAATCAGATAGACCCGCATTTTCTTTTTAATAGTTTAAATGTATTAAGTTCCTTGATCGAAGAAAATCCGGATAATGCACAACGTTTTACCACTTCTTTATCTAAAATTTATCGCTACGTTTTGGAGCAAAAAGATAAAGAACTGGTTTCTGTTGAAGATGAATTGTCATTTGCAAAAACCTACATGAATTTGCTGAAAATGCGTTTCGAAAATAGTTTGTTTTACGAATTGCCAGCAACAACAGATATTAATCCCGATGCAAAAGTGGTTCCGTTATCGTTACAGCTTTTACTCGAAAATACAGTAAAACACAATATTGTAAGTGAGCAGAAACCGCTGCATATCAAAATTTTTGTTGACGGAGATTATTTAGCCATTCAAAATGTTTTTCAAAAGAAAGAAGTTTTGCAGGATAGACAAGGAGTTGGTTTGCAGAATATTGTAGATCGATACGGAATTATAACCAACAGGAAGGTTTTGATAGAACAAAACAAGGAAACTTTCACCGTTAAAATTCCAATTTTAACCAAACAAATTACAGTTATGGATGCAAGTGTAGATTATAATGATGAAAATAAAGCTTATTTCAGAGCTAAAAAAAGAGTTGAAGAACTGAAAGGTTTTTACGGAAACATACTTTCATATTGTTGTGTAATTCCATTTCTGATCTTTATAAATTTAAAATTTTCACCAGGATTTCAATGGTTTTGGTTTTCGGCTTTAGGCTGGGGATTTGGAGTAGTAATGCACGCTTTTAAAGTTTTTGGTTATAGCTCTGATTGGGAAGAACGAAAAATTAGACAGATTCTGGAAAAAGAGAATAACAATCAAAAAAACTGGAAATAGTCATGGAAACAAATTCTGATATTGATCGTGAAAAATTTGATTTTCAAATCGCAAGTAAAAAAGTAATAAAACTAAAGTCATTTTATGTACATACGTTTATTTACATCACAGGATTAATTATTTTTATTTTAAAAGATTATTACGGATTTCCACTCAATTTCTTTCCGTTCAAATATCTTAATTACATTATAATGTTAATATGGACTTGTGTATTTATAATTTCAGCAGTTGATATATTTGCTTATTATAAGATTTTTGGAGAGGAATGGGAGCAAAATAAAGTCAAAAATATTTTAGATAAAAGAAAAGAAAAACAAAAATGGGAGTAATCATGGAAATGAATTTTAGCGAAGAAGACAGATACTATCTTGCAAAAAAGAAAGTAGAAAGCATAAAAGGATTTTACGCAAATCTTACGTCATTTATTGGTGTGAATGTGATTTTAATTTTCATTAATTTATATACAACACCAGATCATTTGTGGTTTTACTGGCCGCTATTGTGGTGGGGATTAGGCGTACTTTTTCACGGATTAAAGGTTTTTGAAGTACTTCCGGTTTTAGGAAAAGACTGGGAAAAAAGAAAAATCAAAGAATTTATGGAAAAGGAAAAAGAGAACAAAAACAAGTGGAAATAATTTAATTTATAATATAATGGGAAGATTTAGAAGACGTATGTACGAAGAATATTCGCAAGAATTTTCAACAGATGAAAGCTTTAATGAGGCGTACAGAAAAGTAAAAAGAATAAAAAGTTTTTATTCGCATTTAAGAATTTATATTATAGTAAACGCTATCATCATTGTTGCCAGTGTAAATGACGACTTTTTTTCAAAAGGAATTCTGGATAGCGGATTATTAGATTGGGAAACATATTCAACTGCTTTATTTTGGGGAATAGGTTTATTGGCTCACGGAGTCTCAGTTTTTGGAAGAGATGTGTTTTTTAGCGCTGATTGGGAGCAAAGAAAAATTGAGGAATATATGAAAAAGGAAGCTGCCAGTAATAAATGGGAATAATTGTAAATTTACTTTTTTAAATTTTGCTTTGTAATAAATGACAACACTAATAATAGAAGACGAAAAACCGGCTGCAAGGTTATTGCAACGAAAGTTAGAAAAGCTAAATATCGCTGTAGAAACCATGCTGCATTCTGTAGAAGAATCAGTTAACTGGTTTTCCAATAACGAGCATCCGGATTTGATTTTTCTGGATATTCAATTGTCAGATGGTTTGTCGTTTGAAATTTTTGAAAAAGTAGAGATTAAAAGTGCTATCATTTTTACAACTGCTTATGATGAATATGCCTTAAAAGCATTTAAACTCAACAGCATTGATTATCTTTTAAAACCCATTGACGAAGATGATCTTGACGTTGCGGTTGCTAAATTTAAAATGCGTTTGCCTAAAATAGAATCCGAACCCAAAAATCTTCAGCTGGATTTTGAGCAAATACGCCAAATGTTGTCTAATCCTTTTGAAAAGAGTTTTAAAAAGCGATTTACAGTTAAAATCGGTCAGCATTTAAAAGTAATTACCACAGATGAAATAGAATGTTTTTTTAGTGAAAACAAAGGAACTTACATTCATACTTTCGACAATCGCAACTATTTAGTCGATTCGACCTTAGAAATTTTAGAGCAGGAATTAGATATGAAGAATTTCTTTCGCGTAAGCAGAAAATTTATTGTTCCGCTTCCAGCAATCAAAGAAATTCAGGTTTACACCAATTCCCGTTTAAAAGTTATTTTACCAACGTATAAAGAAGATGAGGTTATTGTAAGCCGCGAAAAAGTGGGAGATTTCAAGAATTGGTTAGGGTAAAATTAATTCATAAATAACAATATGTATCTTTCCTACGGAACTTTATGCTGATTGAATTTAATTTTCAACGGATTCAAATGCGTTGCTACAATATAAACCATTCCTACTGAATTCATCTCAATAGTAAAGAGCCATCGGCTCGATCTATTTTGTAGGGCCGGATTTCAATCCGGTTTAAAATATAGAATTCAGCAAATCAAAAACATAAAAAAATCCTTCATTTGAAGGATTTTTTTATGTTTTGAAATTTATTATTTACTCAATCTGTGTAATGTAAATGTCATAGCACTTAAAAGGAAAAATGCCATTATTTGATGAATTAATCCTAATGCCAATGGCACACTATATAAAAGTGTAAATACCCCAAGTAAAAATTGAATAAAAACGAAAACTACCAAAGTTTTAATTCCGTTTTTTTGTGTTTGGCTAAGTGAAAATTTACTGCTTTTGTAAGCAAGAAAAAGAATCAGAGCCACAACAACATAAGCAAAAGTTCTGTGTACAAACTGAACACCGCTTTTACCTTCAATTAAGTTTTTTACCAAAGTCGATTGTTCAATAAAAACAGAATCGTGTATAAATTGACCATCGCTCATTAAAGGCCAGTGATTGTGAATTAATCCTGCATTTAATCCTGCCACAAAACCACCGTAAATAATCTGAATTAATAAAGCAACAAGAGCATATCTCGCAATATTTCGAAGCGGAATGATTTTATTGATGTCTCTCTTAGGATAAATCAAATCTAGCGCAACCCATAAAGTATAAGCAAAAGTGATAAAAGCAAAAGTAAGGTGTAATGAAAGTCTGAAATGGCTAACATCAGGATTATCAATTAATCCGCTGCGAACCATAAACCATCCTAAAAATCCTTGGAAACCGCCCATTGCCAAAAGAACAATGCATTTTTTAATAGTTTCGCGATCCAATTTTTTTCTGATTAAGAAATACACAAAAGGCACAAAGAAAACCAAGCCAATGATTCGACCAATAAAACGGTGAAACCATTCCCAAAAATAGATAAACTTATAATCTGAAAGCTGAAAATCATTGTGAATATTGATTTTTTGATATTCAGGAAACTTCTTGTATTGCTCAAAAGCTTCATTCCATTTTGCTTCTGTCAAAGGTGGAAAAGTATCGGTTACCAAATGCCAGTCAGTCATCGATAAACCCGAATTTGTCAAACGGGTGATTCCGCCAACAACAACCATTAAAAACAATAAAACACAACCTGATAGTAACCAAATGATTACTGATTTATTCTCTTTTTTCATTTTATAAATTACTTATTTCTTATACTTTTTTTAAGCCCAATTTCTCAGCTCTTTTAATTACAAAATCATAAGCCGCCTGATATTCATTTGGAATATCACCTTCTAAAATGGCTTCTTTTACAGCTTCTTTTAAAACTCCAATTTCGCGAGAAGGTTTCAAATCGAATATTTCCATAATTTCCTCACCAGAGATTGGTGGTTGAAAATTGCGAACATGATCGCGTTCTTCTACTTCAACAATTTTTTTGCGAACGATGTCAAAGTTTTTATGATACTTTTTAAATTTCGCCGGATTTTTGGTTGTAATATCAGCTTCGCACAACGTCATTAAATCTTCGACATCTTCGCCGGCATCAAAAACTAAACGACGAACCGCGCTGTCTGTTACAATATCTTGTGCTAAAACAATAGGACGTGAACTCATAATAACCATTTTTTGCACAAATTTCATTTTGTGATTCAATGGCATGTGAAGGCGTTCGAATATTTTTTTTGCCATTTTTCCACCCAAAAATTCATGCCCGTGAAAAGTCCAGCCTTGTTTTTTGTTGAAACGTTTTGTTGGAGCTTTCCCAATATCATGCAATAGAGCCGACCAACGCAACCAGACATCATCTGTGTTTGGGCAAATATTATCGACAACTTCTAAAGTGTGATAGAAATTGTTTTTATGTGTATGGCCTTCAATTTCTTCAACCTGATTTAATGCAGTTAATTCGGGAAGAATAATATCTAAAAGTCCGGTTTGATATAAAAGTAAAAATCCAATTGATGGTTTTGGTGTAGATAGAATTTTGTTTAATTCATCAACAATTCTTTCGCCTGAAATAATTTTAATACGATCTGCATTTTTAGTAATCGCATTCAATGAATTTTCTTCGATTTCGAAATTTAACTGTGTTGCAAAACGAATCGCCCGAAGCATTCGCAACGGATCATCAGAATAAGTAATATCTGGATTTAAAGGCGTTTTGATTGTTTTATTCTCTAAATCAGCCAAACCATTAAAAGGATCAGAAAGATCTCCGAAAGTTTTTTCGTTTAAAGATAAAGCCAAAGCGTTGATGGTGAAATCACGACGATTTTGATCATCTTCCAACGTTCCGTTTTCAACAATCGGATTTCGGCTATCAAAATTATAAGATTCTTTTCTGGCTCCAACAAATTCAATATCAGTATCTTCAAATCGTAGCATTGCCGTTCCGTACGTCTTAAAAACCTGAACTTTTGGTTTTTTAGGAAGCAATTCAGATACTTTCAAAGCCAATTCAATACCGCTGCCAACAGCAACAACATCAATGTCTTTTTTAGAACCTCGATTTAAAAGCAAATCCCGGACAAAACCACCAATGACATAACTGTCGACGTTTAATTCCTGAGATGCTTTCGAAATAATTCCGAATATTTTATGTTGTAAAGCTGTTTTATAGTTTGTTTGTATAGCCACGAATTCAGTAATTTTTATAAAATAATACGTTTGTGTTCAAGTGAGACAGAATTAAAGTTTGCTAAAATTGCTAAATGAGTTTTAGAAACTTTTAGATAATTTAGACATTGCGAAATATGTTTGGGATGCAGAAAATCACTTGATTTTATTTCAAGTATAATTTTATCAAACAAAACAAAATCAGCATAAAATCTGTGATTCAATATTATGTCTTTATAATTTACCAAATATTCTTTTTCTCTTTCAAATGGAATACTGGCCTTTTTGAATTCATATTCTAAAGCATCTTTATATACGATTTCTGAAAAACCTCCACCTAAATTTCTATGAACATCAAATAAAATTCCCATTATTTGATAACTTTCGAGTTGATATAATATTTTTGTCATTGTCTAAAATTTTCCGCCACGAATTCACGAATTTTTTTTATTAATTTTTTAAAAAGTTAATTTGTGAATTCGTGGCTATATTTAGAATACAACTTCCAATTTTATATTGAAATGTTATTTGGAATTTTATAGCGGCAAATTTACAACATAGAATGCGCCTTTTACAATCTATTGTTTACTTTTTTGAATAAATTCATATTTTTTAGGATCAAATTTTATTAAAACAAAAAACGGTAATCCGAATTTCACGAATCATAATCAATAAAAAAAGAAATTCGTGAATTCGTGGCGAAAAAAAACATCCGTTAGGTTGATTTATAGAGCTATCAAACAAATCAATCCTGATAGCTTATTATTAAAATTTCAATTTGTATTTTTGATTTTATAAAATCGCACAAATGAAAATTGTTATATCGCCGGCTAAATCTTTGAATTTCGAAAAAGAATTACCAACTACTCAATATACAGAACCCGCTTTTTTAAAAGAAGCACGTGTTGTTCATAAAGTTTTAAAACCCAAAAAGCCAGCTGAATTATCAGAGTTAATGTCGATCTCAGAAAAATTAGCCGATTTGAACTGGGAACGTAATCAAAAATGGAAAACGCCTTTTTCTCCAGAAAATGCGCGTCCGGCAGTTTATACTTTTGATGGAGATGTTTATACGGGTTTAGATGCTTATACCATTCCGTTAGATAAAATTGATGCTTTGCAAAGTAAACTCCGAATTTTATCAGGACTTTACGGAATCTTAAAACCGCTTGATTTAATGCAGGCTTACCGTTTAGAAATGGGAACAAAATTACCTGTTGGCGAATATAAAAATCTTCATGAATTTTGGAAACCAACCGTTACAGCCGCTTTAAATAAAGAATTAAAAAAAGGAGAATTATTTGTGAATTTGGCGAGTAACGAATATTTTTCGGCAGTTGATGTTAAGGCACTAAAAGTTCCAATAATTACGCCAGATTTTAAAGATTATAAAGATGGAAAATTAAAAATGATTAGTTTCTTTGCCAAAAAGGCGAGAGGAATGATGGTACGTTATATTATCGATAGCAATGCAGAAACTATTGAAGATTTAAAAGGGTTCAATTATGATGGATATGGTTTTGATGCCAATCTTTCTAAAGGAAATCATTTGGTTTTTACGAGATAGTTTTTTTGAGGTTCAAAGGCTCAAAGAGACAAAGGTTCAGAGGTTTTTCTAGAGAATTGTAGACTAGAATTCATATTCAAAATTATAAAATTAAAAAAGCCGGGTTAAATTAATAACTCGGCTTTTTCGTATTATAAATCAATTATTATAATTATTATTAATGCATTGCATCAGCAGGATTAATCTTGTTTTTTCCTTTTTTAATTAAAAGGATAATCGGTATACAACATAAAAACATAATTCCTAAGTACATAAAAATATCCATGTATGCCATAACAGTACTTTGTTTTAAAACAGTGTAATCTATAGCTTGATACGCTTTTTTAAGGGCAACATCAGCACTATATCCCTTAGACATGAAATTTTTCTGCATTCCTAAAATTCGTTGCTGGACCTGATAATTTGCAGGATCAACGTGCGTCAGTAAATTTACTCTGTGTTCCTGACTTAAACGGGTAATAAAAGTGGTAATAATCGCAATACCAAATGAACCTCCTAATTGACGCATCATTCCTGTAAAAGCCGCACCTTCACCTATATGCTTTCCTTTTAAGGTAGAAAGAGACAATGTAGTAATAGGTACAAAAAGTAATCCAAGACCAACTCCTCTTAAAATTAAGGGCCAGAACATATGCTCAACTCCCGTATCTGGAGTTAAACGATTATGCATCATAAAGGTAAAGAAGAAGAAAACCAAAAATCCAACTCCCACCATATAGCCCTGCGGAACACCTTTCTGAATCATGTTTCCAACAAATGGCATCATAATCGCTGTTGTAATCGAACCTGGAATCAATAATAATCCTGCGTCTGTCGCTGTCCATCCTAAAATAGATTGCGTGTAAATCGGGATAATTAAAGTAGAACCATATAAGCCAAACCCAAGAATAAAACACATTACAGTTCCAATTCTTAAATTTCCATCTTTTAAAACACTTAAGTTTACAATTGGATGTTTATAGGTGAGCTCCCTCCAAATAAACAGGACTAATCCAAGAACGGTAACAACGCTTAAGGTTACAATTAATGAATCATCAAACCAGTCGTCTTGCTGACCGTGTTCTAAAACAAATTGTAATGAACCGATAAATGTTGCAAGTAAAATAATTCCCCACCAGTCAACCTGATTTGCTTTTAATTTTTCTCCATATTTCGGGCTTCTTACAAAAGAAATAGCTAAAACTGTAGCAATAATTCCTAATGGAATATTAATATAAAAAATATAAGGCCAGGAATAATTTTCTACTAAGTAACCTCCCAAAGGCGGTCCTAAAGTTGGACCAACAATTACACCCATTCCGTAAATAGCCTGAGCCATACCACGTTTTGCAACCGGATAACTTTCTGTAATAATAGTTTGGGCTGTTACCAATAAAGCTCCACCACCCATACCTTGTACAAACCTGAAAGCAACCAATTCCCAAATATTACTGGCGTTACCACACAAAAAAGAGCAGACTGTAAATATTATGATTGAAGCCACAAAATAATTACGTCTTCCAAATTGCTGCGATAGCCAGCTCGTCATCGGTATTACGATAACATTCGCAATTGCGTATGCCGTAATTACCCAAGCCACATCTGTCAAAGTAGCACCAAGGCTGCCTCGCATGTCTGTTAGCGCTACGTTTACAATCGTCGTGTCAACAATTTCCAACAGTGCACAAAGTACTGCAGTAATCGTAATGATCACACGTCTGTATCCGTATTCTACTAAATCGTCGTCTGCTTGTACTGCTGTTGCCATATTTTATTTTAAATGTACGTCTACGTCAACATTCATTCCCGGACGTAATAATTTTACTTTTTCTGGATCGTTTGATTCGTCTAAACTAATTTTTACCGGTAATCTCTGAATCGTTTTTACGAAGTTACCTGTCGCGTTATCAGGAGGTAATAATGAAAAACGTGATCCTGTAGCAGGCGAAAATGATGTTAAAGTACCTTTGAATTCATAATTTGGATATGCATCTACTTTTAAACTTACTTTTTGTCCCACAACCATTTTGTTTAATTGTGTTTCTTTGAAATTAGCTACAACCCAGGCTTCAGTATTATTAATGATATAAAATAAAGATTGTCCTGGCTGAACCAATTGTCCCGGCTGAATATCTACTTTAGAAACCTGACCGTCAATTGCTGCAGTTACAACAGTATAAGTAAGATTTAATTTTGCAACATCAAGCATAGTTTTAGCTCTTTTGATGTTTGCTGATGCAACTTCTGTTTGTTTATCAGAAACTTTCGATTTTGACTGAATTACAGATTTTTGGTAAGAAGATGCTCTTTGTTGTTGTTCTAAAACTCGAACTTGGTTTTCAGCTTCGTCTTTTGCAGCCTGAGCTTGTTCAAATTGTTGTTTTGTAATAGTATGCGTTTTATACAAATTGTTATAACGGTTGAAATCGTTTGTCAATTGTCTCAATCTGATTTTTGCACTTTCTATAGAACCGCCTGCAGATCTCATTTGCGCATCAGAAACTGAGATGCTTGCGTAAGCACTTCCAATATCTGCTTTCGCAGCTTCGTATTGCCCTTCAGCACCTAATAAAGCAGCATTTGCTTCATCAATCTTCAATTGGTAATCTCTTTTATCGATAGTAAATAAAGTATCTCCTTTTTTTACAAAATCATTATCTTTTACATACACTTTGCTGATATATCCTGAAACTCTCGGGATAATCGGATTCATTTTTTTCTCGATCTGAG
Source organism: Flavobacterium sp. AK-345 (assembly GCF_058310175.1). Classification (NCBI taxonomy): domain Bacteria; kingdom Pseudomonadati; phylum Bacteroidota; class Flavobacteriia; order Flavobacteriales; family Flavobacteriaceae; genus Flavobacterium; species Flavobacterium sp. AK-345. The sequence continues at coordinate 163,319 of NZ_JBZEER010000005.1, read as the reverse complement.
CATCATCCGTTTCTTCGTGTGCTAATGAATGCATGTATTTTGTTATTCCGTAAGTTCCGCCCACTAAAATCAATACGGTTAGTATAATGATGAATTTAGTATTTGTTTTTTTCTTTTCCATGAGAGCTATCGATTATATTTTAGAAAGATTGAATGATTGTGATAATTGTCCTGATACTGAAAGTAATTCGTAATATTTTTGAATTATAGTTGCTTTAGATACCGCCGTATTTATTTTAGCGCTTAATTGTTCAACATCGGCTTCAACCAAATCATTGGTATCAGCAAGACCATTGTCAAATTTATCTTTTACAAGTCTGTAATTTTCAACTGATTGTTGAAGCGCTTCATCATAAACAACACTTTGATTAATAGCCAAGTCATAATCTTCAATAGATTTTTGAACTTCAACTTTAATACGGTCTGTCATAATAGCTTCAGTATTTTTTACTTCAAGTGCTTTGCTTTCAGCTTGTTTTACATGCGCGCTGTTTTTAAGGATACCAGATAAATCATAAGATAAACCTAAACCAAAATTCATCGCATATTTTACAGTAATTATATCTTTAAGATCTAACGCAGTGTAACCGCCAAGTAACGAAATAGTTGGATAGTACCCGGATTTTGCTATTTTAATGTTGGCTTCAGAAGCTTTTTGCTGCAAGCGAATAGCCTCTAAATCTTTTCTGTTTTCAAGAGCCAAAGCATCAGATGTTGGTGCGTTGGTTGTCTTTAAATTAAAGAAATCATCTTCGTTAACCTGAATTTTTACAGACGGATCTAATTTAAGGATTGTCGTTAAATAAAAATTAATGTTATTGATATTATTATTAGCTTCATCAATAGATAATTGTGTTTTAGAAACCAATAATTGTGCTTTCAATAAATCATTTCTTGGAATAATTCCGTTTTTTTCCAGTTCTGTAAAATCAGTAACACGTTGTTTGGCGCTTTTTTGATTTTCATTTAAAACATCCAGCGTTTTTTGTGCCTTGTATAATGCAGTGTAGTAAGTGATTACTGTTAAAGCAACATCCTCTTTTGTTTTAATGGCATTAACGCTTTCAGCTTGATACAAGCTTTCGTATGCATCAATATTACTTTGAATTTTAAATCCTGCAAAAAGTGGCAAGCTTAAATTTGCCATTCCTATCATTGCGCGATCCGGAGAAGCTAAAGAAGCACTCTCACCTTGATTTGGCATGTCAATCGAAGCCTTTGTAAGGCGCTGATATTGACCGGATATTTTTAAATCAGGATATTGGTTATTCTTAACCGTTTGTAATTCGTATTTTTTTGTGTTTACCTTAGTGTTGGCAAGCGTAACTTCGTTACTTTTTTCCCAAGCCATTTTAACGGCTTCGTCCAAGGTTAAACTTGTTTTTTCTTGTGCTTCTATTGATGAAATTCCGATGAAGAAAATACCAAAGAGCATTAATTGATTAATTTTCATAAACAAGTAGAGCTTTTATAGTTTGTTGAATGTGCTTAGTAAGACTGGTTTTAATGTAATTGTTATACATTTCCTCGGTGTTTAAATTCAGTAATTCCACAAAAAATGATTTATTCATGTGGAAATGAAAAAAGGTTCCGATTATGGTCGGTGTAAGAAGCGGAATTATAATATCTTTTCTGAAAACGCCTTTGGCCTGGCCTTGTGCGATAATAGTTTCTACCGATTTTAAATTTCCTTTTTTTAATTCAGTAAAAGCGATCATGCTTCTTTCTCGTTTTTCGGAGTTGAGTTCAAAATGTAAAACCCTGAAAATCCCTTTGTTACAACTTATTCTGTTAATGTAAATTTCGATTAATTTATTGACTTTATCAATCGGTTCGAGATTTTCTTGTAATAAATTTTCGAGTTGTAATTTTAAATCAGAAGTTTTGTAAATAATCAAAGCTTCTAGTAGCCTTTCCTTTGAGCCAAAATAATACGAGACCATTGCAATGTTAATTTTTGCATGTTTGGAAATATCCCGTATCGATGTACCCTCAAATCCTTTCTCAGAAAAAAGCTTTTCAGCAACTTCCAGAATCTGAATTTTTTTATCGTTTAATTCGATGTGTGACATGGTATTGTTTCTATTCGGGTACAAAATTAAACAAGTGTTTAAATTAAACGATCGTTTAATTTTTGTTTAACATAATATTAACATAAAACGGTGTAGTAGATTTTGAGCATAAAAAAAGCTGAAATTTACATTTCAGCTTTGAATTTTTGACAAACTAGACTTTATTGTGTTTTTATTTTGAGTTTAACTATCGAATCTCCCCAACAAATTCCGAAATTTTTCCAGAACCACTTTCACTCAAATGTTTAATAAAAGCACTACCAATAATTGCGCCTTTTGCAAATTTTGTAGCCTGATTAAAAGTTTCTTTATTCGAAATTCCAAAACCAATAATCTGAGGATTTTTCAAATTCATGTTTGAAATTCTTTCGAAATAATCTTCCTGAACATTTCCGAAACCAGATTGAGAACCTGTAACACTTGCAGAACTTACCATATAAATAAATCCGTTTGAAACACTGTCTATAAAACGAATACGTTCGTCTGAAGTTTGAGGTGTAATCAAAAACACGTTTATCAATCCATATTTTTCAAAAATAGCTTTGTATTGATCTGCATAAACGTCAACCGGTAAATCTGGAATAATTAATCCGTCGATACCAATTTCTGCACATTTTTTACAAAAAGCTTCGACTCCGTATTGCAGCATCGGATTAAAATAACCCATAATAATCAACGGGATTTTTACGCTTTCGCGGATATTTTTCAGCTGATCAAAAAGAATTTGAGTTGTCATTCCGTTATGAAGCGCCGTTGTAGAACTCGCCTGAATTGTTGGTCCATCTGCCAAAGGATCGCTAAAAGGTAAACCGATTTCGATTAAGTCAACACCATTTTTTTCTAAATCCTGAATAATCTGAACTGTATCATTTAAGTTAGGATACCCGGCAGAAAAATAAATAGAAAGTATTTTTTTATCTTCTTGTAATTTTTGAGTTATTCTGTTCATTTCGTTTATGTTTTTTCTCCTGCAAGGTTTTCAAAACCTTGTAGGTATTTATTAAGTTTTATTTTTGCCACAGATTAAAAGATTTTCATTGATTATTGTGCAAATTTACTTCACGCAGATTTAAATAGATTTAAGCTGATTTGCGCAGATCTTTTTTAAATCTGCTTTAATCTGCCAAATCTGCGTGAAAAAAATCTTTTTAATCGTGCAAATCCGTGGCATTATATTTTTTTAAATCTTCACAACTTTGCTTGTCCAATTATCATTTTGATTTTCTACTAATAATAATCCGGAATCTGAATCATTCATTTGCCCAGCCAATTCACCTTTATTATTCCAAAAAGCGCTTTGTCCTGCCGAAGGATATCCCCAGGATTCTCCGCTAAAATTTGCCATCAAAACATTCATTTTATGTTTTTGAGCATAATTTTGTAAATCTCGATACGCATTCGGAATCCCGTTTGGAGTAAAGAAAATACTGGCTACATAAATATCAGTTTCTCTTTTACAGGCATTTTCAGGATGAAGCGGATTATCAATATCGGCACAAATTGCAAACGAAATATTTTTATTCTCAATCGTGATCATCGGATTATAATTAAAAGAAGATTCAAAAAATTCATCTTCGCCTTCATGCAAAAATTGCTTTGTATATATTGAAACTGAATTATCAGGAGAAATAATAAATTCTCCAATAAACATTCCATTTTCAATTTGAATTGGTGCACCGGCAACGATAATGATATTATTTTCGACAGCTAATTTTTTTAAATGATCCAAACGGGAATCATCTTTTTTGAAAGCCAATTTTTGCGCATCTTCTCTTTCATAGCCTGAAATTGATAACTCAGGAAATACGATTAATTGAGCTTTATTTTGAACAGCTAATTCTATAAGACGATAATGATCTAATAAATTAGCTTCAATATTTCCTCGTGTTGGTTTTGTTTGTGCTGCTGCTAGAATCATTTTGATCTGTAAATATTAATTTTCCATGTAAATCCAGGCTTCTGTTCCGGATTTCAATTTTACTCTAACTCTTTTATAGGAATTCGATTCGAATATATCAACTTTAGCTAAATCAGCATTAGAAACATCGAAAACTACGCCATGAATAATGTCTGAAGCATCTGCGCTTGGTATAACTACAACATAGTCTGCCATTCCAAATTCTTCTTCTATTTGCAAACTTTTAAGCTTGTGACCCAAAAGCTGATCCGGTTTTCCGGTTAATATTCTATTAAAAACCTGTCTTTGAATTTCTTTAGATCGTAATGTTCCGTAAGAAAATAATTGTTCCATGATTGCTATTTTTCTTGTTATTAGTTTTTGCGTTAGGGATGGGAGCGGTATCTCCCGATTTAGAAAAACAAGGCTTTTTAGCCGTAGTTTTTGTTAATCGGGAATTTAGCGGACAGCCCGATCCGCCGCGGCGGAGAACGCCCAAATTATTATATTACAACTTAAAATAATCAATATAATTGTCTAAATCTTTATCGCCACGACCAGAAAGACTTATAACCACAATATCTGTTGGTTTGAATTTCTTTTGATCTAAAACCGCAAAAGCATGCGCGCTCTCAATCGCCGGAATAATTCCTTCTAATTTAGTCAATTGTAAACCTGCATTCATTGCGTCGTCATCGGTCACCGAGAAAAATTCTCCACGTCCCGTTTGTGCCAAATGTGCATGCATTGGGCCAACTCCTGGATAATCCAAACCTGCAGAAATCGAATATGGTTCTGTAATTTGTCCATCGGGAGTTTGCATTAAAAGGGTTTTACAACCGTGAATAACGCCCACTTTCCCTAATTTACTGGTTGCAGCGCTATGCCCGCTGTCGACACCTTTTCCGGCAGCTTCAACAGCAATAATACCCACTTCCGGCTCATGCAGAAAGTGGTAATACGTTCCTGCAGCATTACTTCCGCCACCAATACAAGCGACAACGTAATCAGGATTTTCACGTCCTTCTTTTTCTTTTAACTGCCATTTTATTTCTTCTGAAATTACACTTTGAAAACGTGTCACCATATCCGGGTAAGGATGAGGTCCAATCGCAGATCCGATAATATAATGGGTATCTACCGGATTGTTAATCCAGTCGCGAATCGCTTCGTTTGTAGCATCTTTCAACGTTCTTGAACCCGAAAGTGCGGGACGAACTTCTGCGCCCAACATTTTCATACGAGCCACGTTTGGTGCCTGACGCGCAATGTCAATTTCGCCCATATACACGATGCATTGCAAGCCCATTAAAGCACAAACTGTTGCCGTTGCAACGCCATGCTGGCCAGCTCCGGTTTCGGCAATAATACGTTTTTTACCCAAACGTTTGGCAACCAATATCTGCCCAATTGTATTGTTAACTTTGTGCGCTCCTGTATGATTTAAGTCTTCTCTTTTTAGATAAACTTTGGTGTTGTATTTTTCAGACAAACGCTTCGCAAAATAAAGCGGACTAGGGCGACCAACATAATCTTTTAGCAATTGATCAAATTCTGCTTTAAAATCTGGTTCACTGGTAATTTTTAAATAATTCTGGCGTAATTCTTCTACATTAGGATACAGCATTTCAGGAATATAAGCTCCTCCAAATTCTCCGTAATATCCTTTTTCGTTAACGTTAAAATTCATTTTATTAAAATTTTAAAAGTTGGCAACATCAAATTTTCGTTTGAAATTGCTAAATAGATTTTTGTTTTTTAGCCCCGGTTCGATTTCAAATTTACTATTTAAATCGACTGCATAAATAGGAAGATTTGTTTTTGAAATTTCTTCTATGGCTTTTAATTCATTTATTCCGATGCCGCCACTCAAAAAGAAAGGCTTTTTCGAATTGTATTTTTTTAATATCGTCCAGTCAAAAGTGGTTCCGTTTCCGCCTGGTAATTTTCCTTTTGTGTCAAACATAAAGTAATCACAAACAGCTTCGAAAGGTTTTATAATTTCGAAATCAAAATTTTCATCTGCTGAAAAAACTTTGATGATTTCGATTTTCTTTGGCAATTGTTTTTTTAAATCTGATAAAAATTCAACCGATTCATGTCCGTGCAATTGAACGGCTTGTAAATTGTATTTTGCAACTTTTTCCAGAATTTCTTCCTGAGACTGATTTACAAAAACCCCCACTTTTTTGATCGTTTCTATTAGTTCCGGAATTTCTCCGTTAAAGTATCGCGCGGATTTCTCCCAGAAAATAAATCCCATATAATCGGGTAGGAGTGCACCTACCTCGAGGATGTTTTCTGGATATTTCATGCCGCATATTTTGAGTTTCATTTTTATTGTTGTTTTTGCCACGAAGGCGCTAAGACACTAAGTTTTTTTAAATTTTGATTGCGCTTAAAAAATGCAAAGCTTACAAAGTTTTTTTCGCCACGAATTCACGAATGATAATAAATAAATTCGTGGATTCGTGGCTATTTTTTATATACTCAAGTTTTTAATAAACTCTGTTGCGGCTTTTCCGGCGTTATCAGTTTTCATGAAGTTTTCTCCAATTAAAAATCCGCTGTAACCGTATGGTCTTAATTCTGAGATGGCTTCGATTGATGAAATGCCACTTTCTGAAACTTTAACGAAATCATCCGGAATTTGCGATGCCAATTGTTTACTGAAATCAAGACTTACTTCGAATGTTTTTAAGTTTCTGTTGTTTACGCCGATCATATCTAAGGTTGGCATAATCGATTTTTCTAATTCTTCTTCGTTGTGAACTTCCAATAGAACTTCTAAACCTAATTTCTTTGCAAATTCAGATAATGATTTGATTTCTTCACGAGTTAAAACGGCTGCAATCAGTAAAATCAAATCGGCTCCAAAAGCTTTGGCTTCAAGAATTTGGTATTCATCAACAATAAATTCTTTTCGCAAAAGCGGAATATTTACACTTGCTCTTGCTAAAAGTAAATCGTCAAGAGAACCGCCAAAGTATTTTCCGTCTGTTAAAACTGAGATTCCGCAAGCGCCTGCATTTTCATATCCTTTTACGACTTCTTCAACCGTAAAATTATGATTGATTACGGATTTTGAAGGCGAACGACGTTTGTGTTCGGCAATAATTCCTGTTGAACTTGTTCTTAGTTTTTGACTCAAAGAAATAGTTTCTCTCCCAAAAAACACAGAACTTTCCAATTGTGAAACTGGAATGATCGATTTTTTTAGAACGACTTCTCGTTGTTTATCAAATATTATTTTATCTAATATGTTCATGATCTCGTTTGTTTCAAGTTTCAAGTTTCAGGTTTCACGTTCCAACTAACTTGAAACTTGAAACCTGAAACAAAAGAAACTATTTTTTTATTTACTTAATTCTTGTAATGTCTGTAATGCTTTTAATCCTTTTCCTGAGAACAAGCTTTCTTTCGCTAATTCAAATCCTTCGAGCGGAGAACATTTTGTAACCGTTGCGATTGCCATTGCTGCATTGGCTAAAACTACATTATTCTGTGCTTCAGTTCCCTTTCCAGAAATGATTTTAGTGAACATTTCTGCCGATTCTTCGATGGTTTTTCCGCCTTCGATTTCGGTTTGAGATAAAAGTCTAACCCCAAAATCTTCCGGTTTCAACATTCCTTCCATATGTGATGTTATCGTTTTTGTTGGTCCTGTTAGTGAGATTTCGTCATATCCGTCAAGCGAATGTAAAATGGTGAAATTGATATCGGTATTTTGATATAAATAAGCATACATTCGGGCTAATTCAAGATTGAAAACTCCCACCAATTGATTCTGTGGAAACGACGGATTTACCATTGGTCCCAACATATTGAAGAACGTTTTTACAGCTAATTCTTTACGGATTGGTCCAACATTTTTCATTGCTGGGTGAAATAGGGGAGCATGCAAAACGCAGATTCCGGCTTTGTCGATACATTTTTCTAAAAACGAAGGATCATTGCTGAATTTAATTCCCATTTTTTCCATCACGTTGCTCGATCCTGAAATGGATGAAACTCCGTAATTTCCGTGTTTGGCTACTTTTATTCCTGCTCCAGCTGAAATAAATGAAGCTAAAGTTGAGATATTGAAAGTATCTTTTCCATCACCGCCTGTTCCGCATAAATCAATGGTATTATATGCTGATAAATCAACGCGAACACACAATTCTAATAAAGCTTCACGAAAACCCGAAAGCTCATCAATCGTAATGCTTCGCATCATAAATACGGTCAAAAATGCCGAAATCTGACTTGGATTATAACTTCCGCTTGAAATATTAATCAAAACCTCTTTTGCTTCTTTTTTAGAAAGCACTTCGTGATTGATTAATTTATTTAATATAGTTTTCATTTTTTTTTAAGTTGCTAAGATTCTAAGATACTAAGGTTCTAAGTTTTTTAAACTGAGACTTTAAACTGAGACTGTTTACTTGTTTTTCAATGTTCATTTCCCTGATAAATCCACATTGGTTCTGTTTTTCCTGCTCTTTCAAAACCATTTTTTTTATAAAAGTCAACCGCTTTTCCATCTGCGGTTAACATTTGCATGTGAAAGTGACTGTATTTCTCCTGCATTTTATCTACAATCATTTTTCCAATTCCTTTTCCCTGATAATCCGGAAGAACCAATAAATGTGGATAATAAACGGTTAAAAATCCATCAGAAATTGCATTCCCAAGTCCTACTAATTTTTCCCCTTCCCAAGCTGTAATTAAGGTTTCTGAATTTGTAAGTGCATTGTATAATTCATTTGGTTTATTGGCAGAACTCCATTCGTTGGCTTTGTATAAAATCAGAATGTCTTCAATGTTGATTTCTTTTGTTTCTGAAAGCGTTATTTCCATAAGGTTCTAAGTTGCTAAGATTCTAAGTGACTAAGGTTTTAAACTGTGACTGTATATTAGCTTTTTATCCAATTTTCTAATATTAATTTTCCCTTCGGAGTCAAAACACTTTCCGGATGAAACTGAACACCTCTTACGTCAAACGTTTTGTGTCTTAATGACATAATTTGACCGTTTTCATCAATTGAAGTCGCTTCAAGAACGTCTGGTAAATTTGCGTCTACAACCCATGAATGGTATCTTCCAACTTCGAATTCGTTGCCTAAACCTTCAAACAAAATTTCATCTGAAACTACTGTTTTGACATTCGTTGCAACGCCATGATACACTTTATCAAGGTTTGAAAGCGTTCCGCCAAAAACTTCACCAATTGCTTGTTGTCCCAAACAAACTCCAAGAATACTTTTTGTTGGAGCATATTTTTCGATTACGGCTTTTAATAATCCCGCTTCATCCGGAATTCCGGGTCCTGGTGAAAGTAGAATTTTATCGAAAGTCGCGATTTCGTCAATCTCAAATTCATCGTTTCTGTAAACGGTAACTTCGCAGTTTAAATCTTCCAGATAATGCACTAAATTATAAGTGAAACTATCGTAATTGTCTATAACTAATATTTTTTTCATGTCTTAATTTTGTTTCAGGTTTCAGGTTTTTTTTGTTTCAAGTTTCAGATTCCAACAACTTGAAACTTGAAACAAAGAAAACCTGAAACTATTTTTACTCTCGAACGTACTTTTCTGTAATAATGCGGTCGATTCCTAATTTTTCTATTTTTTCGACTCCTTTTTGAGTTAGTGTATCATTTTTGATTTTTACTACGAACTCAAATTTCCTATTTTCCCATTGGCGGTTATTGAAATATTCCAGATTCTCGGTGTAAATACTATCTTTTAAAGTGTATTTTCCGCCTCCGCCAAAGAAAACTGCTGCTGTGCTGTCTTTTCCATTATTTAAATCATGATTGAAAAAAGCAAAATGTGTGTCATTTATAATTTTAATCATTTTTGTTTTTGGATTGAAAGTCGAGAATGTTGAATCTTTTTCTGTTGTTTCAGCTGAGATAAGTCGCCAGGTTCCTTTAATTGGATTCTCTTTTTTTTCCGAATTACAAGCTGTTACGCTAATGATTAAAACTAAAATTAAAATCGCTTTTTTCATGATTATTTATGGTTTTATAGTTTGTTTGTTAATTATTTCATGTTTTACCAATCGTTGTCTCCAACGGTTGAAACCGTTGGCTATGTTTATATACGATTCCTTTTATAACTGCTTTTTAAACATTGCCCGAGGTTTCAACCTCTGGGAGACATTGTAGATTATTTTGTTCCCATGTTCCAACAACTTGACCCGAGGCTGAAAGCCGAACGGACGAAGTAAACTTGAAACTTGAAACAAAATAAACTATATTTTCTCCGCCATTTCCAGCGCTGTGTTCAAAGCTCTTAATTTATTATAAACTTCCTGCATTTCGCTTTCTTCGTCAGAGCTTGCTACAATTCCCGCTCCGGCCTGACAATGCAATTGATGATTTTTACTTAGGAAAGTTCTAATCATAATGGCGTGATTAAAGTTTCCGTTAAAATCCATGAAACCAATTGCACCTCCGTAGAAATTACGATTTGTTTTTTCGTAATCTTCAATCAATTGCATTGCTCTGTGTTTTGGTGCTCCGCTTAAAGTTCCTGCCGGGAAAGTATCTGCAACAACTTGCATCGTTGTTGCTTTATCGTGTAGATGCCCTGTTACTTTTGAAACCAAGTGAATTACGTGCGAGAAAAACTGAACTTCTCTATATTTCTCAACATTTACATCGTGTCCATTTCTGCTTAAATCATTTCTGGCTAAATCGACCAACATTACATGTTCGCTGTTTTCTTTTTTATCTTCTGATAGTTCTTTGGCTAAAAGTGCGTCGCGTTCGTCATTTCCGGTTCTTTTAAAAGTTCCTGCTATTGGGTGAATTTCGGCTTTTCTGTTTTTTACGATAATTTGTGCTTCGGGCGAAGACCCAAATATTTTAAAATCTCCATAATCAAAAAAGAACAAATAAGGAGACGGATTTATACTGCGCAAAGCTCTGTAAACATTGAATTCATCACCTTTAAAACCTTGTGTAAAACGACGTGATAATACCAATTGAAATACATCTCCGCGAAAACAATGTTTTTTAGCTAAAGCCACATTATGTTTAAATTCCTCATCTGTTAAGTTAGAAAAACCCTCACCTTCTTTAGTGAATTTGTATGAAGCTATATTTCTGGATTGTAATAATTGCTCAATTTCCGAAATGTTATTTTTCCCATCAACACTATGACAAAAAATGTAAGCTTCATTTTTAAAGTGATTGATAGCAATTATATTTTGATAAACGGCATAAAATACATCAGGGATTGAAGTTGCGTTGTCTTTTTTGGCAATCGAAACTTTCTCAAAATAACGAACAGCATCATAAGAAATGTATCCGAATAATCCGTTATTGATGAATTTAAAATCGTTTTTCTCTGATTGAAACTGACTTGAAAACTCCTGAATTACTTCTGGAATATTAGTTGAAGCATCAATTGAAATTTTTTCTGTTGTTCCGTCAGGAAACGTTTTTGAAATGGTTTCGTTTTCGATTTTAATCGTCGCAATCGGATTGCAGCAGATGTAAGAGAAACTGTTGTCATTTCCATGATAATCACTACTTTCCAATAATAAACTATTAGGAAATTTATCTCTTATTTTAAAATAAATACTTACCGGCGTAATAGTGTCTGCCAGAATTTGTTTGTAGTGTGTGTTGAGTATAAAAGGTTTCAAAGTATGTTGTTTTAATTTTAATTTATTTCACTTGAGTTTCGACCAAAAAAAAAAGGCTTGTCGTGATGACAAGCCTTTTAAATTTATAGTTTACAATACCATAGGAAGCTTTGTTCACGACGATTGACGTAAATTCTTCCACCACCAAATATTGTTCATTGTTGTTTTCATATCTTATTTTGATGTCACAAATATATAAATGTAATTTGGATTAGAATACATAAAATTTGAAAAAAAACTTTTCTAAATCTGCAAATTTGTTAAATTTCGACAGATAAGATGGTTTTAATTACTTAGTTTCCAATTGCAATAGTGTTATTTTGGTTTACTCTAAAATCTGGACTTCCTTTGATATTAGGCGTTGTAAATAAGTCAATGTTTCTAATTTTAGTAAAATCCAAAGCAAATTGCGGTTTGCTGTAATAACTTTTAATTCCCGCATCATTACTGCTTGATTCACTTGTAATTTCGCCCTGGCAATTATTTACAATTACATTTTTGAAGTTGATTTTAGATAAATTGGCATCTCCATTTCCTATATTTCCTTCTAATATAACAAAAGGTGTAAAACCGGATACGATACTATTTGTTAGATTAAAAAATGTATTTTCTTTTATATGAATAGATTCTCTAACCAATCCCTGATTATTTTCTTCCAGATTAACAAGTGTAATGTTAGAGGCATTTATTTTAGTCAATTTATTGATGTCCGTATTTTCGATTTTATCATAAGAGTCAATTTCAAAACATCTTGAACCTGAAATATCTGATGAAAACGGATGGCGAATAGCAATACTGTTGCTAATATTAATTTGCGCTCCCTGTGTAAAATCAAAATCATCATCAGTAGTTCTGTAAGAAACTAAGTTGTTCATGTCTAAATTTCCTCCGTAACATTCAAATGAATCGTCGTTTGAAAAACTAATTTGTATGTTATTTAAAACTGTCTTTTTTCCAACTGCGGCTAATGAAAGCCCGTTAAGTTCTTTCAAAGCACTTAATTTTCTTCCTGAATATTCGATTCTCACATATTTTAAAATTCCCGAATTGTCTTCGGCATCCTGACCACCATAATGATTTAACAAAGGATCAAGATCAAAAGGTAAAGTGTGTAATCCTCCAAGGCTATTTATTGGAGCTTTTCCCATAATAACAATTCCACCCCAGTCACCTGGTTTTCTATCCAAAACATCCTTGTTTGATGTAAAAATGATAGGATCGGTTTCTAAACCTTCAGCCATTATTTTACAGCCATTTGTTATTACTAATGTTCCGCAGGTTTTATCATCTCCGCGAATTACAGTTCCCGGTTCGATAGTTAAAACAGCATTATTGGTTACATAAACAGTGCCAACCAATTGATAAGTGTTTCGTTTATATAATTTGGTGTCTTTGTCAATCGTTCCTGCAATAATATTGCTAGCTTCGCTATATTCTGTGTTGGCCGGTTTAAAATTAGTCCAGTTGTTCATCCAGTTTGTGGTGCCAACAATTCCTCTTTGTTGTTGTGCCTGTAGAAAAAAACTGCTTAGAATGCTTAGAATTGCAATGCTGATTTTTGTTTTCATAACTATAATTTGGATTTCTAGTTTTTGATTTTTTAAGTACTCCAAAATTAAAAGCCGTATGTTAATCAAAACATTGTGCGTTGTTATGAAAGGGTTATTTAAGTGTTAAGAACGTTATTATTGTGAAAAGTATAAAAAAGAAACCCCAAAAGCCTAAACTTTTGGGGTTTTCTAAATTTTGAATCAGTAAGTCTAAAATATTAGAATTTTAAAGCTACAGTTAATTCGAAATCGTCATTGATAGTTTTGTCTCCTAAGTTTTCGAAGAAGTTACCAGAGTTGTATTTGATATCATATTTAGTTCTGTCAACTTTAAATGCAGTTGTAGCAGTGTTTCCAGCTACAGTGATGTCAAAAGTTACAGGTTTAGTGATTCCTTTGATCGTTAAATCAGCAGTTACAGTATAAACGTCAGTTGCTTTAGCTCCGATAGTTTTGAAAACTAATTTTGCAGTTGGAAATTTGTCAGTTCCAAAGAAATCGTCAGCTTTTAAGTGACCATTCAATTTTCCTTGGTATTCTCCAGTTAAATCAGTTGCAGTTAAAGAAGTCATATCAACAGTAAAACTACCACCAGTTAATTTTTTCCCTTTGAAAACTAAAGCTCCGTCTTTAAAGTTTACAGTTCCAGAGTGCTCTCCAGTTACTTTTTTACCTACCCATTTGATAGTAGATGCTTTAACGTCAATTTTTTTAGTTTGAGCATTTACTGAAATACTAGCCGCTGCTACGAATAATGCTATTGCAATTGTTTTTAAATTTTTCATTTTGTTAAAATTGATTTTGGATTAATAATAATTATATAGTGATAAATAATTCTTCGTGAGATTTTCTAACTTTTTTGTAGTGCTGAGCGTCGTCCTCATCATGTCTGTAACCTACAGTTGCAATAACTGAAGCGTTTAAGCCTAATTTATCGAAACCTAGAATTTCGTTAAATGCAGCTGCATTGAAGCCTTCCATTGGAGTTGCGTCGATTTTTAATTCGGCAGCAGCAGCTAATAAAGTTCCTAAAGCAATATAAGTTTGTTTTGCTGTCCAGATATTTTTAGCATCTTGTGATAAGTTTGAGATCACACCATTCATCATATCCGCAAATCCGCCTAAAGCTTCAGTAGGAAGACCTCTTGTTTCGCTTATGTTTTTAATATAAGCTGCTACAGATTCTGGTCCGGCATTTAAGTCATTTGCAAAAATGAATAATTGAGATGCATCAGTAATTTGAGTTTGCCCGTAAGCAGCAGCTTTTAATTGCTCTCTTAATTCAGGATTTTCTACGATAACAACTTTATATGGTTGTAATCCGTATGAAGAAGCAGCTAATCTAACAGCTTCTTTTAAGGTATTTAAATCTGCATCTGAGATTTTTTTTGTTGCATCAAACTTTTTTGTTGCATATCTCCAGTTCAAATTTTCTAATAATGTACTCATAATATTAATTTTGTTGGGTTCGGTATTTTTCTAATAATCGATTTAATAATTCTAATTCTTCCGGACTTATATTTCTGGCAAATGAACGCTCGTGTTCATCTACTTTCGGATCTAATTCTTTTAAAACATCTAATCCTTTTTGAGTGATTGATACTTCAATCTTTCTTCTATTGCCAGGACAAACATTTCTTGTAACATAATCTTTCAGTAACAGTTTGTCTACCAGTCTCGTCGTGTTGCTAGTTTTAGCAAGCATTCGCTCCTGGATCACACACATATTAGCAGGATTACCTTTTTGTCCTCTTAATATACGTAGCACATTATATTGTTCTCCGGATAAATCATACGGTTTCATCAACTCGCTGAAATGATCCTGAATCACGTTTTGCGTGTACATGATATTCAGAATAACTCTTTTCGCATTATCCATCTTAACTGTACTTTTAATAACCTCTTCAATTGTCATAGTCGTAAGTGTATAATTTGTATATACAAATGTATATCTTTTAATAGTTGTATATACAAGTGTTGTGTTAATTTTTTGTTAATTCAAATTAACAGCTATTATAACTTCATAAAGCCTATAGAATTAGTATAAAAGTAATGCAAAATTTTGATTAAGATGTTATTTGACTGATAATAAAATGGTTTCCTATAATTTTATTCTGAAATTGATTTGGGATAGGAGCGTACTAAGCAGGTTTTTTGCACTTATTAAGAAAGGCTTGTTGAAATTCAGGCAGTAAAAAACCTTTAGAAATTTCTTTAAAGTTTAAAATTTCTTTGTTGATCCAGACTTCATTATGTCCTATTTCTTTGGCAAGTATTCTCGCTACTTTTTCAGATGATTCAATTGCGGCTCTGGCATCTAAGAATAGTAAGCGAACACGTCTTGCTAAAATATCATCAACAGTTCTGGCCATTTCATGTCGAATAGCCCAAACAACTTCTGCCATTGTAAATTCGTGATCGGGATGTAATTTCTCTTTTAATTCGGGTTCGTTTTCTTGTAATTCAATTATTTTTGGGATATCCGAACCGTAGATATATAAATGATTTTCTCTATCTAAAGCAGAAGTGTCCTTATTTCCATGAATAGGAAGAAACTCCGTATTACAATCCTTTTTAGGAAGTTTGCCTGTCTTGATTGCTTTGTTTATAATGTCCTCAGAAATTTTTCTGTAAGTGGTCCATTTTCCTCCGGTAATTGTAATCAAGCCTGTTTCTGAAACAATAATTTTATGACTTCTGGAAACTTCTTTGGTACTTTTTCCTTCTTCCTCGGGAGCTGCCAAAGGGCGTAAACCGGCAAAAACAGATAAAACATCGGCTCTGGTTGGTTTTTTGGATAAAAAAAGCTGAGCAGTCTGCAACACAAACTCAATTTCACTTTCCAGAGCGATAGGTTCTAAACTGTGTTTTTTTATTAATGTATCGGTTGTTCCCACAACAATATAATTATGCCAGGGTACAGCAAATAAAACTCTTCCGTCACTTGTTTTGGGAATCATTAAAGCGTGTTCACCCGGTAGAAAAGATTTGTCAAATACAAGATGAATCCCCTGACTGGGAACAATATATTTTTTATAAACCTTGTCATTTAGTTTCATTATAGCATTTGTAAAAACGCCTGTTGCATTAATGATGGCAGCTCCTTTTATTTCGTATCTGTCACCTGTTTCATGATCAATTGCCAAAACACCAATAATTTGGTTTTTATCGTCTTTTAATAAGTTTATGACTTTGGAATAATTTAAAAGACACGCTCCTTTTTCAATAGCAGTTTGTGCGAGATTAATGGCTAAACGCGAATCATCAAATTGCCCGTCATGATAAATAACACCGCTTATCAAGCCTTTCCTTTCAACGGCGGGTAGCATTTCGATTGTTTTTTTCTTTGAAATATATTTTGAACTGCCAAAACTTAAACGCCCTGATAATAAATCATAGATTTTCAATCCGAAAGTATAAAACCAGCCGCCCCACCAATTATAATTTGGAATTACAAAAGATTGGTTTTTGACTAAATGACTTGCATTTTTTGCCAATAAACCTCTTTCTTTTAGTGCCTCTCTTACCAAATGAATATCTCCCTGTTCCAGATAGCGCACACCGCCATGAACAAGTTTGGTACTTCTGCTGGAAGTTCCTTTTGCAAAATCTACAGCTTCGAGCAAAATAGTTTTGTATCCTCTGCTTGCGGCATCAAGAGCTGTCCCTAAACCGCTAGCTCCGCCACCTATTATAATAACGTCCCACTTTTCAGTGTTTTTTAATATTGATAACTGTTCTGAACGTTTCATATTTATGGATTGTTTTGGCGGGTATTATTTTTAACAAACATAACTAAAGAAAATGAAACCAAACCTATTTTTAAAATTTGTCTGTTAATAGATTTAAAAGAGCAACTCTGGAAAAGTTATTAAAAGGCAAACCCGACAGATTTAAAACCTGTCGGGTTTGATATTTTAATTCGGAAAAAAAATTAATGAGGAAGTTTATCTTTTATCAAACCATAAAACCATGTTCCTGCAATCGCACTTAATAAAGTAACCACAATTACCGTAACTCCAGTACCAATTTGAGCAAATAAAGGACCAGGACAGGCTCCGGTTATTGCCCATCCAAAACCAAACATTAATCCGCCATAAATTTGTCCCTTACTGAAAGTTTTAGGCTGAATTTCTATTTTTTCTCCCTGGATGGTTTTAATATTAAATCTTTTTATGATTTGAACAGAGATTATTCCAACCACAACGGCACTTCCAATTACGCCATACATAAAGAAAGATTGTAATTGAAACATTTCCTGAATACGAAACCAACTAATGATTTCTGCTTTTACGAATACAATTCCAAAAAAGATTCCAACCAAAAGATATTTTAGGTTTGAGAATCCGGAATCTTTCAATTGACTTCCGTTGATTCCTTCTGTATCTGTATTTTTATTTTCTAAATTATTCATTTTTGAAATTTTAAAGTGAAAGAATATCCTAAAGTGCAAGAATATAAGGCAGAATCAAATTTGCCATGATAAAACCACCAATCATAAAGCAGATTGTTGCCACTAATGAAGGCCATTGCAAGTTTGAAATTCCCATAATCGCATGGCCGCTCGTACAGCCGCCGGCATAACGCGTTCCAAAACCAACTAAAAATCCACCAACGACAATCATAATAAAGCCACGAAGTGTAAATAAACTTTCCCAGGAAAAAAGTTCTTTTGGCAATAAACCAGAATGATCTGTGATTCCATAAGATGCTAATTGTTGGGAGAGCTGTGGTGTAATTTCAACCTGATTTGGATTTGATAGAAAATAAGCTGCTATGATTCCACCAAGGAAAATTCCGAAAACGAAAAATAAATTCCAGCTTTCTTTTTTCCAGTCGTATTTAAAAAAGGAAATATTCGCCGGAATGCAAGCTGCACAAATATGGCGTAATGAAGAACTAATCCCAAACGACTTATTGCCAATAATCAACAAAATTGGAACAGTCAACCCAATCAACGGGCCAGCAACATACCAAGGCCATGGTTCTCTTAAAATTTCTAGTAGGTTCATAGTTTATTTTAAAAATTAGATTTTTATTTTTTACCATTAAGATATTAAGGGAATTAAGATTTGGCAGCTTAATGAAACTTGATAAAGAAAAATTAAGTATTACTAGCTTAATAAACTTAATATCTTAATGGTAAAAAAAATGTTAACGTTTATGCTTTCAAAACTTTACTTTGGCAAACAAAATCTGATTTAGGAATATTTGTTTTTGCAATGGCTCCAAAACCTCCGTCAATTTCGGTAAAATTTCTGAAACCGCGAGCTTGCAAAATCGAAGCCGCAATCATACTGCGATATCCTCCTGCGCAATGCAAATAAAAATGCTCATTTGGGTTAATGTCTTTTACCCAGTCATTTATGTAAGCAAGTGGTTTACTGTAAGCATCTTCTATATGTTCCGCTTCGTATTCAGTTTCTTTACGAACATCAATAATTTTATCTTCTTTAATATTGAATTTATCAGCAAATTGTTCAGCCGAAATTCGGTTCACCGTATCCACTTCAAAACCTGCTTTTTGCCAAGCCTCAAAGCCACCTTCAAGATGTCCAATAATTGTATCAAAACCTACACGACTTAAACGTGTTACTGTTTCTTCTTCAAGACCATTTTCGGTAACTAATACAATAGGTTGTTTTACATCAGCAACTAAAGTTCCAACCCACGGTGCAAAATCACCATTGATTCCTATATTAATTGATTGCGGAATAAATCCTTTGTAGAAATCAGCACTTTTTCGGGTATCTAAAATCAATGCTCCGGTTTCTTCGGCAACAGCTTCAAATTCTGTTGCTTTAATGGCTTTCATCCCGTTATGCAAAACCGATTCGAAGCTTTCGTAACCGCCTTTATTCATCGCCACATTCATGCTGAAATAGGCTGGCGGAGGCAATAATCCGTCCGTAACTTCTTCAATAAATTCTGCTTCGGTCATATTGGCACGCAAAGCATAATTTGTCGCTTTTTGATTTCCAATTGTCGAAACCGTTTCTTTACTCATATTTTTTCCACAAGCGCTTCCCGCACCATGCGCAGGATAAACAATTACATCATCGGCCAAAGTAATGATTTTTTTTCTTAAAGAATGAAATAAAATCCCGGCTAATTCATCCTGAGTCATTCCAGCAGCTTTTTGTGCCAAATCCGGACGGCCAACATCACCAATAAATAAAGTGTCTCCAGAGAAAATAGCGTGATCTTTTCCGTTTTCATCAATCAATAAATATGTGGTGCTTTCCATCGTATGGCCTGGAGTGTGCAAGGCTTTTATGGTAATATTTCCAACTTTAAATTCCTGCCCGTCTTTTGCAGAAATGCAGTCAAATTCGCAAGCCGCATTTGGCCCGTAAACAATTGGTGCCTGAGTTTCTTTGCTCAAATCGATATGACCTGAAACGAAATCAGCGTGAAAATGCGTTTCAAAAATATATTTCAATTTTACCTGATCGCGCTCTAAACGATCCAAATAAGGCTGGATTTCTCTAAGTGGGTCGATAATAGCTGCTTCTCCGTTTGAGGTAATATAATATGCACCTTGTGCTAAACATCCGGTGTAAATTTGTTCTATTTTCATGATATGTGTTGTAAAAATAAGGGAATACAAAGGTAACTTAGTTTTTATTTAAAATGAGTGACTAATGTTACACAAATTTGATTTTTACGTAAAAATTTGAGGATTTTATCATAGAAGTAACTTAAGTAAGAATTCTACATAATTGAACTTACATCATTTATATAGTAGAAAAAAAATCTACGTAATTTTACAGCCTAACAAAATCATTATGAACACAGAAGATTTATTGAATCAAATTGCTTTTATAAAAGAAATTGATAAAGTAAAATATATTCAGCGAAAAACGAAACTGTTTAATAGCGACCGAAATGAAAATGATGCAGAACACAGTTGGCATTTGGCATTAATGACGATTGTTCTGGCTGAACATTCAAATGAACCAATTGATGTTTTGAAAGTAGTAAAAATGGTTTTGATTCATGATATTGTCGAAATTGATTCCGGTGATGTTTTTATATACGATTCTGAAAAAAATCATTGTAATACAGATGAGGAACGATTGGCGGCAAATCGCATTTTTGGTTTATTGCCAAAAAACCAAGCCGAGGAATTAATTGCAATTTGGGAAGAATTTGAAGCTGGTGAAACCAATGAGGCCAAATTTGCAAAAGCAATGGACAGATTAGAACCTTTATTGCAAAACACCTCAAACAACGGAGGAACCTGGAAAGAGTTTGATGTGAAATATAATAAGGTTTACGAAAAAAAAAGCGTTATAAAAGAAGGTTCCGAAATTGTATGGAATTACGCCGAAGGTTTAATTAATGAAAGCGTAGCAAAAGGAATTTTGAAAAAATGATTCAACATAGCCCGCGGTTTCAACCGTGGGAAACGTATGGTGATTATGCATGAGTTCCCGCGGTTGAAACCGCGGGCTATGTTTTGTTGAAAAGTTTAACAAATATCAGGTTATAAAGTTTTTTTTAAGGCAGGAATTTCGGGTTTTAATGGGTAAATTTGTGGGACTTCATAAACAAATACCACTCATGGAAGAAATGCTTTTTTATGACCGAATGCAATTTGCCTTCACAATTACCTTTCACTATCTTTTTCCGCAACTTACAATGGGTCTTTCGCTGATCATTGTTTATTTTAAATGGAAATACCTCAAAACCAAAAACGAACAATACAATCACGCCACGCATTTCTGGATGAAAATTTTCGCCCTGAATTTTGCAATGGGCGTTGTAACCGGAATTCCGATGGAGTTTCAGTTTGGAACCAATTGGGCAAAATTCTCTGAATTAACAGGCGGAATTATTGGTCAGACTTTGGCGATGGAAGGCATGTTTTCCTTCTTTTTAGAATCCTCATTTCTTGGAATATTTTTATTTGGAGAAAAACTTCTCGGACATAAATGGCATTTTGTCACCGGAGTATTAATTATGATTGGTTCCTGGGCGAGCGGTTATCTGATTATTGCCACACATTCGTGGATGCAGAATCCGGTTGGTTATGAAATCCTTGAAAACGGGAAATTTGTCCTTACGAATTTCAAAGCCTTGTTTCTCAATCCGTGGTTGTGGCCTTCATATTTACACAATCAGGCGGCTTCTTTGGTAACGAGTTCATTTGTCGTAGCCGGAATTGGTGCTTTTTATATTTTGAGTCAGAAGAACGTTTCTTTTGGGAGATTGTTTTTGAAAACCGGAGTAATTTTCGGATTGATTTCGAGTATTATTGTTGCTGTTCCAACGGGAGATTTACTGGCTAAAAACGTTGTAAAATACCAACCCGTAACTTTTGCCGCGATGGAAGGAATTTTTCATACCGAGAAAAAAGGTTCAGAAATTGTTTTAATCGGTCAGCCCGATGTAAAAGATAAAAAATTGGACAATAAAATCGCAGTTCCAAATATTCTGAGTTTCTTGACTTACGGAAATTGGGATCAGGAAATCAAAGGTTTAGACCAGTTTGAAGAAGATTTACATCCAACAAATATTTCGGGATTGTATTATGCGTATCATATTATGGTGGGGCTCGGAACTATTTTTATTGGATTAATGGTTTTGTCACTTTTTCAGTTAATTAGAGGAAAATTATACCAAACCAAATGGATTTTATGGTCGCTCATGTTTATGATGCCTTTTCCGTATATCGCCAATACAACAGGTTGGTACACAGCAGAATTAGGAAGGCAGCCTTGGCTTGTTTATAATTTATTGCGAACAGCCGAAGGTGCATCGCCAACCGTTTCATCAGGAAATACTTTATTTACCTTATTAGGCTTTATCGGTTTGTATCTTTTACTCGGTATGCTGTTTTTGCTTTTAATTGGAAAAATTATCAATAAAGGTCCGCATCATGTGGAACTTTCAACAGAAAAAATATAAGTATGGAATTTTTTTGGTACGTAGTTTTAATGGGAATTCTGGCCGTTTATATTGTACTGGACGGTTATGATTTTGGAGCAGGAATTATACATTTATTTTTTGCCAAAACAGAAAAAGATAAAAAAGCAATCACCAATTCCATTGGTCCGTTTTGGGATGCCAATGAAGTTTGGTTGATCGCTGCCGGGGGAGTTTTATTTTTTGCTTTCCCAACTTTATATGCTTCTTCTTTCAGCGGATTTTATTTGCCTTTGATCATGATTTTATGGCTTTTGATTTTTCGTGCCATAGGATTAGAAATGCGAGGACAAGTGCATCACCCAATGTGGGAAGCAATTTGGGATAAAGCTTTCGGAATCGCGAGTTTGCTTTTAGCACTGTTCTTCGGAATTGCTTTAGGAAATATTGTTCGTGGTGTCAATCTCGGAATGGTGCAAAACGGTGTTTCAACACAAGAACCACATTTTTTCTTTTTGCCTTTATGGAATCCAACGTTTAGTCCGCAGGCAAATGAATTGGGAATTATAGATTGGTTTACACTTTTTCTGGGAATTGTGAGCGTTGTTGCTTTAATGATTCACGGTGCCAATTGGATTGTTTTTAAAACCAATTCAGACTTGAATCCGCAACTTAAAAATATGGTTTTCAAACTGAATATTGGTTTATTGGTTTTGGTTTGTATATCCCTGCAAATCTGGCATTTTATTGAGCCTGAACCGTTTCATAATTTTATTGAAACACCAATTCTCTGGTTTTTTCCTGTAATGGCTTTTGTTGGTATTTTAGGATTATTCAAAGTGCGTTCGTTCAAAAAAGACGGCCACGGATTTATATTCTCGTCTTTATTTTTAGTTGGTGGATTTGCTTCAACAGCTGTTTCGATTTTTCCAAATGTTTTGCCTTCAACAAATAAAGTAAATCCATCTCTTACGATTTATAATACCGCGGCCGGAGAATACGGTTTAAACGCCGGACTGAGCTGGTTTTTTATCGCTTTGTTTTTGGTGATTATTTATTTTATTATTCAATATCGCGTTTTTAGTGGGAAGATGGATGATATTGGGTATGGGGAGCATTAGGTTTTTTTGTTAGCCACGAATTCACGAATTAATTTTCGCTGTAAAATCTTTGTCAAAGTTTTAAACTTTGACAAAGATTCAAATGCTATTGTCTTTTATGCCGTTTAAAAGTTGATTGTTGTAGTGAGATTGCTTCCTTAAATTTAATTAATGAAATAAACTTCTTGTTTACTCTAGTTGCGTTAGGGATAGGAGCGGTATCTCCCGATTTAGAAAAACAAGGCTTTTTAGTCGTAGTTTTTGTTAATCGGGAATATAGCGGATAGCCCGTTCGCCGCGGCGAAAACGCCCAAAAAATACAAATCCGCTTATTTCCTGAAATAAACGGATTTTTTTAGTTTCATCTTTGCCAAAATTTAAAACTTTGACAAAGATTACTCTACAAGTGAACTAAAATAAAACCTCTTTTGTGATAATATAAAATCCCATAACGAGAACAAACCAGCCAAAAATAGGTTTCAGTTTTGTTCCGTCTATTTTTTTAGAAAGCTGGCTTCCAATTATCATTCCCATGAGTGCCATTGCCGAAATGCCTAATAAAAAAGGATAATTTATGGGGGTTCCGATGTATAAATCTCCTGCGAAGCCTATCGAAGAATTGATTGAGATAATTAATAATGAAGTTCCAACGGCTTGTTTCATGGGTAATTTCGCGAAGAAGAGAAGGGCAGGAATAATCAAAAATCCGCCGCCTGCACCTAGAAATCCGGTTATGATGCCGACAATAAAACCTATAAAACTAAGTTGAAAGTAATTCGTTTCGGCACCTTTTATTTCGGGTTGGTTTTTTCGAATCATCGAAATCGCAGCCGTAATCATCAATACCGAAAAGATGATCATAATCAGAAAATCTTTAGAAACAGAATAAGAAGCAATCGAAAATAAAGTAGAAGCAATCTGCGGAAAAATAACTTCGCGAATAATCAGAATCGAAATCACAGAAGGAATCGCAAAATACAAAGCCGATTTTAGTTTGAGGTTTCCCATTTTGTAATGGCTGTAACTCCCAAACATTGCGGTTAATCCAACAATAAATAAAGAATAAGAAGTGGCTTGCTCGGGATTTACTTTAAACAAATACACCAAAATCGGAATCGTTAATATAGATCCGCCGCCGCCAATTAAGCCAAGCGAAATCCCGATAATGATTGAAGCAAAATATCCTAAATATTCCATTGCATTTGTTTTTATGCAAAGGTGCTTCGTTAATTAGAAATGTACAGTAACATTTATCACATAAGAGTTTTTTTGCTTGCGGATTTTTTTTGCCCGCGGATTTGGCAGATTAAACGGATTCTCGCAGATTATTTTTTTTTAATTTTAAAAGTTCTAATTTGTCACGTCGAGCGTCCCGAAACTTCGGGAGAGAACCCGCAATGCATATCTCCCGAAGTTTCGGGACGCTCGAACTGGCAAAAAGAAAATCAGTGAAAACCAGTTTAATCAGTAAAATCCGTGGGCTATTATTTTTTTAAAAGCTCAATCTGGTTGCGGTTAAGTTTGACCAAACCGCGTTGTTCCATTTTTTTGAGTAATCTGGATACGACTTCGCGTGACGTATTTAATTCGGTTGCGATTTCCTGATGCGATAATTTTACTTCAGAACAGCCACAGGCATCAGAATGTCTTTTTAGATAAAATTCTAAACGCTCGTCCATAGACCTAAAGGCAATATTATCAACAACTTCTAAAACTTCTTCAAAACGGCTTCGATAAGTTTCAATTACAAATTCATACCATGTTCTGTGTTCCATCATCCATTTATCCATCATTTGCAGCGGAATCATCATAACCGAAACATCTTCGACAACTTTTGCCATAATCTGGCTTTTCTCACTTTTGGCTGTACAAATCATAGAAATTGCACACGCTTGTCCCGGTTGAAGATAATACATTAAAAATTCGCCGCCATCTTCGCCTTCACGATAAATTTTGATTTTTCCTTTGGTAATCAAAACTGTGTTTTTAATGTATTGTCCGGTACGCATTAAAATGGTTCCTGCTTCAAAATCCTGTGCGCTTCCATTTTCTTCAATAGTAGAAATAAGTTCGCTGGAGAAATTAGGAAATATGTTTTGTAATGAATTTTGCATGTATCTGGTTTGCTTTTTTGCCACGAATTTCACGAATCAGCACGAATTAATTAGTGAAAATTAGTGAAATTCGTGGCGAACAATTTTAATCATTTTAATTTTTTAATCTGTGGCAAAAAAACTTCATCACTAATTTATTCGTGAAAATTAGAGCAATTGCTTCGCCTGTTCGCTATCGCTCGGGTCGTGGTAAACTTTTTTTATCAAATTAAGATTAAAGAACATAATATTATACAAAGATAGCAGATTGAAACGTTATTAATTGTCAGAAAACTATTTTTAAGATGTATTTTACGTAAATGCAAAAAACCTATTTTCCATCGATTTTATAGAGTATATTTTTAAAAATAGTAAGTAAATTTGTATTTCACTGATTATTATACTTTCTCTAAAACGTTTTCTGAGAATAATAATCGAAATCGCATTTGGTACGTTTTTAATTAATAGAAACGTCGTAATTTTACAAAAAACACATATTATGAATTTATCACAAGAAGATTGGGTTAATCAGCTTGCTGCTGACGAGAATGCAGTTATACTGGACGTAAGAACTGAAGACGAATTTAATGACGGTTATATCGAAAATGCCTTAAATATTGATATCAATAAAGGTCAGGCATTTATTTATGAAATCGAAGAACTTGACAAAAATAAAAATTATTATGTGTATTGCCGTTCTGGAGCAAGAAGTGCCAAAGCATGCCAGGTTATGAATGAGTTAGGTATACAAAATGCCTATAACCTGCTTGGTGGAATCCTGGACTGGGAAGGTGAAACTATAAACCCATAAAAGTGAAGAAGAGGCATAAAAGGCCTCTTTTTTCTTTTGAAATTGCTATTAATAACCAAACTATAAAAATTACCAGATTATGAGTTTTATACCCGAAGAATATCAGATTAAAACACTAATAAATCAAGACACTTATCTTGTAAATGGAGAATTGAAACAATGGACAGGACAAACAACTCCTGTTTTTTCAACGATTTCTTCTACAGAAAAATACTCGCCAACATTATTAGGATCAATCCCGTTTATGGGAGAAAAAGAAGCGGCAGAAGTTGTTGAGGCTGCCAATGGTGCATACCATAAAGGTCAGGGCTTATGGCCAACGATGAAAGTGGCTGACCGAATTAAATGCATGGAGAATTTCGTAAGACAAATGAAGGATACCCGCGAAGAAGTGGTGAAACTTTTGATGTGGGAAATTGGAAAAAACCTTGGCGATTCGCAAAAAGAATTTGACAGAACCGTAGAATATATTCAGGATACGATTGATAGTTATAAAGAACTGAACGGACGTAGTTCTCATTTTGAAAAAGTACAAGGGGTAAATGCCATGATTCGCCGCGGACCTCTGGGTGTTGTTTTGTGCCTTGGACCTTACAATTATCCGCTTAACGAAACTTTTTCGTTATTGATTCCCGCTTTGATTATGGGAAATACGGTAATCTTTAAACCGGCAAAACATGGTGTTTTATGTATTTCGCCATTATTGCATGCTTTTAGAAGTAGTTTTCCAAAAGGTGTAATCAACATTGTTTATGGCAGAGGCCGTGAAATTGCTTCTCCAATCATGAAATCGGGAAAAATTGATGTTTTGGCATTAATCGGGAACAGTAAATCAGCGATTGCTTTGCAGGATCAGCACCCTAATAAAAACAGATTACGTTTGATTTTAGGTTTAGAAGCCAAAAACCCGGCGATCGTTTTACCGGATGCCGATTTAGATTTGGCAATTCAGGAATGTATTGCAGGATCTTTGTCTTTCAACGGTCAGCGTTGTACAGCATTAAAAGTATTATACGTTCACGAATCTATTGCAGAAGAATTTAACAGACGTTTTTCTGAAAAAGTTGACGCATTAGTATTTGGAAATCCTTGGGATAAAAATGCTTCATTAACACCGCTTCCTGAAACAGATAAGCCAGCCTATATTCAGGGATTAATTGATGATGCAACTTCTAAAGGAGCAAAAATTCTAAATGAAAAAGGAGGAAAACATACTGAAAACTATATTTTTCCGGCAGTTTTATTTCCGGTAAATAAAGAAATGAGAGTTTATCACGAAGAACAATTTGGACCCGTAGTGCCAATTATCTCATTTAAACATATTGATGAACCTCTGGATGATATGGCCGAGTCAAATTACGGACAACAAGTAAGTTTGTTCGGAAAAGATATTAAAACTTTGGCTCCACTTATTGATTCTTTAGTGAATTTAGTGTGCAGAGTAAACCTGAACAGTTCTTGCCAAAGAGGTCCGGATGCTTTCCCTTTTACAGGACGTAAAGATTCTGCTGTAGGAACCTTAAGTATCCCGGATGCATTGCGTTCATTCTCAATTCGTACGTTTGTAGCTTCAAAAGATATCGCTTACAATAATGAAATTTTGCAGGAATTGCTAAACAGCAAGGAATCAAACTTCATTAATACCGATTATATTTTGTAGTGATCAAGGTTATATATTAAATTGTAGATGCCGTCTTTTTCTTTTGAATTAGGCGGTTTTTTTGTTTGCCACGAAGGCACAAGGGCGCAAAGTTTTTTTGTTTTGAGCTAAATTTTAATCTCGCAAAGTCGCGAAGACACAAAGTTTTTTTAATTTGTGTCTTTAAAAAAGAATCTTTGCGTTCTTGTGCCTTCGTGGCAAATTAACCCTAAACTTAAAAATATCTTTAAGTAATTGTAACATTCAGCAGAAAAACGCAACTAATAGTAACAGCAACTATTAAATAAACAAAATTCCCAAAACCACGTATGGAAAAATTTATACTAATTGTCTTTTTGTTTTTGGCACAAAATAATTTTGCGCAGGAACTTTATATGCCGCGTAATATCAAAGAAGCTTACGCAAAAGGGACTCGCTCGATGGACGGAAAACCTGGAAAAAATTACTGGCAAAACCACGGAAAATACGATATCGCATTAACTGTAAATGCTGATACAAAAGTTATTAGCGGAACTGAAACTATTGTCTATACAAACAATAGCAGCGATACTTTAAAAAACTTACCAATTCGTTTTGTAAACAACCTTCATAAACCTTCTTCGCCAAGAAGCGGTGATGTTAGTAATGATTTTTTAAGCGACGGATTGACTATTACATCTTTAAAAATTGAAGGAGAAGTTTATAAAGAAGATGCTAGAAGCTGGGGAACGGTTGGAAATGTAAAAATGAAAAAACCATTGCCTCCACATTCTAAAATTACAATAAATATCGATTGGCATTATCCATTGTCTAAAGAGAGTGGAAGAGAAGGACAAATAGATAATACTACTTTTTTTGCCGCTTACAGTTATCCTCGTGTGACTGTTTTTGACGATTACAACAGATGGGACAGATTGCCACACACGGATCGTCAGGAGTTTTACAATGATTTTAATGATTATACCTATTCTGTAAAAGCACCTAAAAACTATGTAGTTTACGGAACCGGAGATTTATTAAATCCGGATGAGGTTTTACAGTCTGAATTTGCAGCGCGTTTGAAAAAATCATATGTAACAGATGAAATTTTGCATATTGCAAACGAACAGGAAATGAAAAGTGGCGCAGTAACCAAACAAAACGAATGGAATGTTTGGAAATTTGAAGCAAAACATATCTCAGATGTTTGTTTTGGTTTAAGCGATCATTATTTATGGGATGCGAGCAGCGTTGTTGTAGACAAAAAAACAAATCGTCGTGCGAGCGTTCAGGCGGCGTATGATGTTAAAGGAACTGATTTTGTAAATTCGATTAAAAACAATCAATATGCTCTGGACTGGTTTTCAAATAACTGGCCGGGAATTCCGTATCCGTTTTCTAAAATGACCGCTTTTCAGGGTTTTGCAGATATGGAATATCCAATGATGTGTAATGATTCGCAGATGAATGATCCGGTTTTTGCACAATTAGTTCAGGATCATGAAGTAGCACATACTTATTTTCCTTTTTATATGGGAATCAATGAAACACGTTATGCTTTTATGGATGAAGGCTGGGCAACAACTTTTGAATATTTAATAGGAATTGCAGAACATGGGAAAGAAGCTGCTGATAAATTTTATAAAGAATTTAGAGTAGAAGGTTACATAAATGATGTTTCAACAGAAGAAGATCAGCCCATAATTTCAATGTCATCTCAACTTTCAGGCCCGGGTTACGGAAACAATTCATACGGAAAAGCTTCTCTTTCCTATATTGCATTAAAAGATTTGCTTGGAGATGATTTGTTCAAAAAATCGCTTCACGCATACATGGATAACTGGAACGGAAAACATCCAATTCCGTGGGATTATTTTAATTCGATGAACACCGCTTCAGGAAGAAATTTGAATTGGTTTTTTAATAACTGGTTTTTTACCAATAATTACATAGACCTTTCCGTTAAAAAAGTCGAAAAAAATATTGTAGCTATAGAAAACGTGGGAGGTTTTGCTATTCCATTTGATGTAAATGTCATTTACACAGACGATTCAAAAGAAACTTTGCACCAAACTCCGGCAATTTGGCAAAACAATCAAAAAACAGCTTCAGTTACATTAAAAAATAAAAAACAAATTAAGCAGATAACACTTGATGGTGGTATTTTTATGGATGCCACACCAAACAACAATACCTTTTTAGTAAGATAAATTATCTGTTTTAGTAATAAAAAATCCTCTTTCTTAAAATAAGAAAGAGGATTTTGCGTTTTAATTAGTTGATATATAATTATTTGCGTGTTTTTGGTTTGTGCTTTATAAAAAAATACGTAAAAGCGTAAAATAGTTACGAATTTAACAATTATGTTTGCAAAAAAATAAAGCCATTTTTAAATGAGAAAAAAATACTTTACTATTATTATTTTATTATTTGCTATTAAAAGCTTTGCTCAGATCGATGCAAAGGCTAAATTTCAAAAAAATAAATACGAATTAGCTGTTGCCTGTTACAAAAAATCAGATTTTGTAAACGCATTGGATCTATTTTCTGTGGCATCAAAAATTAAACCTGAAAATGAATTGGGTCAGGAATCAATTAAAAAAGTAGATACTTTAAAATGTCTCCTGAGAAAAGATATGATGCAAAAAGCTTTGGGTATCTGGAAACTGATTGGCGATAAACCACTTTGGGCAGTAAAAACAACAAAAGATTCTCAAAACAAGTTAGTTGATGAATTTGTTGAAATATCAGAAAATAAGATTTTGTTCTACGAGCAGGACAAAAAAACCTTAGTAAAAAAAATAATAAAAACAGAGAACTTAGTTTATTACAACAAAGACAAATCAGATTCATTATTTTCGGCCGTTATTTTGTCTGATGGTACAATTTGGAATTGCACTGTCGATGATAAATCACATGTATTACACGTAATAAACATTGCCAAACAAACGGAAAACGGTGTTGAAAAAATTGAAAATGAAAATTTAGAACGTTATTATTTGAAAATGTAATTACTGCTAAAAAAGAGTTTTTCTAATTAAAATACTTATAAAAGCCGCAAAGAAATAAAACTCTTTGCGGCTTTTATTTTTCTCAGAATTAATGATTCGCAATCAATTTTTATCGTTTTTGTTTTATATTTATTGTCTAACTATTAACGCAAAAACAAAGATGAAACAAATTAATTTTCGAGGTAATTTTTCAGGTTTTTTAAATTTCAATATGATTCTTTTATGTTGTATTTTATTGTTTGGAAATTATTCAAACGCTCAAAATAAAAACCAGATTACTATAGGAACAATTGATAGTATTTCTTCGAAAGTTTTAAATGAACAAAGAAAAATTTGGATTCATCTTCCCAGAAGTGTTCAATATAAAGGATTTTCTATCCAAAAATATCCGGTCGTTTATTTATTAGACGGAGATGCTCATTTTAGCTCTGTTGTTGGAATGATAGAAGAATTAAGCGAAATAAACGGAAATACAATTTGTCCGGAAATGATTGTTGTAGGTATTCCAAATACAAACAGAACCAGAGATTTAACCCCAACACATTCTGATATCGATTTGCCTTTTGTAAATAAGGGTTTAAGTGAACAATCTGGCGGAGGAGAAAAATTTACAGAATTTTTAGAGAAAGAATTGATCCCTTATATCGATTCAAAATATCCAACAGCACCTTATAAAACACTAATTGGGCATTCTTTTGGCGGATTAACCGTTATGAATGTTCTTACCAATCATACCGATTTATTCAATTCTTATGTTGCCATCGATCCGAGTATGTGGTGGGACAAGCAAAAGTTTTTAAAAGAAACCACAAAAACATTAGCAACTAAAAATTTGGCAAATGTTTCTCTGTTTTTGGGAGTTGCCAATACAATGGAAGACAATATGGATCTTCTAAAAGTTCGAAAAGATACTTCAGTAATTACAAAACATATTCGATCTGCATTAGATTTAAACGATTTTTTAAGTCAGAATAAAAAAAGCAATTTACAATATCAATACAAATATTATAAAGACGATAATCATGGTTCGATTCCCTTAATTGCAACTTATGATGCACTTCGTTTCCTTTTTTCTTTTAATCAATTAAAGCTTTCAATTGGAGAGCAAATGAATTTCAATAAAGCGGTTTTTGCTAAAATTGAAAAACATTATGAAAATGTATCGAAACATCTTGGTTATAAAGTAAATATTCCGGAGCAGGTCGTAAATGTATATGGTTATCAGGCTCTTTCAAAAAAGGATAATGATTTGGCAGGTTATTTATTTAAACTAAATGTAACAAATTATCCAGAAAGTCCGAACGTATTTGATTCTCTTGGAGATTTTTATGAAGCAAACGGAGATAAAAAAAATGCTATTACCAATTATCAAAAAGCATTGACTTTAGATAAAGATTTTCCGGAAACAAGACCGAAATTAGAGAAACTCTTAAAATAATTATTTAGTAAAAAACAGCCATGTCAGGAGAAAAAGATTTAAAGCAATTGCTAAAAAGCATGAAACCGGAACATATTTCCGGAGATTATGTTTTTTGTAAAGTCGCCAATTTAGAAAACGTAAATCTAAATGAAGTTGAAATGTTCTTTAGAGAAAAAGAAGCGATTACCTTAATTCTGAAAAAAGAAATAGCAGAGATTCTAAAGCTGGAATATTCAGTTATAATGGCGTGGATAACGTTAACCGTTCATTCTTCATTGGAAGCTGTTGGATTAACGGCAGCATTTTCGAAAGCACTTTCAGAAAACGGAATTAGCTGTAATGTTGTTGCAGCATTTTATCACGATCATATTTTTGTAAATAAAAAAGATATAGAAAAAGCAATGGAAATCCTGAACGCATTTTCGAATTAAAGCTAAATATTTTTGCCACCGATTTCACCCATTATAATTCTTTAAATCTGTGAAATCGGTGGTATTTATTTTTATAAAAATTTAAACCCAAGCGAAACATTCACAATTCCTGTTTTTAGTTCTCTATCGGAAGCATCAAGATCTGATAGACCTGCAAGGTAACGAGCATCTAAAGTAAATCTCCATACATCGACGCCTACACCGCCAAGAATACTGCTGTTGTCCTGCTCGAAAGCAATTAAGCTAAGATCATTATTGGCTTTTATATCAGAGTAATGTTTCCAGTTATAACCAACAAAAACACGAAGATTTCCCAGTTTTCCAAACGGAAGTATTTTATAACCAGCAATTAACGAAGCATCAGTTCCTGATAATTCATATTCCGTTTCGCCAATTCCGGTTTGAGAAACACTAAATTTATTTTTTGCATAACCAAATTCGGCCTGACCGTAAAAAAGCAATAAATTAACTCTCGCAAATCCGGCAAAACCTATATCTGTACCTGAACTTTTAGAACTAAAATCATCTGTTACGGCCGAAGTAATATTGGATGAAAATTGAGGTCCGAATTGTATTAATTGTGCAAAACCATTTACACTTATACATAATAATACTGCTGCAAGGAATTTTTTCATAACTGGATTTGTTGTTTTTAGTTCCTATAAAAATAATTATTATTCATTAGAATAGCGAGATTTATCTTATTTATTTTTTAATTATTTATCTGGTATTTAAATAGATATGTTTTTGTTTTTTCTTTGAGGAAGAATAAAAGTAAATTGGCTTAATTTTGAAAACAAAAGAATTGAAATGAAAATTGAAGCAATCCAGGCTTCCCAAACCTGGCAAATCAGACATGAGGTTATGTGGTCCGATCAGCCTTTTGAATTTGTTCAATTAAAGGAAGATGATTTAGGAGAACATTTTGGTGTTTTTACAGATGACCAATTAGTTTCAATAGTTTCCTGTTTTTTTTCTGGAGATGAAATGCAGTTTAGGAAATTAGCAACTTTAGAACAATTTCAGGGACAGGGTATTGCGTCAGGATTATTGCATTATATCTTGAAATTGGCAAAAGAAAGAGGAGCAAAAAAAGTTTGGTGTAATGCCAGAACAAATAAAAAGAATTTTTACGGGAAATTTGGAATGACAGATACTTATAAAACTTTTGAAAAAAACGGACAGGAATTTACTATAATGGAAATTTTGTTTTAGAAAGCGTATCATAATTATGAAATAAAATATAGAGAATCAAATATTTACGATTCTCGTTTTTTGGAACTTGCTTATTTGTCAATATTTTAGTGAAGTTACTTTTATGTTAATTTGCTCTATTATTTCCGCACAAAATCGCTCGATTTATTGTTGAATTAATAGTGAAATAAAAAGAAAACGTTTTCGCAAATTATAACTTGTTAAGACTTTCTTATTTTATTTTTTTTCTTCCGATCTTTTATTACTTTCGCACTCAAATGAGAAAGTTAGTAGTATTTTTAACATTTAT
Source organism: Flavobacterium sp. AK-345 (assembly GCF_058310175.1). Taxonomy (NCBI): domain Bacteria; kingdom Pseudomonadati; phylum Bacteroidota; class Flavobacteriia; order Flavobacteriales; family Flavobacteriaceae; genus Flavobacterium; species Flavobacterium sp. AK-345. The sequence goes on along the minus strand of NZ_JBZEER010000005.1, from coordinate 129,297 downwards.
GAATTTCCTTCTGCTAGGCGGAGGGCAATACCTTAATGCTGAAACACATCTAAATTCTCACCACAATCTTGAGAAAAGACACCGCGTAAAATTCACCAATAACGAACAAGGCAGTTCAATAATTGAAGATGCTGATATAGATTTGGATGAAGAATATTTTGGTGACGATTTTAAAGGTGGTCTTTCCAATAAATTTTTTGCAACAAACTACAGCTTACTTGATAGCTGGTATTTGACATTATCTCGTCAAAGCGCTGCAAAATCTTCCAATCATTTTGATATTTTCGGCTCATCTTGTGGCCAGTCAAATCCTATCTACATTACTCAGAGAGTTTTAAGAATTTGATTCTATTTATACATCGGTTACCAAAAGCGTGATCATGCATAAATATGGATTATATTTTTAGAGTTTATTTCTTAAAATTTACCACACTTACGACATTCAATTCACGTATTGGCGACTGATGCTTTCTACATCTAAAGGGATTTTTGCATCCCTATTCAATCGCTTAATTTCCAATTACATACCAATGAAAAGAATTATCGTGTTAACGGGCATGCTTGCCGTGTTGTGCCTTACCAGTTGTACATCAAAAAAAGAAGAAAAAGAAGAAGAGGAAAAATTTACAGTTACCAACCCTGTAAAAATTGACACTTCATTTACTAAAGAGTATGTTTCGCAGATAAAATCTGTTCGAAACATCGAAATCCGCGCCCAGGAAAAAGGGTTCTTACAAAACATTTATGTTGATGAAGGCCAGTTTGTAAAAAAAGGCCAGTTGTTATTTAAAATTATGCCAAACATGTATCAGGCAGAATTGCTTAAAGCACAGGCAGAGCAAAAATCAACAGAAATTGAATTGCAAAATGCTAAGCTATTGGCAGATAAAAATATCGTTTCTAAAAACGAATTAAGTGTAGCTCAGGCAAAATTACAATCAGCAAAAGCAGAAGTTGCATTAGCAAAATTACATTTATCATTTACCGAAATCAGAGCGCCGTTTGACGGAACAATCGATAGAATTCCTTTAAAATTAGGAAGTCTTATCGACGAAGGAGAATTATTGACAAGCCTTTCAGATAACAGTCAGATGTTTGCTTATTTCAATGTATCTGAGCCGGAATATCTTCAATATCAAACTGATGTAAAAGACCGTGCAGGAAACAATGTTGGTTTGCTTTTGGCAAATGGTGAACCTTTTAAATACAAAGGAAATGTTGAAGTGATTGAAAGTGAATTCGATAATGAAACAGGAAATATTGCTTTTAGAGCCAGATTCCCAAATACAGGAAAACTGTTAAGAAATGGTGAAACAGGAAAAGTTCAAATGCTTGTTCCGTTGAAAAACGCTATCGTAATTCCACAAAAAGCAACTTATGAAATTCAGGATAAAAAATACGTTTTTGTAGTTGATAAAAACAACGTGGTAACTTCTAAAGAAATCACAATTACAGGTGAAATTCCGGATTTATATGTTGTAAGCAGCGGACTTGGAGAAAACGATAAAATCTTGCTTGAAGGAGTTCAAAAGGTAAAAGACAATGATAAGATTAAATTCGAATTCCTTTCTCCTAAAACGGTAATGAATAATTTACGATTAAAAGCGGAGTAATAAGTTTTGTTGTAATTGTTTCAGGTTCCAGGTTTTAAGTTGCGCACTGAATCTGGAACTTGAACCTGAAACTTTCAAATTCCAATTTGGTTTAATCATTAAAAAATATAAAAATGTTTAATAAATTTATTCAAAGACCTGTACTTTCGATAGTTATATCGCTTGTGATAGTCTTTTTAGGGGTGTTGTCGGTGATGAATTTACCAATTACCCAGTTCCCTTCAATTTCTCCACCAATGGTAAATGTTACGGCAGATTACCCTGGATCAAATGGAGAGTTGATGATCAAATCGGTTGTAATTCCTTTAGAAAGAGCTCTAAATGGAGTACCGGGAATGAAATATATGACTTCTGATGCCGGAAATGATGGTGAAGCAAGTATTCAGGTTGTATTTAATTTAGGTACAGATCCTAATCAGGCAGCCATTAACGTTCAAAACCGTGTAGCTTCGGTTACCAATAAACTTCCTCCTTTAGTAGTAAGAGAGGGTGTGAAAATTACGCGTGAAGTTCCGAGTATGTTGATGTATGTGAATCTTTATAGTACGGATAAAAATACCGATATGAAGTTCTTGTACAACTATGCCGATATCAATGTACTTTCAGAATTAAAAAGGGTAAACGGTGTTGGATCTGGAGATATTTTGGGAACACGTGAATATGCAATGCGTATTTGGTTGAAACCTGACAGAATGCTGGCTTATAAGATTTCTGCCGATGAGGTAATGGAAGCATTATCAAGCCAGAGTTTGGAAGCTTCTCCGGGTAAAACGGGAGAAAGTTCCGGTAAACGTTCTCAGGCGTTTGAATACGTTTTAAAATATTCAGGACGTTTTACAACAAAAGAACAATATGAGAATATAGTAGTAAGATCAACCAGTAACGGCGAACTTTTACGTTTGAAAGATATTGCAAAAGTGGAGTTTGGAAGTTCGATGTATGACATTTATTCGAACTTAAATGGTAAGCCTTCTGCTGCGATTGTATTAAAACAGTCTTTTGGTAGTAATGCGAATCAGGTTATTGAAGACGTAAAAGCAAAACTGGAAAAAATCAAGCAAAAATTTCCAAAAGGAATGAATTATGAAATTTCGTATGACGTTTCTAAATTCCTTGATGCTTCTATCGAAAAAGTAATTCATACCTTGATTGAGGCTTTTATTTTGGTGGGATTAGTTGTATTTCTTTTCTTAGGAGACTGGCGTTCTACCGTTATTCCTGCAATTGCGGTACCCGTTTCATTAGTAGGAACTTTTGTGTTCATGACTTTCTTTGATATTTCATTGAACTTAATTACGTTGTTTGCTTTAGTATTGGCAATTGGAGTCGTCGTCGATGATGCGATTGTAGTTATCGAAGCCGTTCACGCCAAGATGGAAGAAGAACATCTTTCTCCATTTAAAGCGACTAAAAAAGCAATGCACGAAATTGCAGGAGCTATTATTGCCATTACATTCCTTATGGCGGCGGTATTTATTCCCGTTGCATTTATGTCTGGTCCGGTTGGGGTTTTCTATAGACAATTTTCTATCACGATGGCAACAGCGATTATACTTTCGGGTATTGTGGCTTTGACTTTAACACCGGCACTTTGTGCAATGATGTTGAAAAACAATCACGGCAAACCGAAAAAGAAAACACCTGTAAATGTATTTATTGATGGTTTTAACAACAAGTTTAATCTTGCTCAGGGCAAATACCAAAATGTATTAGGTAAAATCGTAAACAGAAGAGCCGTTACAATTATTGCACTTTTAGGATTTTGCGCCGGAACATGGTTAATCAGCAGTACAGTTCCTTCAGGATTTATCCCAAATGAAGATCAGGGAATGTTCTATGCTATTATCCAGACACCTCCGGGATCATCATTAGAAAGAACCAATAATATTGCCGAGAAACTGCAAAAAATAGCAGAAGGAGTAGAAGGAGTAAAATCAGTTTCTTCATTGGCAGGTTATGAAATTTTAACTGAAGGTACAGGATCGAATGCAGGAACTTGTTTGATCAATTTAGAAGACTGGAACGATCGTAAACAATCTGTACAGGAAATTATGACAGAGCTGGAAGAAAAATCAAAAGATATTGCAGGTGCCAATATTGAATTTTTTCAACCACCGGCAGTACCGGGATATGGAGCTGCGGGAGGATTTGAGCTTCGTTTATTGGACAAAACAGGTTCTAGTGATTTCAAAAAACTGGAAGCAGTTAATAAAGATTTCGTAGAAGAATTGAACAAACGTCCAGAATTATCTAACGTGTTTAGTTTCTTTAGTGCGAGTTTCCCTCAGTACATGATGAAAGTCGATAACGATTTGGCTCAGCAAAAAGGAGTTTCTATTGAAAACGCGATGAATACCTTGTCAACTCTTGTGGGTAGTAACTATGAAATCAGTTTTATTAAATACGGTATTAACTATAAAGTAATCGTTCAGGCCGCTCCGGAATATCGTGCGCAGCCAGATGATATTTTAAAACTTTATGTAAAAAATGATCGTGATGAAATGGTTCCTTTTTCGGCCTTTATGAGATTAGAAAAAGTATACGGACTTTCGGAAATTACGAGACATAATATGTACACTTCTACAGAAATTAGTGGTGGTGCAGCTCCGGGCTATAGTTCTGGTACAGCCATTAAAGTAATTCAGGATGTTGCAGCCAAAAAATTACCTAGAGGATATGATATTGACTGGGCAGGTATTTCTGCAGATGAGGTAGCTCAGGGTAATCAGGCAATATGGGTATTCCTTATTTGTTTAGGATTTGTGTACCTGGTTTTGGCGGCCCAATATGAAAGTTTTATTTTGCCATTATCAGTAATTCTTTCTTTACCTGCGGGTATTTTTGGAGCTTTCCTTTTATTAAAAGTTGCAGGATTAGAAAACAATATTTATGCACAGGTTGCCATGGTAATGCTTATTGGTTTACTTGGTAAAAATGCTGTATTGATTGTAGAGTTTGCGATACAAAGGCATGCGGCAGGAAAAACAGTTCTTGAAGCTGCAATGGAAGGTGCAAAAGCAAGGTTCCGTCCTATTTTAATGACTTCATTTGCTTTTATCGCCGGATTATTACCACTTGCATTTGCATCTGGTCCGGGTAAAATTGGTAACAGAACTATTGGTACTGCAGCTGCGGGAGGTATGCTTATCGGAACTATTTGTGGTGTATTTGTGATTCCCGGATTGTATTACATCTTCGCGAAAATTGCAGAAAAACACAAATTAGTTAAACATGAAGAAGAGAATCCATTAACAGAAGAAATTGACAACAATCATGTATAAATTTAAAACATATCAATATGGTGTTGCGTTGGGTGCTTGTCTTGCTGTAGCAAGTTGTAAAGCTCCACAAACGGTAGCCGAAACACCAAGTAAACCAGTTCCGGAGGTTTTTGCAAATAGCAAAGACACAACGAATATGGCAACTATTCCATGGCACGATTTCTTTAAAGATCAAAATCTGGTAAATTTAATTGACTTAGCCCTGAAAAACAATCAGGAGTTACTGATGACTTTACAGGAAATTGAAATTGCCAAAAATGACGTTCGCGTTAGAAAAGGACTTTTATTGCCTACTGTTGGTGTTAGAGCCGGAGCGGGTGTAGAAAAAGTGGGTAGATATACAAGTCAGGGTGCAGGTGATGCTTCGACAGAAATTATGCCAGGTAAGGAAACGCCTGATCCGCTAGGGGATTTCAAAATAGCCGCTTACGCGAATTGGGAAGTTGATATCTGGAAAAAACTACGTAATTCTAAAAAAGCTGCGTTAACCCGATATTTGGCTACTGTAGAAGGAAAAAACTTCGTAGTAACAAGCCTGATCGGTGAAATTGCAAATTCGTACTATGAATTATTGGCTTTAGACAGTCAGCTTGATATTGTAAAACAGAATATCGAATTGCAATCGAACGCTTTAGAAATTGTAAAAGTTCAAAAGCAAGCAGCGAGAGCAACAGAATTGGCAGTTCAGAAGTTTCAGGCTGAGGTTTTGACTTCAAAAAGTTTAGAGTTTGACATTCGTCAGAAAATAAAAGAAGCAGAGAACAAAATTAATTTCTTAGTGGGGCAATATCCACAGGAAATTAAAAGAGACAGAAGCAACTTCCTGACTTTGTTGCCTTCAACGGTACAATCTGGAATTCCATCTCAATTGTTAGCCAATCGTCCCGACGTTAAACAAGCCGAATTGCAACTTACAGCTGCAAAACTAGATGTAAAAGTTGCCCGAGCAGAGTTTTATCCATCTTTGGATATTTCTGCAGCGGTTGGTTTTAACGCTTTTAATCCGTCGTATTTGTTTACGCTTCCAGAATCGTTATTGTATTCTTTAGCGGGAGATATTGCGGCGCCATTAATTAACAGAAATGCTATTAAGGCAGAGTTTAACAGTGCCAATGCAAGACAGCTTCAGGCTTTGTATAACTACGATAAAACAATTTTAAACGCTTACATCGAAGTTTCGAACCAGCTTTCTAAAATTGATAATTTAGGAAAAAGCTATGATCTAAAATCGCAACAGGTTGATGCCTTAAACACTTCGATTGACGTTTCTAACGATTTGTTTAAATCAGCCAGAGTAGATTATTTTGAAGTATTAATGACGCAAAGAGATGCTTTGGAAGCTAAACTGGAATTAATAGAAACTAAAAAAGACCAATTAACGGCTGCAGTCAATGTTTATAAAGAACTAGGCGGCGGTTGGAAATAATATTGCCTTGTTAATTTGTAGACAAAAGCCTTTCGGGAGTAAATCCTGAAAGGCTTTTTATTTATATTGTTTTTGAAAAAAATCTATATGTTAATCCGTTTGGTATAACGCAACAAAAGTTTAATTAAACACATAGAAACATAGATTTTGTTTTTTTTGAAAAAAGTAAATCAAAAAGATACTCGTTTCTCACACATAGCTATGTTTGTTAAAATAAGTTAAACGCCTTTTTTTAAGTTCAATAATTCTATGTTTCTATGTGTTAAAATAATACACCCAAGAGGAAGAGGTCAAATTCTATTAAGAGTCTTTCTCATTATTAATCTCAGCTTCTTCCTTTTTTGGAACGTAGTTTAGCTCTTCTTCAATCTTTTTGCGGTCTTTTTTATTTTGTCTGATCAGAATATAAATCAGTAAGACAACGCCAATAATTATTGCACTTATAATAAACCAGTTGATTTCCATAAAATTGCTATTTAAGTTGATGTGAATTTCCTGATTTTGTTTTCTTAGTTTTGTTTTGATAAAAATTCACCAAACCATAATCCTGATTGTTTGATGGTTCTTTTTTGAGTCTCAAAATCAACGTGAATCAATCCAAATCTTGCATTATAACCTTCGGCCCATTCAAAATTATCGGTAAGACTCCAGACAAAATAGCCATCAACGTTTAAACCTTCGTGTTTGGCTTTTAAAATCTGTTCCAAATTATCCTGTATAAAATGAGTACGTTTAATATCATATACTTTTCCATTTGTAACAGTATCCGGAAAAGCCGCGCCATTTTCAGTTATAATGATTTTTTTGATGTTTTTATAACCGTTAAATCTTTTCAAAACATGGTATAGGGCAGGAGGATAAACTTCCCATCCCATTTCGGTGGTAATTACATTTCTTTTTTCGGCACTAACAAGTTCGGCACCAATATACGGAATGAGCATTGATGATCTTACTACTTCCCGTGTATAACATTGTAAACCGATGAAGTCAAAATCAAAAGCAAGATTATCAAGATCGCCTTTTACAATATAATTGTTAAGTTTTTTAAGTACAGGCAAATCTTCCTGTGGATATCCAAGTCCTAAAATAGGTTCTATAAAAGTTCTGTTCAGCAAAGTATCGACCCTTTTTGCGGCCTGAATATCGGCAGGTTTGTCAGAGAAAGGTTCAATATGTGTACAGGAGAAAGTGGTACCAATATTTGCATCAATAACTTTATTTCGCAATATTTTTGCGCCCGCAACAGTTGCCAATGTTACATGATGCATCGCTTTGATGTAATTGGTAATTCCTTTTTTTCCCGGAGCATGAATTCCTAAAAAATATCCTGCGCCTGTAAAAACAGAAGGTTCATTTATTACCATCCAGTTTTTAACCCTGTCGCCAAAATATTGTGCACAAACCTCAGTATATTCTGAAAACCAAGAAACACATTCCCGATTGGTCCATCCGCCTTTTAATTCCAGCGCATGTGGTAAATCCCAATGATAAAGTGTAATCCAGGGTTCAATTTCACATTCAATTAAAAAATCAATGATTTTGTTATAGTAGTCAATTCCTGCCTGATTTACAGGATGAACTCCCGTAGGCATAATGCGCGACCAGCTAATAGAAAATCTAAAATTTGGAATATTTAGCTGTCGTACTAACTGAATGTCATCTTTATAAGTATTATAAAAATCACATGCATTAATAGCGTGATGACCATTTTTTATTTTGCCTTTTTGAGAAGTAAAAACATCCCAGATCGAAGCACCTTTACCTTCGGCATCGTGCGCTCCTTCAATTTGGAAAGCGGCTGTAGAGACTCCCCACAGGAAATCCTTCCCAAATTGTTCTTTATTTAGTAGTGAGTGGTCAATTTTATTCATTTAAATATGCTGTCCTTTATTTTTTAGTCATTAATGAAGGAAAGTAGTTTGCATTGCTCTTAAAAAAAGCCATTCTTTAAATGAAGTCAGGAATGATAAGTTGAAGAATTTCATGATATATAGTTTTAATCAAATTAATAAAACATATATAAATTGAGCGTAACCTAAAGGTTATGAAATGGTTAACTATATTTTTTGTCCGAAAAATCAATATTGAATAAAAATTAACAAAAGCTTAATTAAAAGAGCTATAAGTGATAATTATGCAACGATATTAGTTAAAATTATCTAAAAATATAAATTATGTAAGAAATGCCAAAAATTATAGAACATACTTCAGCTTCTTTCCACCTAATTTTGACTTAGTAATTAAAAAATAATTAAAACGAGATCACATCATGAAAAATTTAAAACAAATATTATTCGTAGTAGCATTAAGCTTTGGTATGTTCGCAACATCTTGTAGTAGCGACGATAATGAAGGAGAAACAATTGTTCCAATTCAAGGTAAATTCAACCTAAGTCAAACAGGAACAATAGTTAATGGACAAGAAGTATTGGTAGATGCTCCACAAAATGCAAGTGGATGTAACAGAGATTATTTAGAGTTACGATTAAGTAACACAGCAGTTATAGGTGATTACGACGGTGCTAATTGTGCTTTAACAGAAACTACAGGTACTTATGTAAGATCTCATAATGATTTAACTATCACTGTAGGAAATGTAAGTTCAACATCTGATATCATGAATCTTACTAACAAAGAGCTGAAAATTAAAGATAAAGCAACTGGTATTATTACAGTTTATACAAGATAATTTATTTTTTTGAAGCAAATCCTGACTTCATAGAAGCCAGGATTAAAACGGAAACGACTCCATAAAAGTTGTTTCCGTTTTTTTATTTATGATTATAAGGGGATATAGATGTCAAAAGTGGCACCTTTATCCTTTTCACCTTTGGCAGTAATATAGCCATTATGGTTTTCTACAATTTTTTTTACGATAGCCAGGCCAATCCCGGTTCCGTTATATTTTTCTTTTCCGTGTAAACGCTGAAAAACTTCAAAGATTTTGGTGTTATATTGTTGGTCAAAACCAATTCCATTGTCAGAAATACTGATGTGGCAATAACTTCCTTCATTGGTTAAATTGTCTTCAGAGCTTTTTACCTGATGAATTATACTTTTTATTTTTATAACCGGCTGAATATCCGGTTTAGAAAATTTAAGTGAATTGCTTACCAAATTATATATTAATTGTCTGAATTGAAATGGGATGATATTAATTTCACAAGATTTCGTATTTTCGACAACTGCATTTTTTAGTTCCAGTTCCTCTTTTAGATCTTCTTTTACTTCATTTATAATTTCAGAAATATCTGTTTTTTCGAATATTCTTTCCTGGGTATTTGTTCTTGAATAAGAAAGCAAATCATTAATAAGCGTTTGCATTCTTTTGGCTGCGTTTTGCATTCGCTGAAACTTATCTTTTCCAACATCAGATAAATTTTCAGATTCTCTTTCCATAATCTGCGAAGCAAATGTTTGAATTTTTCGAAGCGGTTCCTGCAAATCGTGACTTGAGATATAGGTAAACGACTGAAGCTCTTTATTCATTTTCTCCAGTTCCATATTATTGCGCTCCAATTCTTCGGTTCTTGCTGCAACTTGCTTTTCTAATTCGTTTGTAAAAGCCTTTTCAGTCTGAATGTCTGTAAAAGCGCCAACCCATTTTATAATTTTATTTTCTTCGTCAAAAACCGGCTCGCCAATAACGGCATGCCATCTGTAATTTCCATCTTTACCTTTTACTCTTACATCGCACTTGTAAATCTCTCCAGTTGCGAGACTATGGCCCCAGATTTTTATATTCTCATCATAATCATCCGGATGAATCATAGCCTTCCATTCAGCTTCTCCATTAGGATGAATGCCTGTATATTCAAACCATTTTCCTGATGCAAACAAAGCGTTTCCTTTTTCGTCTGTTTCCCAGATTAATTGCGGAATACTTTCTGTTAAGGAACGGAATCTTTTTTCGCTTTCTTCTATTTTTTTTCTTGCCAGAACTTTTTCAGTAACATCAATTATGGTCACTTTTATTCCAGAAATGCAGTTGTCTTTCTCACGCATTGGTGCGTATTCAAAATCAATATACATTTCATGACCGCCATTTTTGCCATTAATAAAAATTAACGACTCAGACTCAGAATGTACTTTGCCGGTTGTGTAAACTTCGTTTAATAAATGGGCGTATTTTTGTTCTTTGAGTTCCGGAAATATGTCTAAGATTTTTTTGTCCTGTACATCACTTTCATTTTTTCGCCAAATATTTTTTAATAAAACATCATTAGCAATTTCAATGACCATATCGCGTCCCTTCAGTATTGCCTTTGGTACAGGAGAATACATAACCAGATTGCGGAATCTTTTTTCGCTATCCTCCAGTTCCTGCTGATTTTTTTTCTCCAGAGTAGTGTCTCTTATAGTCCCTATTAATTTTTCGGGATTATTGTTTTCATCATAAAAAACTTTCCCCTTGCTTTCCATCCAATGTATCGATTTGTCAAGCCAAATCATTCTCGCTTCATACTGTAAATATCCTTTTCTAAAAGCGCTTTTAAGTGCCTTGTTTCGTACAGGCATATCATCGGGATGAATATGTTTTATTAATTGTTCGTGTGTTAATTGAATATGAGTGTCATAACCGCCAACTATTTCAAGATATTTTTGCGAATAAATAGCTTCTTTTGTTTTTACATTCAATTCCCAGGTTCCTAATTCGCTGGCTTCTACAACAATATTCAGGCGTTCTTCGTTTTGTTCTGTTATTTTTCTTGATTGAACTTTTTCGGTAACTTCGGTAACCGTTACTATAATTCCGGATATTTCGCCATTTTCTTCTTTTAAAGGATGATAAAGAAAATCGAAATAAAGATTTTGCAGTTTTCCGAATTTATTGATTGGTACGGGAAGTTCATTTCCGTGATACGGAATTCCGGTTTCCAATACACCAATTAATAAATCACTTACCGTTTTTTCTGTTTCAGGCAACGAATCAAATAAAGGTCTGCCAACAAAGGTTTTTTCTTCTTTGCCTACTAATTTTAAATAGGCTTCATTTGCCATTTCAACCATAAGTTTTTTACCACGCAAAATGGTAATTCCAACCGGAGCCTGTTTTACAGTATTACGAAAACGCTTATCACTTTCTTCTATTTTTTTCTTTGCCAGATTTAAATCAGTCAAATCAACTCCCGTATTCATTACACCATAAATATTACCATTTATGTCGTAAAGCGGCGTTAAGCTATAATTAAAATAATAAGTATGAAGTTTTCCATTTACCGTTAAATCAAGCGGTGTATTTTGAGTATGAAACGATTTTCCTGTTTCAAGAACCTCATTAATCTGCTCAAATACAAGCTGATTATCAAGTTCCGGCAATACCTCTTTAAAAGATTTTCCGATGACATCATTTCCTTTTCCCCAAATATTGATAATAGATTCATTTGCAAGTTCAATTCGCATTTCTTTCCCCACATAAACTGCAATAGGAAAAGGTGCATTATCTACCAATGCTCGTACTTTATGCTCGCTCTCTTCAACTTTTGCTCTCGATAATACCTGAGACGTTACTTCAATTGCCACGGCTACAATGCCAGAAATACTTCCGTCAGGTTCAGTAAGCGCTTCGTAGGCAAAATTGATATAGGTGTCTTCTATTTTTCCATTTCTGGGAAGTTTAACGAGTTGTTCGTTAGCCGTAATTTTTTCGCCCTTTTTGTATACATTATCCAGTAAACTTTCAAGATAATTGTTTTTAGTTTCCGGTAATGCTTCAAAAATGGGTTTGTTAATGACCTCTTCATTTGTAGTTCCCCATAAATGAACCATTTGCTCATTTGCAATTTCAACAACATGATTTTCACCTCTAAAAACACACATTGCTACAGGAGCCTGCATGATATTATTTCGAAATCGGATATTGCTTTGTTTTAAGGCTTCAGAATTTTTTTTCTTTTCAGTCGTTTCAATTACGGTGACCAAAACACCGCCAACTTCTCCGTTTTCTTTTTTGATCGGACTATATGAAAAATCAAAGTAACATTCTTCTGTAAATCCATTACGGTTTAAAGGCACCATAAAATCAGGAATACTAACGGATTTTCCTTTCATTACATCCGCAAACATAGGTCCAATGGTTTCCCAAATTTCAGAAAATGTTTCTTTCGAACTAATTCCTAAAGCTTCCGGATGTTTAGTTAAACCCAAAATAGGCCGAAAACTGTCATTATATAATTGAGTATATTCATTTCCCCATGCAATGTACATTCCAAAAGGGTTATTAAGAACTACAGACAGCATAGTACAAAGACTTTGGGGCCAAAACACCGGATCGCCCAAAGGTGTTTTACTCCAGTCTTTAGACCGTATGAGTTTCCCCATTTCTGCGCCACCTTCCAAAAAATACAGCTCTTTATTTGTAATACCCATTCAAATAAATTTAAGGTTGAAGGATGAAATTTTCTCTTGCAGGTTGTTTAAAATTGCTTTCAGAGGCAATGCTTAAAGCGCTTCCAATTACTTTTTTTAATTTAGAAAATTCACCGGGTTTTTGAATATAATAAACAGCTCCTTTTCCGTAAACTAAATCTACAATATCTCTGTCTAAGGAAGTAGAAAAAATAATGACCGGAAGATTTCTATATTCTTCCAGCTGTTTTATTTCCGTTAAACATTCCAGACCATTTTTTCGGGGCATATTTAGGTCAAGAAACAAAATATCGGGTAAATTTTCCGCACCACTTTCAGATAAAAAATCCATAAGTTGTACTCCGTCATTTACCGTTACAAGCGATGTAGGAAGAAGTAATTCGTCGAGAGCTTCTTTAAAGAAGTCACAATCATCTTCGTCGTCGTCTGCAAGTAAAAGATTGTATTGTTGTTTCATTATATTAAGGTAGAAATGTTTTAGCTAATATAAAACTATTTTTTTTACAAATATTAATGTGCAATAAATCAAACTCTATAATTTTTTATAGAGTTTAATAAACCGTATTGTCTTTCCCTTCATTTTTGGAGAAATAAAAGAAGCGAAATTATTTTTCGATATTCCTTGCGTTTTCCTGCAAGGTTTCTCAAATCTTGTAGGTATCTTGATTTAAATAATTAATCCTGCAAGGTTTTAGAAACCCTGCAGGATTAAAACTGTGAATATTTACTTTTTATTATAAAATATAAATAATGAAAACAAGTTTGAAATTAAACCCGCAACGAGCCACGAACGCATCCAAAAAAATAAAAAAGCAGATTTGTTTGTACAATTAATACTGGCTAATGTAAAGGTGATAAAAAACGTTGTTATAAAATTTTGCAATATTGGAATTAGGTATTTCTTATTTTGAAACCGAACCATTTTCATCTCAATTCAAATTGATAAGTTGAGGTCCGAATTCTTCGTAAAAAATATTTTCCTGACTTACATTTAGATTTACCAAAGCTTCGTATTGTGTTTTAATAAATATTTCGGGACCACAGATGTAATATTTTGCCTGATCTAATAAAATAGAATCTTTGCATTTATGAAGATCGACGCGCCCTTGAATTATTTCGCTTTGACTCTCATTTTTATCTTCTAAAGTGTCATAAAAAGTAAAAGTTTCAAGATGTTTTGCTTCTTCTTTTAATGTTGTAATTTGATCTTTAAATGCGTGAACAGATTCATTTCTGCAGCCGTGAATCCAGATTGTTTTTTTATTCTGAATGTTATTTAAATTAGTTTCGAGCATGCTTAACATCGGCGTAAGCCCAACTCCGCCACTGATTAAAACCAATGGATTTGGAGTATCTTTTTCTAAATGAAATAATCCGGCAGGAGCAGAGATTGAAATAAGATCGCCTTCTGATTTTGAATGCAAAGTATTCGAAACATAACCTGATGGATTTGGTGCAATGCCGCTTTCTCTTTTTACCGAAATTCTATAATATTCGGGATTAAAAGCGCTTGACAAACTGTATTGTCTGGGTTGTAAAAGTTCTAATTCGGGCACATAAACCTGAACGCTAATAAATTGGCCGGGATGATAATTGGTGATTTCTTTTCCGTCTTCGGGATAGAGGTAAAAGGATTTGATTTCGGTGGATTCTTCTACAATTTTTTTGATGACGAATTTTCTCCAGCCATTCCAGCTCCCGGGCTTGGCGCTGTTTTCCTGATACATTTCTTTTTCAATATCAATCATAATTTGGGCAAGCTGATAATAAGCAACTGTCCAGGCGTCTAGTATTTCCGGTGTTGCGGCTTCTCCAACAACTTCGCCAATTGAAGCGATAAGTTGTGTTCCTACAATTTTATATTGATCGGGCTGGATGTTTAAACTTCTGTGTTTTGTTCCAATTCCTTTTAGAACTCCAATTAAAACACTCGGATCGTCAATATTTTCAGCGTAAGCCAAAACTGCATTTGCCAGCGCCGATTTTTGTCTTCCGTTGGCCTGATTTCCCATATTAAACATGTTTCGCAATTCAGGATGATGCGTAAACATTCTTTTATAGAAATAATTGGTAAGATCTTCGCCGCTTGCTCTTAAAATTGGAATTGTAGCTTTGATAAGCTCTTTTTGATGTGGATTCATTTTTAATAATTAGGATTTGATTAGGATTAAATATTCAGATTCTAAAGCAGTAAATGTGTTTAGAATTTGATATTTACAAATTTAAATAGGGCAGAAGGCTCTGTTTTATGACTCAAATCATAAGAATTAAAAAAGATGGGAATAAGTTGAAGTTATTTTAGAAGCGAATAACTCCGAAAAAGATCTGATGAATTTGAGTTTGCGTTAGGGATAGAAGCGGAAATCCTTTTTTTGAGCTTTTTCTGCTCAAAAAAAGATTGGGAGCGGATAGCCCGACCGGAGGAACGCCCAAAAGAACTAAATCCTGATCTAAAAGTTAGCCGCAAATTTGACAAATTCGACACACAATCTAACTTGGTAATTTTATTCAGGTAGAAAATAATTGAAATTAATTTACGAATTAAGCCAGTTTTTGAAATTGTTAATTTCTTTTTTACTTAAAATTATAGGTTCAGTATCGGGAACGGAAATGTTAAGCAATAATTCGATTTTTTGGCTGGAATGTTTTACAATTTCCTGAATATGATGCCTGTTGATGATGTATTTTCTGTTGATTTTGAAAAATAGTTTTGGATCCAGACTATTGATAAGATCTTTAAGATTGCTGTTGTATAAATAGCTGTTTCCCGAATTGGTGTGAATAAAAAGATGTTTTCCGGTAGCAAAAAAATAGGGAATTGCAGTGTCATTAATAGAGATGAGTTTGTCTCTGTGATTGACCAAAAAATGATGTTGAATATTGCTTTGGTTTTCAATTTCAACCAAAGACTCAAGAATTGGGTTTGGATTGAAAGTTTCCTTGATGTTTTTGTATTTAGATAAAGCTTCTAATAATTCCTGTTCTTCATAAGGTTTTAGAAGATAATCGATCGTAAAATGTTTAAAAACTTTTACAGCATAAGAATCATAAGCGGTAATAAAAATAACAGGACATGAAATGGTTGCTTCTTCAAAAATGTCAAGACTTTTTCCGTCTCCCAAATGAATATCCATAAACGCAAGATCTACTATTTTTTCTTTAAAAAAAGCCACAGCATCTTTTACAGATTTTAATATCGTTACTTCACTTATGGTGATAATTTGTTGTTGTTCGAGAATTGATTTCAGATAATTTGAAGCCAGATGTTCATCTTCAATGATGGCAATTTTCATTTTCCTTTTTTTTGCAAAGGTAAAAAAAAAGCTCCGTTAAAAACGGAGCTTAATTTCAATCTACAAGTTTGGATTATTTAAACGTGCATCTTTAGGAAATGGTATCGTATAACGCGGATCATTTTCGATCAGTTTATATTCATTTCCTTCACCATCATAATGCAGGATTTCTTTTTGATTATTTCTTCTTAAATCAAACCAGCGGTGTCCTTCTGCAGCAAATTCACGGTGTCTTTCTTCACCAATAAAATCAAGAAGTTCAGTTTGGTTCATTGCATCGATTTCAATACTAAGCTGATTGAAACCGGCAGCTTTGTATCTGTTTTTGATAAAAGTCAGTACAGTAGTCTTTGCCGTTGTAAGATCATTTAATTGTGCCGAAGCTTCTGCTTTAGTCAAATATAATTCAGAAGTTCTGAATGAACATTTTTGAGCATCTTCTCCACCTTTTAAAATAGAAATATCGCCTCCAAATCTTTGAAAATACAAAGCATAACGCAAATCGTTTGTTTGATCGTAGGCATCAGTCAATTCAGATGAAGCGTAAGAAATATTTTTTAAACCAACAACGAAGACATCTTCAAGAGCCAAAATTGATTCTACACCATCGTAACGGTTAGCTAAAACAGGTGTAGCATTTAAATCTACTAAAGCGCTTTTAATAGCTAATGCTTTATCTGCAGATTCTATAGCTTTTGCCCATTCTTTTTGGTATAAGAAAACACGAGTTTCTAATGCATAAATTGCAGCTTTAGAGAAACGATAGTTTAAACCTTTTGACTGCGTGTCTTTGTTAAGCAATTTTTTAGCTTCTTCTTTGTCAGAAAGAATTTGCTCGTAAATTCTGGCTGTGCTTTCAGGAACATACGCTTGCTCTAAATCTACTTTTAAAGCTAAAGGAACTCCTTTGTCTGTACCTGCAGTTGCAGCATCGTAAGGTTTTGCAAACAGGTTCAATAAATCAAAATAAGCATAAGCTCTTAAGGCATAAGCTTCTCCAATTAATTGATCTTTATCAGCAGATACCTCAAGTTTACCATTTGCATCATTGATAATTACGTTTGCATAGAAAATAGTATTGTAAAGAGCTGCATACTGAAATTGTGTTGTAATACGGTCTGGAGTTGCATCATTCCAGTGATAAACATCTTTGAAAAAAGGATAATCAGGGCCAAAACTATAAGGATCCAGTAATAATTCATCTCCTCTTAGCGAAGCAAGGTTTTTATGTGAAGGGTAAGTTTCGTAACCTTTTGTAAGTACTGCTCTGTAATCTGTTAATGTTTCCGGAATTACTTTGCCGATTGGCTGTACGTCCAGATAATCATCACAGCTTACCGTAGTAATAGCTGTGACGAAAAAGAATGCATATTTTAATATATTTTTCATTTTAAATCAGTTTAAAAAGTTAAGTTACATCCTATAGATATTGATCTCGGGATTGGTTGCGCATAGATATTTCCGAATGTTTCAGGGTCAAAATATCCTTTGTAATCAGAGCTTACAACAAATAAGTTTCTTCCCTCAATACTAAATCTAATATCTTCCATGAAAATACTATTAGTCGCTTTTTTAGGTAAAGAATATCCTAAACGCACACTGCTTAATCTCATGTAACTCATTTCTTTTACCCATGTATCAAGTAATGCAGTAGTATTGAACGGGCCTGAATCAGCATACCAGTTGTAAGCCATCCATGTATCATCTCCTGTTCCTGAGTTTCTACCCACAATACCTGGTAAGTTTGTATTGGTATTTGTAGACGAATGCGCATTCAAAATAGCAGTAGAATAGTTTTGTCCAGGATCTACTCTTGTTCCATTATAAGGAGGCGTCTCAACAACAGTTTGTTTAATGTTAAAAGTAGTAGCAATGGTTAGGTCAAAGTTATGTACTTTAAACGTGTTGATAAAACCTCCTGTAAATTTAGGGTCACGATCTCCTACGTAGGTAAATAGGTCTCTCGTTTCCTGAGCTGTTAAGCTCGATTGTGATAATTCTCCAGGGAAAATAAGAGGGTATTGGTCAATAAGGGCAAAAAGGGTATTCGTATTAACTGTTTCTCCTTTTTTATTAATATATAAAGGATAACCATTTTCATCAATTCCTGCTGTTTTCAGGGCAAATACAGCATTAACCGGATGTCCTTCTCTTGAAGGCAAATAACTATTTTCTCTAATCTGAATACGATCTACATTACTCTTGTTGTGAGAGAAATTAATGTTTGTAGTCCATGAGAAATTAGGACGCTCGATATTTTTTGTTGTTAATGCAATTTCATAACCTTTATTAGACACTTGTCCCCAGTTTAGGTTAGAGTATTCAAAACCATTTTCAACAGGAAGTGATTGTAAACCAATTAAATCAGTACTTTTTCTTCCGTAAACATCAGTTACTACGCTTACACGGTTGTTAAACAAACCAAGGTCAAAACCAAAGTTGGTATTGGTTGTTTTTTCCCATCTTAATTTATCGTTTGGCGGAGATAAGACATTGATAGTCTGCTCATTTTGTCCAGGTAAAAGAGTTGTATTACCGTATGCTCCAACTACATAAGGAGAAGTGTTTTTGTCGATATTTCCTTGTAAACCATAAGAAGCACGTAGTCTTAAGGCAGAAATATATGGATTCTCTTTTAAGAAATTTTCTTCGGATACTAACCATGAACCAGAAAGAGCCCATAATGGTAAGTATTTGTATTTAGGATCTACACCAAATAAATCTGATCCGTCATAACGCACACTACCAAAAGCAGTATATTTTCTGTTGTAAGTATAAGATGCTGTTGCAAAGAATGAAGCAAATGCATTTTCATTCTCTGTTTTTTGATAGGTTCTGTATGTAGCCTCATTAGCAGCATTTGCGTTAGGAAAAATGATTGGTTGAGTAGTTAAAGTTTGAGGGTTATATCCAAAACCTTTAGTTGCGATAAAAGTATTGTAATTTCTTCTTAATTCGCTACCCGCCATTACCTCAACCTCGTGCTTTGTGTTGAAAACAGCACTGTAGTTTAACATCGTTTTCCAGTTGTATTGGAAAAAGTCAGTGTTTGAATTTTGGATAATTCCACCATCAGGAAGGAAGTAAGTAGGAACTCCACCACTAAATCTTCTTGTTTTTTCTCTTTCTTTTCTAGTGTAATATGTTTCTTTATCAGCAAATTTTTCAGAAGCGCTGTTGTCAAATTGAAGACCTACCTGAGTAGTTGCTTTGAAGTTTTTAGTAATGTTATAATCAATATCAAGTATCGCTTTTATAGCTCTGTTTTTTAATTCGTAAGATGTGTTTTCTCTTTCTTCAAGAATATTAAAAGGAACATATACAGAGTTATTGCTGTATCCGCTAATGTCCTTGTCATAGTTATAACTACCGTCAGCATTTCTAGGAGTTAAATAAGGGTTTACAGTTCTTGAGTAATTTGCAGGATTTGTAAAACCATCTGTGTCTGAAATGTAAGATTTTGTGGTACTTTGTGAACCAAAAATACTAATACCAACACGTAATTTATCACTTACTTCAAAGTTGTTTTTTAAAGTAAGATTGTATCTGTCGAATCCGGTTCCAATTGTAGTTCCTTCTTCATTATAAGCACCCAAAGAGAAATAGTAGTCAGATTTTTCTCCACCACCAGATAAACTCAAACCGTATTGTGTATTTACTGCATCCTGGTACAATAAGTTACCCCAGTTTGTATTGTTGTTTCTTAATGCATTGATAGAATTTTGAGAATCTGTACTTAAAGCTGAAAAACCTCCTGCTCTGTAAGCCCCTAATTCATTAGCGCCATTTAAAATACGGGAAACTTGTCCGTTCTCACTTCTGTAAGTTAAATTTGGATCAGCAGCCATTCCTAATTCAAAATCAACTTTTTGAGATGAATTCATCAAGTTTAATTTAGAAAAGTCAGGTCTTTGTGTAAGGAAAGTATTGGTAGTAAAGTTTACTCTCATATTTCCTTTTCTACCTTTTTTAGTAGTAACAACGATAACTCCGTTTGCAGCTCTTGCTCCATAAATAGCAGTTGCAGAAGCATCTTTTAAGATCGTAATATCTTTAATATCTTCAGGGTTTAAACCTGCGATAGAAAAGTTTGTCAATTGATCGATGTTGTCTTTGTCGTAATTTTGTGGAACATCATTTCCTTCTAAAGGCAAACCATCTAAAACCCATAACGGATCTTGTGGACCTGAAAGCGAAGCTGTACCACGAATTCTCACTTTTGCAAGAGTACCCGGAGCTCCAGTAGCCTGAGTTACGGCAACACCCGTAACCTGACCAATTAATAATTGATCAATACTGGCAACACCCGCTTGTTGAATGTCGATCATGTTAGCCTTACTAATAGCAGAAGTTAATTTTCTGGTTTCGATTTTTTGGTAACCTGTAACCACAACCTCTTTCAATTCTGCAGTTTCAGATTTCAAACTAACATTGTAGTTTTTTTGACTTGTAACTTCAAGTGAAGTAGACTCATATCCGATATAAGTTACCCTTAAAAACTTTACGTTACCGTTTATTTGTAATGAAAATGTACCATCAAAGTCAGTAACGGTACCAAGGCTTGAACTTTGAATTACACCTTTTTGTTGTGTGCTGTTTGAAATAGAAGCATTTTCTACAAAGACAGATACACCATATAGGGGCATACCATCTTTTGAATCTGTTACTTTTCCTTTAATAGTTCTGGTTTCCTGGGCATACCCGGACAGGGCAAGGAGAAAACTCAGCATGTAGAATAGATTTTTCATTCTGGAATTTGGGTTTGGTTAAAAATTTATAATGTGTTGTTTAATGCTCTTTCAATACGCTGAATCAGGTCGAAATAATGGTTTTTAGTTTCCTGGTTCCCGATGTTTCTTTTCGATTTTAATAATTGTAAAACCTGATTTAATTCTCCTTTTTTATCCGATGTTACTTCCGAAACTCTTTTCATGGCAGACTGATTAATATTGCGTGCCATTTTCGAATTATCCAAATAATCACACAATTGCGGCATGTTTAGGTTTTCGTGAATTTCGATAGTCTTTTTAGGTTCTGTTTTTTCAAAAAGTTTGTTTGTTGATACAATTAAAACATCAACATAATTTTTCTGAGTTAAACGTTCTAAAATCGTAAGTGATTTATTCTGAATTGTCGAAGCAAAAATATTCTGGCGTAATGTTTTAAATAATTGCGTTACCGTAAAAATATTTTCTTTCGTTTCATTACGCTGAAACAATTCGTTTTCAGTAATTCGAAGCAAACGATCGTCACTTAACATGCTGTAAAGAACTCCGTATTGTAATTCTCTCGCCAATGTGTAAGGCGTATATTCGTATGGTCCTATCGGAGTATCTTTTAAAGGATTTGTTTTGTCTAAAATTGGATTGAAAAACAACCATTGAGGAAGCGTAAGAGTGTTTTTTAATAAATAAGCCACAGCTCTTTTTTGTATCTCAGCCGGAACCGCAACATAACTCGCTTTATTATCACCGTGAACCGTAGGATTTAAATAAATTCCGCCAAGATTGCTTAAAACATGGTAGTTGTACAAATTCCACTGACCAATTGCGCCAATATAAAGGTTACCTGTTCCGAAATAAGATTCGTCTTTATCATACGTCCAGTCCAGAATATTGCTTACCACTCTTTTCAGGTTTTTCAGTCCGTATTCTCCGGCTTTCATGGCATCATTTCCTAAATCTTCAGATTGAGAACGCGGATCAATTGTAGCGTCTGCGCTTTGTTGTTCTCCGTAAAAATAAATAGGATCATTTTGATATTTGGTAATCAAAGCGTTTAAAGCAGTATGTTCTTCATTTTCATTTGCATACCATCTGTAACCCCATTCGATAGCGTATTTATCATACTCACCAATTTTTGGTGTAATCGTTTCTACATGATCTTCTGGCTGAGCGATATAATTGTATCGTGCATAATCCATAATAGAAGGAGCAGTTCCGCCCATTTTTGCCGTAAAAGCTGGAGATCGTAGTGATTCTACATCATAAGCAAATGAAGCGCCCATGTTGTGTTTTAAACCAAAAGTGTGTCCCACCTCATGAGACGAAACAAAACGAATTGCTTCTCCCATATGTTCATCACTAAATTTGTTTCCTCTTGCTTTCGGGTCAATTGCACCGGTTTGTATGCGCATCCAGCTATGAAGTGACGTCATCACATTATGCCACCAGATAATGTCTGATTCGATAATTTCGCCACTTCTTGGATCAACAACCGCTGGTCCCATCGCATTTGACTTTTGCGACGCAACATAAGTAATAACAGAATAACGAACGTCATCGATGTCAAAATCAGTGTCTTCATCCGTAGGTTCTTTTGCGATAACGGCATTTTTAAATCCCGCTTTTTCAAACGCGATTTGCCAGTCACGAACCCCTTCGATGATATAGGAGCGCCATTGTTTAGGTGTCGATGGATCGATGTAGTAAACAATGGGTTTCTTAGGCTCTACTAATTCGCCATTTTTATATTTTTCAAGGTCTTCTTTTTTAGGTTCTAATCTCCAGCGTGTTATCAATTCTTTTTCACGCATTTCCTGCTGATCATCACTAAAATACCAATGTTTTTCAGAAAAATAACCAACACGTTTGTCTGCAAAACGAGGGTGCATCGGAGTTTTATCTAATAATATAATATTACTCGTAACGCCCAGAGTAACCGAAATGCCAATGCCGTCTTCGAAAACCGAAGTGGTAAGCTGAGATTTAACAACTATATTTTTTGGAAAAGTTTTCACACTTTCTATATACGAAAGCTCCGATTTTACAGATCCGCTAAGGCCAATATTGCTTAAAACATCGTTGAAACTTTTTTGTTTTCCGTCAAAAACTTTATTTGCTTTGATTACGATCGAAGTAGAATCATTATTTTTTGTTTCAATATCAAAAACTTCTATAATAGATTCTGAAAAATTTGCATTTACCGAAGCTGTTATAGCGTCTCCTGTTGGCGAAGAAACGTTTGGGACAGATGATTTTACCCAAACTTTTTTTGCAACAAGATCTTTATGAAAAGTAATAATCTTGTTTTCATAGTTCATTCCTCTGTTAAGCCCTTGCTCATTAATCGTCATAGGAACGTTTGAAATTTTATTAACCACCAAAAATTCTCTTTGAAACAAAGAATCATTGATTTCTAAATACAAATCTGTTTTTACCTGAATGGTATTAAACAAACCTTTTTTGAATGTACCTTGTTTGATAAGGTCATCGTATTTTTTCCCTTTTGAAGTTTTAAGAGAATCTGCAGCTTGTTCAGTTTTGTCTTTGTCTTTTTTATTCTTTTTTTGAGAAACCATAGTACCGGTACTCAATAGTACAGTTGCTAAAACAACGGTTTTTAGGTTTATCAGCAATGCCTTTTCCCTCATGATGAAAGTTAAGTTTAGGTTAATTTTTGCCGAAATTATTCTGTAAATAATGTTAAAAAAAACAAAATGGAGTGAGTGGCTTTTTTTTGGGAGTGAATGTTTTCTTTTTAGCCAATAAGCGGTAAAATGCAAGTAAAATCACCGTCTTTTTTGTAGGCCTGAAAATGAGTTTTAGAGTAATAAGAATAAATACTTTCTAGGTATTTGTGACCAAATTTAGACTCTTGTCCAAAGCTAGGTTTCTCGTTTAGATTATTGGTAATAACAACCTCATTTTCTCTAATTTCGATGTTGATTTTAAGAGGGGTTTCGTCAGAAGCAATATTGTGTTTTATGGCGTTTTCAATAGCAATCTGAAAAGCCAGATACGGAACTTTCTTCAACAAAACATTTTCATCATCAATAGTATTAATGGTAAAAACGAATTCTTCCTTAAAACGGGTTTGCTGTAAAAAGATATATTTTTCGATAAAAAGTAATTCTTCCTGCAGCGTAACGATATTCTGCACCGGCGGATTAATAAGATATCGGTAAATTTTCGAAAGATTCAAAGTAAACTTACGCGCTACGGCCGTATCACCATCAATAAGCATATAAAGTGAATTGAGCGAATTGAATAAAAAGTGAGGATTAATTTGTTCTTTCAGCTGTTGTAACTGAATGAGGGCTTTCTCTTTATTTATCTTTTCATTTTCCAGAAGAAGCCTGTTTTTTTCTTTTGATAAAACAGCTTTTTCCTTAAAAGTCTTTTTATTAAAAATAGTAAACAGATAGAAAAACAAAATCAATATCGAAGTCGTAATGACATATATTAACGAAGCGTATTTTTTGACAGCCTCAACATCTTCACTTCCAATTTCTTTGGGAGAGCTCACGCTAATATACCAGTTTGTATTTTTTACATTCAGTCGTTTTGTATATCGTACAATATCTAATTTCAGATATTCAGAAAGCGCAATTTTTTTACCATAAAACTCGTCATTGATAAACGTAGTATCTTTCGGAGTCATATTGGTAATCTTAAAAACATTTTGATTCAGAAGTTTTACTTCCGGATGATAAAGAATTGTTCCTTTTTTATCAAAAACAAAAGCGTAATTGGGTAAATTCTTATTGATGTTCTTAAAATAAGATTGCAGTGATTTAAGATCAACATCAAAACCGTATCGAACAATGGTTCCGTTTTCTGAAATAGATTTAAAATAAATACGCCAAAAAATGTTTTCATTATCCTTAACAATACTACTCGATTGATTTTTAGCGTTATTTTTTAGAATTAAATCTTTTATAGTAGCATCAAGATTTGAATCGCTTTTAGAAGTAGTAAATTCTATTTTACCATTATTGATCTGAAACCAATTATTTTTAATCAAACTATCATTGGCATGAATCGTACTTAAAACCTTTAAATGATCAGAAAGATTTTGTGCAATACTAATTTTGATAATATGATCCAGCTCTTTTTGTGTGTCCAGAAAACGTGAAAATTCCTGTTGTACAACTTCTTCTCTTTTAAGAAAGTTGCGATGTGTACTTTCTGTATTCGATTTTTCGGTTATCTGCGTAATCAAATTACTTAATACATAAAGAGAAAGCAATGTAAGGGCAATAAAAATAATTCCTAAAATGAAAAAGTTTCGGCCTGAAAAGATATTTTTTAAAGTGAATTTCAAAGATTTTTTTTAAATAAAGGAATATTAATTGTGGATTTTTTTTGCCGGGCAAATATAGTATTTTCTTTAAAACTGTTTTCTTTTTTTTCTTCGGATGTGGCTGATGCTCAGATTGAAAGAATTTTACTCTTTATTTTTGATTGCTTAAGCTTTGTCAAAGTTTAAAACTTTGACAAAGCTTATCACTACGAAGCACACATTTCTAAGTTGAAACTTGTTTCCTTTTTAGTCTTAGTTTCAATCAAAGAAATCGATGTCTCTATGTGTTTTAAAAAAATAAGCAAAAATTTTTTTTCACATCAAATAAAAAAATAATAAATAAAAGAATGTTCATTCATTTATTATTTTAACTTTGCTAAAAATAGTTGTCATGAGAATAAGAGATATAGATAAAGAAAATTTGGTCATTGAAAATGCAATCGATCAAATTGTACGAGATGGATTTCAGGGTTTTAGCATGAATAAATTAGCAAAAGCCTGTTCTATTTCTGTAGCCACTTTATATATCTATTACAAAGACAAAGATGATTTAATTCAAAAAATAGGCGGAAAAATGGCATTAAAGTTCTTTTCGGGAACGGTTAAAGATTTTTCGCCGGATATGTCCTTTGAAGAAGGTTTGTGGAAACAATGGGAAAACCGCGCCAACTTTACGATGAAATATCCAAAAGAAGTTGCATTTTTTGAAATAATCAAACATTCGCCTCACGCAGAAACTATTTTAGATTCAATTAAAGAGTTTTCAGATTTCAGGGCTATTATGAAACAGTTTATTGACAACGGACTGGAAAATAAAGAGCTAATTCCGATGACATTTGAAGCTTTTTGGAGCATCGCTTATGGGCCATTATATACTTTACTGAATTTTCACACCGAAGGTAAAAGTATGGGAGGAAAACCATTTGTGTTGACCAAAGAAATAATGAGAGAAGCTTTTCAGGCGACTATTAAAGCATTAAAACCATGAAAAATTATGGAAACAGATTTACACAAAATACACATTTTTAAAACAAACATTGATAAAATATATCCGGATTGTGCCATCAATACAACATTGGGCAATCACAAGGATATTCAGCAATGGAGTGTCGATTGTGAAGATGTCGATCGTGTACTTCGCGTTGTTTCAGAAACGCTGCAGCCAGAAGTAATTATCGGCATCATCAATGAACTTGGCCACGAGTGCCAGGAATTACCTTAATCAAAATATCACCTATATCTTATATGGAAAAAAATACAACAGAAAGCTTTGCTTTTACTTCACATCAAAAAATAATTATTGCCATACTGGCACTTTTACAATTTACCGTCATACTCGATTTTATGGTAATTTCTCCTTTGGGAGATATCCTGATGAAAACATTGGATATGACAACTGCAAACTTTGGTTTTGCTGTTTCTGCTTACGCCTTTAGTGCCGGAATTTCGGGATTGCTTGCTGCAGGTTTTGCTGATAAGTTTGACAGAAAAAAACTCTTGATTTTCTTTTATACCGGTTTTATTATCGGAACTGTTTTTTGTGCCCTTTCTACAAGTTATTTAATGTTGCTGATGGCAAGAATCGTTACCGGACTTTTTGGTGGCGTTATTGGTTCGGTTTCATTGGCAATTGTAACCGATTTATTTGTTATTCAGCAAAGAGGACGTGTTATGGGGTTTATTCAAATGGCATTTGCAACCAGTCAGATTTTGGGTATTCCCGTAGGATTATATTTTGCAAATAACTGGGGCTGGCATTCGGCATTTATTATGATAGCCGTTTTAGGAGCGCTTATTTTAATTGCCATAATTACGCAAATGCAGCCCATAACAAAACACTTAGAACTGCAGTCAGAAAAAAATCCTTTTTTGCATCTTTGGCACACGTTAAGCAACAAACATTATCAGGTAGGATTTACAGCAATTGCCTTTCTCTCTGTTGGAGGTTTTATGCTGCAGCCATTTGGGACTGCCTATTTGGTAAACAACATCCATATCAGTCATCTTCAATTGCCAATGGTGTTTTTCTTCACCGGACTTTCGGTGCTTTTTATAATGCCTTTGATTGGAAAATTGAGTGATAAAATAAGTAAGTTCAAATTGTTTGCGGCAGGATCTGTGATTTCTGTTATAATGATTTTAATTTACACCAATCTGGATCCAATTCCGTTATGGGAAATTGTCGTAATCAATATGATTCTTTTTATGGGAATTATGAGCCGTATGATTCCCGCAACAACCCTTAATACAGCAATTCCTGAAATGAAAGATCGTGGTGCTTATATGTCTATTACTTCATCTTTGCAACAAATTGCAGGTGGAATTGCAGCCGTTTGTGCCGGGTTTATTGTTCATCAGGAAACAAAAACTTCGCCATTAGAAAACTATGACATATTGGGTTATGTAATTGCAGTCGTTACATTAATGACAGTATTTTTAATGTGGCGGGTAAATCAATTGGCAAAATCAAAAGATAAAGCTTTGGAAACGCCTGTTATTATCGAATAAAATTTCAAAATACTTAAAATAAAAATCCTTGTAAACTTATGTTTACAAGGATTTTTTATATTTAATCCGTAAATGTAATATCGAAAAAAATAAGTCGTATTGCTTGTGTTTTACACCCTTATTCTGCAGTTCCCGAAGAGGAACAGGATTACTACATATCAAACTGTCATAGCTGTCAAAATGGTAAACGAAAACTTCTTTAAAAGACTCGAAAAAATCATGGACAACTCAAAATCAAACATCATTTTGAACGTTTATTACTAATAAATCGTAATGGTCAAAATAACCTTATAAAAAAAATAATTATTTGCTAAATGCCTATATTTACTAATGATTCTTCTGATTTAGTAGAATAAAAAAATGATTTATTCAAAAAAACAATTACAAAATCGTTTTAGTAATTGTTTTTGCATATATTTGTTATATCGTTAATAAGCTTACAAAACCACAACCTACTGAATGAAAAAGATTACTATTAAGGATATTGCTACAGAAGCCGAAGTATCCATATCTACGGTATCTTTTGTCATTAATGGTAAGGGAGAGAAAATGGGAATTAGTGGTGCTGTTATTAAAAAAGTACAAGATGTAGCAGAAAGGCTTAACTATAGACCAAGCATGATTGCGACCAGCCTTAGAACCGGAAAAACGCGATCTATTGGTTTAATTGTTGAAGATATTTCCAATCAGTTCTTTGCTGATTTGGCCAGAGTTATTGAAGACGAAGCTAAAAATATCGATTACAGAGTTTTTTATTGCAGTACAGGCGATGATGATGAACGTTCACAAGAATTAATACACAGTCTTTTACAGGCAAACGTAGATGGTTTTATTATAACTCCCACAAAAAATCTGGAAGAAAGTGTTGAGCTTCTTATAAAATTAAAAAAACCGGTAGTTTTAATAGACAGGTATTTTCCGGGACAAAGAGTAAGCCATGTTGTAATGGATAATTACGAAGCATCAAATTCAGCTACTAAATTCCTGATTAATAAAGGCTGTAAGAATATTGCAGTTGTTAATAATACTTCTGAAATGATTCAGATGTCATTGAGGGAAGATGGTTGCAGAGACGCATTGAAAGAAGCCGGAATTTATAAAGATTCACTTGTTCTTCACATGGAATACCACAGCGATGAACAAAACAGAATT
Source organism: Flavobacterium sp. AK-345 (assembly GCF_058310175.1). Lineage (NCBI taxonomy): Bacteria > Pseudomonadati > Bacteroidota > Flavobacteriia > Flavobacteriales > Flavobacteriaceae > Flavobacterium > Flavobacterium sp. AK-345. Next base: position 100,631 of record NZ_JBZEER010000005.1, on the reverse strand, counting down.
GCAGCTGTAGTAGAATTTTTTCAGAAGAATAAAGAAATTGATGCCGTTATATTTCTAACGAATTATATGGGACTTACAGGTTTGCAAGCTTTTAAAGATATGGGAATCAGAATTCCGCAGGATATATCAGTTGTTAGTTTTGACGATCATGACAGTTTTAAATTACATACGCCAACCATTACAGTGATTGAACAGCCAATAAAAGAAATTGCTGTTAAATCGATACAATTGTTAATGAGTCAAATGACTGATATGGAGGTTTATAAAGTGGAAAAAAGCCTTAAAAAAGGAAAATTAATTATAAGAGAATCGGTGTAAAAACCAGCTTGAAATAGGAAAAAAATAAAAGCAAATTGATTTTGTTTTTTTTTAACCGTTTTTACTAAATCGTTTTAGTAAAATTTTAGTTGAGTAAAATAAATAATCCGCAATACAGTTATATTTGGTTTGCTATATCGATTGCGTAAAATATAGAAAGTCTATGTTGCTATTAACCAATAGTATTCAATGCGTGGAGACCACTGAATACCATATACAATTGAGTTCAAATTTTATTAATTATTTAAAACAAGCAGATTAAACAAAACAAAATCAAAACAAAATTAAACCAAAAAATGCTTATGAAACGAATATTGGCAATGTTAGCGATGGTGTTGTTAAGCAGCTTAGGAGCTGTAGCACAAAACCGCTTAATAACAGGCATAGTAGCAGATGGAGATAACAAGGGAGTTGTTGCTGCATCAATCGAAGTTCAGGGAAAACCTTTTAGCGCAATTACAGATGCTGAAGGCCGATTTAGAATGAACGTTCCCGAAGGTAAGGTTACTTTGAATGTATCTTCTATGGGTTTTGTATCAAAATCAGTAGTACTTCAGGAAAATGAAACCAGAATTTCAGTTGTATTGGTAGAAAATACACAGGAATTAAAAGATGTTGTAGTAACTTCATTTGGAGTTAAAAAACAGCGAAAAAGTTTAGGATACGCAGTTGGAGAACTGAAAGGAGACGATCTGACAAAAAATAAAGAAATCAATTTAGGAAATGCACTTCAGGGAAAAATTGCCGGAGTAAACGTTTCTGCGCCCGTTACAGGTCCATCCGGATCAAGTCGTGTTGTAATTCGTGGAGCAACTTCTGCTTCAGGACTTAACCAGCCCTTATATGTTGTAGATGGTATCCCGATAGACAATAGTCAGCAAGGAAATGCCGGAATGTACGGAGGAGCAGATAAAGGAGATGGAATGTCTTCTTTTAATCCTGATGATATAGCTTCGATGTCTGTATTAAAAGGTAGTGCAGCTTCTGCACTTTACGGATACAGAGGATCAAACGGTGTTATTTTGATTACAACTAAAAAAGGAAAAAGCGGAACTGGAATTGGAGTAGATTTTAGTACAAATTCTACCTTCAATACACCAGCAACTCTTTTACATTGGCAGGATCAATACGGAGCTGGAGCGCCTGTAAATGGTGTTGCAACAAGATTTACAAGTTTACAGGAACTTAGGGATTCTTACTATTTTGCCTGGGGTGATAAATACGACGGAACCCCTTCTATTGGTATCGATGGAACGACAAGACCATATCAGGCATACGGACAAGACAACGTTAAAAATTTCTACAGAACCGGATATTCTTTCAGTAATACTTTAGCAATTTCCGGAGGAAACGAAACGACTAATTTCAGGTTATCTTTTGGAAATACTAAAGACGAATCTATTTTGCCAGGAACGAACTTTGGAAGAAATAACGTGACTTTGAGCTTGAATTCAGCGCCAAACAAAAAGGTAAGCATAGAGACAAATGCACAGTATATTTCTGAAAAAAGTCATAACAGACCTTATTTGAATGACTCTCCAAGAAACCCGTCTTTTCCGGTTACTTTTATGACTCCGGGAACAGACATTAGATGGATCAACAATGCATATGATGAAAATGGAGGAGAGGCAGACTATTTTGCATCAAATGTATATCAGACAAATCCATATTTTGCTACGCAGGAAGACCTGAACAACGATCTTAGAAAACGTTTTATAGGTTCTGCAAAAGTAAATTATAATATTACCGATAAAATTTACGCAAAAGCTGTAGTGGGTATCGATGATATTAATTATGAATTTACAGAGATCGAACCAACCGGAATTAACTATGCACCGGGAGGAGCTTATGAAAACACAGTTCAAAACCGTTCTGAGTTTAATGCTTCAGGTTATTTAGGATACAAAGGCGATATCGTTAAAAATCTTTCTTTAGATGCTTTTATCGGAGCAAACCGTCAGGATAACAGAATGAGTGGTATTAAAATGAGAGGAAATAACTTCATAGTTCCGTTCAAGTATTTTTATGCAAACACTCAGCCTGTAAAAACAGAAAAATTATTTTCTGAAAGCCAGGTAAATTCACTTTTTTATTCAGCAGATTTAGGGTATAAAGATTTCTTGTATGTGAGTTTAACGGGCCGTGAAGATTGGTTTTCAACTTTAGATCCGGCAAATAACAGTACTTTTTACCCATCTGTGAGTACGAGTTTTATTTATTCTGAAGTAATTAAATTACCGGAATGGATGTCTTATGGTAAAATTAGAGCAGGTTGGGGTAATGTTGGTGGAGCTTTGCCGGATGCTTATGCTTTATCACTAACTTATACTGCGCCAGACGGACAAACAGATTCGCAAGGACAGCCAATTTTAGGTATTAATGGAGAAACAGTTCCAAACAAATATTTAAAACCTTATAATGTAAGTACAATCGAATTTGGTTTCGAAAATACATTTTTCAACAACAGATTAAGTACAGATTTGACTTTTTACCAAAAAAGAACAACGAATGATATTGCCGATGCTGATATTTCTAAAGCTTCCGGTTACAGAACTACAAAAATCAATGTGGGAGAAATCCTGAATCAGGGTGTTGAATTTGCCGTAAATGTAAAAGCAGTAAAAACACCTAATTTTAGCTGGAGTGTTGGTTACAATTTTGCTTACAACGAAAGTGAAGTTGTTAATCTTTCCGATAAAATTCCAACAAAACTTTTAGATGATAACAGAGATGCAAGAGCTTCAGTAGTATTAGAGAAAGGACAGCCTTTTGGTGTAATCAAAGCTTATGATTATTTGAGAGATGCAAACGGAAATATTGTACTTGACCCAAGCGGTAAATTCCTTAGAGGAAACTTAATCATTGCAGGACAAGGTGTTGCGCCAACTTCAATGGGACTTTCAAATGATTTCTCTTATAAAAATTTCACACTTTCTGTTTTCGTAGATGCGAAATTTGGAGGAGAAATTTATTCTGCAACAAACCAATTAGGAATGCGTTACGGATTATCTGAAGCTTCGCTTCCTGGCCGTGAAGGCGGAGTTGCAGTTTCAGGAACTGATACTAACGGAAATCCTGTAAACACAACCGTTTCTGCATACGATTACTGGAGAAGTTATAGCGATGTAACATCAAATTTTGTTTACGATGCTGATTTTGTAAAACTAAGAGCAATCTCTTTTAGCTACAATTTTCCAAAAGAGTATATCAAAAAAACACCTTTCCAATCGATTAGTTTAGCATTCTCTGCCCATAATTTATGGACAATTTATGACAAAGTGCCTAATATCGATCCAGAGTCAAACTATAATAATAGTAATGCTCAGGGACTTGAAAGAGCTTCTATGCCTTTGACAAGAAATTATGGTTTAACACTTAATGTCAAATTCTAATAATAAAAAGATGAAAAATAAAGCTATAAAAATATTTTGTATCGCAATTGTTAGTGCCATGACATTAGCATCATGCGATAAAGGATTTGAAGAAATGAATACGAATCCAAATGCCTTAACAGATCCTGCAATAAAATCGATGTTTACACTTGCTGAGATTTATGTTGACGGTCAGGATTTTTCTAATACACGAGGAAATAACATTTATGCAGCACAAATCGTACAGCAATTTTCTTCACCAGGAGGAGCAGGTTCAAAATACACCTATTCTTCTGAATATTCAGCGGCTCTTTTTGGAGAATCTTACGGAAAAGGATTGAACCAGATTTATCAGTTAATGTCGGTTTTACCAAACACTGATGAAAATTCAAACACAATTCAGGCTTTAAGAATTATGAAAGTTTTAATGTTTCAAAAACTAACAGATACTTATGGAGAAGTTCCTTATTTTGAAGCAGGAAAAGGATACAATGGAAATATTTTTACCCCAAAATATGACACTCAGGAAGCTATTTACAATGACCTTTTAAAAGAATTAGACGAAGCCGGAACAGCGTTGGATGCTAACAAAGGTTTTGTTGGTGCAGCAGATTTGTATTACCAAAGCGATGTTGCAAGATGGAAAAAATTGGCCAATTCCGTAATGCTAAGAGTAGCGATGCGTTTATCTAAAGTAAATCCGGCTAAAGCTAAAGAATATGTAGAAAAAGCAGTTTCAAAAGGTGTTTTTACTTCAAATGATGATAGCCTTGTTTTAAAACATGATGCAGGTCCACAAGGAGTTAGAACAAATCCTATCACTTCTGCATGGGTTACAAATGATTTGAACGGCGGAGAAGCAAATATAAAATTCAGTAAAACATTTATCGATTTATTGAAAAACACAAATGATCCGCGTTTAAGAATCTATGCTAAATTAGAAGCAACGGGAGATAACAACCCTGCAAACCAACAAGGTCTTGCCAATGATGCTAAAGACTTTCCGGGAGGAGACAAAAAAGTTTTCTCAGACCCAAATACTTCAACCGTATTACGTTTAGATGCACCAACATTAATTATGTCATATGCCGAAGTTCAATACATATTGGCAGAAGCAGCAGTAAAAGGCTGGAACGTTGGCGGAAGTGCACAGCAATATTATGAAAACGGTGTAAAAGCAGCAATGGAAATACTAACCATTTTTGGAGACAAAGTTCCAGCCGTTACAAGTGCAGAATACAACACTTACATCACCACTTATCCGTTTAAAACTGCAGGAACTGATGCTGAAAAAATCGAACAGATTATCACTCAAAAATGGATTGTATTGTTGTTTAATGGTTTTGAAGCTTTTTCAGAATACAGAAGAACAGGATATCCGGTTTTAGTTCCGGTAAATGATCCTACGGGAGAAACAAACGGAACAATTCCGAGAAGATTAATCTACGATCAGTCAGAGCTTTTAACAAATGCAGATAATTATCAACAAGCAATAAGCCGCCAGGGATTAGACAGAATGACAACCAGAATCTGGTGGGATAAGCAATAGTTTAAATTTAGTCAGTTAGTTGAGTTTTTGACTTAAGCCGGGTAGGATTAACTGTACCGCGCCCGGCTTATTTTTTTTGAAGGTTCAGAGGGACAGAGGTTCAAAGAGACAAAGCTTTGCGAACTTACATCAACTTTTTATGCTCAAACCTCAAAAAAACTTTGCGTCCCGAGGCTTCGGGATTGCGTAAAACCTTTTCGAACTCTGCGGTTAAATTTTTATGTTCAAAAGGAAGAAAAAAATGCACTTTACAGTAAATTTATATTCAAAGATTATCAGAAAAAATCCACCTAAATCAGCGTCATCCGCGTTCTATTATCACTTGCAGTAAAAAATAAAAAATGAAATTTATAAAAAACTTTTATTGGTTAATATGTCTTTATATTGCGAATCTCTCATTTGTAGTCAATGCTCAAAATATTGATATAAAAGAAGATTGGCAATATCGGGAAACAAAAACTGATAAATGGTTTCCAGCCACAGTGCCGGGAGAAATTCACACTGATTTACTGAATAATAAAGCAATTCCGGATCCATTTTACAGAGACAATGAAAAAAAAATACAATGGGTAGAAAAGAAAGATTGGGAATACAAAACTACTTTTAAAGTAACGGCATCAACATTAAAAAAGAAAAATACAGAACTGGTTTTTGATGGATTAGATACCTACGCAACAGTTTATCTAAACAGCCAATTGATTTTAACAGCCAATAACATGTTCCGTCAATGGCGTGTAGATGTAAAGAAGATTTTAAAATCTGGAAATAATGATTTGGTTGTTGTTTTCAAATCGGCACAAAATGTAGTCGATTCACTGGCAAAAAAAGATTTGCCATTTATAATTCCGGACAATCCGCGAGCTTATGTTCGCAAAGCACAATACCATTTTGGATGGGATTGGGGACCAAAATTCACCACATGTGGAATATGGAAAACACCGCGTTTAGAAGCTTATGATGAAAAATCTTCGGAGAAACCATACGTTCTAAATCGCAAAATAGAATTAATACAACAGCCTGACAGTCTTGGTAAATCATTTTATTTTAAAATTGATGGAAAACCAGTTTATATGAAAGGCGCCAATTATATCCCCTCAGATGCTTTTCTTTCGAGAATGAACAAAAAAGAATATGAAAAAGTAATTGCTCTCGCCAAAGATGCCAATATGAATATGCTTCGTGTTTGGGGCGGTGGTATTTACGAGGACGATTATTTTTATGATTTATGTGATAAATACGGAATCAATGTCTGGCAGGATTTTATGTTTGCCGGAACAATGGTGCCGGGTGACAAAGCTTTTTTTGATAATGTAAAAGAAGAAGTTCAGTATCAGGTAAAACGCCTGCGACACCATCCAAGTATTGTTTTATGGTGCGGTAACAACGAAAGCGATGAGGCTTTTAAAAGTTGGGGCTGGCAAAAAAGCATGAAAATGTCCAAACAAGATTCAACCCGTTTGTGGCATGATTACGTACGATTGTTTCACGACAGTATTCCGAAATGGGTAAAAGAAGTCGACGGAAAAAGACCTTACATTAGTTCTTCACCTTTATTTCATTGGTCAAAAGAAAAGAGTACTACCCAGGGCGACAGTCATTATTGGGGAACGTGGTGGGGTTTGCAGGATATTGAAATCACAGAGAAAAAAACAGGCCGTTTTGTGAGCGAATACGGAATGGAAGCAATGCCTAATTATTCTTCAATAGAAAAATTTACCCTGCCCGAAGACCGATATTTATATTCAGACATTCTGGAAGCGCATCAAAAAGCCGGAAAAGGATTTATGAAATTAGAATCTTACCTGAATCGTTATTTCATCAGTTCAGAAAAAATAAAAAAGATGTCTGTTGAAGATTATACCTATCTCACACAATGTCTGCAATATTTTGCTTTAAAAAATATCATCGGAATCCATCGTTCAAAAGCACCCTACAATATGGGAACTTTAGTCTGGCAGCTTAACGATTGCTGGCCCGTAGCAAGCTGGAGCGTAACTGATTATTACGATCGACAGCCCAAAGCGGCATGGTATGCGATGAAAGAAGCCTATCGGGATGACAAAACCCCTGAAATTGAGTTAACACGCCCGATAGATTTAAAACTCGAAGATCCAAAATTAACATGGGTAGTAAAAGGAAATAAAGTAACTTTAAAAGCTGAGAAACCAGCAAAATACGTATATGTTTCCATAAAAGGATATACCGGAAAATGGAGCGATAATTACATTGATCTGAAAGAAGGAGAAGAAAAAACAATTTCTTTTGAAGGGAAAATAGATAAGCCGGTTTTAAAAGTCTATTCGCTTTTTGAGGTTTTGAAGAAATATTAATTAAGGTTCAAAGTTACAAAGGTTCAAAGCGACAAAGGTTTTCCGTAGAGACGCACAGCAGTGCGTCTATTTGGGTCCAAATTTAGAGAAAATAGCACATAAATTTGTGTCATCCGCGTTCCATCACGCAATTAAATAAAAAATATAGAATAATGTTTACAAAGTATAACAAAACAGTCTTTACCAGTATTTTAGCGATAAACCTATTTTTTGCAAATCCCGCAATTTCACAGCAAAAGAAAGCAAAAGAAAAAAATATCGATTACACTCAATATGTAAATCCCTTAATAGGTTCAGCAGGTCACGGTCACGTATTTGTTGGCGCCAATGTTCCTTTTGGAGCCGTTCAGCTAGGACCTGTAAATATTTTTGAGGGCTGGGATTGGTGCAGCGGTTACAACTATGCCAGTAATACCATTTTAGGTTTTACGCACACGCATTTAAGCGGAACCGGGATTGGTGATTTAAATGATATTCTTTTACTTCCAGTTTCAGGGAAAGTGCCGCTTTTTAAAGGCACAAAAGAAGATATGGTAAACGGTTACGGTTCTTATTTTTCTCATGAAAATGAAATAAGCAAACCCGGTTATTATAGTGTTTTATTAGATAAATATAAAATCAAGGCAGAACTAACGGCCAGCGAAAGAGTTGGTTTTCATAAATATACTTTCAATTCGGCTACAGATTCTCATATCTTATTAGATCTTGCCGATGGTGTAGGATGGGATAAACCCGTAAAAACTTTCATTAAAAAAATAAACGACAAGACAATTGTTGGTTATCGTTTCTCTTCGGGATGGGCTGTTGATCAGCGTGTTTATTTTGCAATCGAATTCTCTGAACCTATTTCAAATCTGGCATTATACGATGATAGAACAGCAGTTTCAGGAAACGAAGGCGAAGGTTTAAAAATGAAAGCAGTTTTAGATTTTACGTCTTTAAAAAACAAACAGGTTTTAGTAAAAGTTGGAATTTCCCCGGTAAGTTATGAGAATGCCTTAGCAAACATAAAAACCGAAATTACGAATTGGGATTTTGATAAAACAGTCAAAGAAGCCACTTTAAAATGGAACAATGAATTAAGTAAAATCCAGATCAAAGCCAATGATAAAACGATGAAGGTTTTTTATACTTCATTGTATCACAAGGCATTTGCACCTTCAATTTTTAATGATGCAAACGGAGACTATAGAGGAACAGACAAAAAAGTTTACGAAAAAGCCAATTTTACCAACTACACGACTTTTTCACTTTGGGATACTTACAGAGGTTTGCATCCTTTATACACCATTACACAGCCGGATAAAATTAATGACATCGTAAAATCATTTTTGGCAATTTACCAACAGCAGGGAAGATTACCCGTTTGGCATTTAATGGGAAATGAAACCAATACAATGAACGGAAATCATTCGATCGCTGTAATTGTAGACGCCTATTTAAAAGGCTACAGAGATTATGATACTAATTTAGCATACGAAGCCATCAAAAAAACAGCCATGCAAACCCGCGACGGAATGGATTATGTTCAGAAATTAGAATATATTCCTGCCGATAAAATGCTGGAATCTGTTGGAAACGCTTTAGAATATGCTATTGATGATTACTGTGTAGCGCAAATGGCAAAAGCCTTGAACAAGACGGAAGATTATACTTATTTTACAAAAAGAGCCAATTTGTACAAGCTTTATTTTGATAAGGAAACCACTTTCATGCGAGGAAAATTAACCGATGGAAATTGGAGAACACCTTTTAATCCGCTTTCGTCAGCACATCGAAAAGATGATTATGTAGAAGGAAATGCATGGCAATATACCTGGCTGGTTCCACAGGATCCTTATGGTTTAATTGATTTGTTTGGAAGCGAAACTAAGTTTTTAGAAAAATTAGACCAATTATTTCTGCTAACAGATAAAGTAGAAGGTGAAGAAGTTTCTCCGGATATTAGTGGTTTAATCGGGCAATATGCACAAGGAAACGAGCCCAATCATCATATTCCGTATTTGTATGCATACGCAGGCCAGCCTTGGAAAACTGCAAAACTAATTCGCGAAATTGATGATAAATTTTATTCGACAAAACCGGACGGATTATGCGGAAATGAAGATTTAGGGCAAATGTCAGCCTGGTATGTTTTATCGGCAATGGGATTTTATTCTGTTAATCCCGCAAATGGAATTTATGTTTTGGGAAGTCCATTGGTAAACGAAGCCACAATTCATCACAAAAAAAGTATCTCATTTACATTGAAAGCAATCGATAACAATGCCACAAATATCTATATTCAAAAAGCAGAATATAACGGAAAACCGTATACAAAATCATACATAACAAACGATATGATTGCAAACGGAGGAGAATTGAAATTATTTATGGGAAATAAACCTTCGTCGACTTTTGGAGTTAAAAAAGAAGACAGACCTTTTTAGTTTTAAGTTGCAGTTCTCTGTTTCCTGCAAGGTTTTCAAAACCTTGTAGGTATAATTTAAGTTCTAAATTACGTAAGCTTTGTCAAAGTTTAAAACTTTGACAAAGCTTTGCAAGTCGATAATTCACATTTTACAACAAAGACCTGACGGGTTTTAAAAAACGGGTTAGGATAATTATACAGAATATGAAAATAACGCATTTGTTTTTTTTGGGATTAATACAGTGTTTTACTGCAAATGCACAGTTAGATCCCGTAGATTATGTAAATCCATTAATGGGAACACAATCGTTGCCCAATCTTTCAAACGGAAATACCTATCCCGCTATTTGCAGGCCTTGGGGAATGAATTTCTGGACGCCGCAAACCGGTAAAATAGGAGACGGATGGGCGTATACGTATACCGCCGAAAAAATTAGAGGATTTAAGCAAACGCATCAGCCTTCGCCATGGATGAACGATTACGGACAATTTTCGATTATGCCCGTAACAGGCAAAATAGTTTTTGACGAAACAGAAAGAGCAAGCTGGTTCAGCCATAAAGCTGAGGTTTCAAAACCATATTACTACAGCGTTTATCTTGCTGATTATGATGTTACAACAGAAATTACGGCAACAGAAAGAGCAGCACATTTTCAAATTACATTTCCGGAAAACGAGAAATCTTCGATAGTTGTTGATGCTTTTGATAAAGGATCTTACATCAAAATAATTCCATCAGAAAATAAAATTATAGGTTATACAACACGCAATAGTGGCGGAGTTCCAACGAATTTTAAAAACTATTTTGTTTTGGTATTCGACAAACCTTTTGCATCCAATTATACCTGGCATGATAAAATTTTAGAAAAAGATAAATTAGAAAAAACTAATATTCATGTGGGCGCAATAGTCACTTTTAAAACCAAAAAAGGAGAAATAATAAATGTAAAAACAGCTTCATCATTTATTAGTCCGGAACAAGCCGAATTAAATTTGAAGAACGAATTAGGTACATCATCATTTCAGGAAACTTTAGAAAACTCTAAAAAAGAATGGAATACTGTTTTGAGTAAAGTTAAAGCCGAAGGTGGAACTGAAGAACAGCTAAAAACATTTTATTCCTGTTTATATCGTGCGACTTGTTTTCCTCAAAAGCAATATGAAATTGATGCTAATGGCGATGTTATTCATTACAGTCCATACAATGGTAAAGTTTTACCGGGTTATATGTACGCAGGAACAGGATTTTGGGATACTTTTCGTGCTCTTTATCCATTGCTAAATTTGGTTTATCCTTCGATAAATAAGGAAATGCAGGAAGGTTTAATTAACGATTATAACGAAGGCGGATTTTTGCCGGAATGGTCAAGTCCCGGTTTTAGAAATGTGATGGTTGGAAATAATTCTGCTTCAGTAGTTTCGGATGCTTATATAAAAGGATTGCGTGGTTATGATATCAATAAATTGTATGAAGCCTTAATTCACGGAGCCAACAATGAAGGACCGATGGATGCTGTGGGAAGAAAAGGAGTTTCGTATTATAATACATTAGGCTACGTTCCTTATAATGTAAAAATTAATGAAAATGCTGCCAGAACGCTTGAATATGCTTATGATGATTTTGCTATCTGGAAATTGGCAAAAGCCTTAGACCGTCCAAACAAAGAGATTAAGTTATTCGAAAAAAGAATGATGAATTATAAAAATCTCTATAATCCGGCAATCGGATTAATGAGCGGAAGAAATCTGGACGGGAGTTTTCCGGCCAATTTTAATCCGCTAAAATGGGGAGATGCTTTTACAGAAGGAAATGCCTGGCATTATAGCTGGAGCGTTTTTCATGACATACAAGGTTTGATTGATTTAATGGGCGGAGAGAAAAATTTCACAGCAAAATTAGATGCTGTTTTTACAACGCCACCGGTTTTTGATGACAGTTATTACGGATCTGTAATTCATGAAATTCGCGAAATGCAGATCATGAATATGGGGCAATATGCACACGGAAACCAACCTATTCAGCATATGATTTATTTGTATAATTATGCAGGAGAACCGTGGAAAACACAATATTGGTCCAGAGAAGTAATGAATCGTTTATACAAACCAACACCGGACGGATATTGTGGTGATGAAGATAACGGACAAACTTCGGCCTGGTATATTTTCTCTGCAATGGGATTTTATCCGGTTTGCCCGGCAACAGAAGAGTATGTTTTGGGAGCGCCTTTGTTTAAAAAAGTAACCTTACAATTAGAAAACGGAAAACAATTTATTATCAACGCTCCCGATAATTCTGAAATTAACCGATATGTCGAAGAGTTAGAATGGGGCAATAAAAATTATTCCAATAATTATATCAACCATTTTGATGTATTAGAAGGCGGCGAATTAAATTTCGATATGACAAGTTCTCCTAATTTAAAAAGAGGAACTTCAGCAAAAAACTATCCTTATTCTTATTCAAATTCAAAATAATATTATGCACTCACGTAGAAAATTTATAAAAAATACAGGCATTTTTTCTGCCGGATTATTGGCACTTCAAACCGATGTTTTTGCACTTCCGTCAGATACTTTCAATTTTGCGCTTAAAGATTTTATCAGCAAAAGACCTCCATTGGCAGAAAGGAAATTTACAAGCGAAGCTGTAGAAAAAGCAATTGTTCGCATCAAAAAACAAATTGCCAATCCGGAGCTTGCGTGGCTGTTCGAAAATTGTTTTCCCAATACTTTAGACACCACTGTTGATTTTGAAATTATTGATGGAAAACCGGATACTTACGTCATTACCGGCGATATCGATGCGATGTGGCTTCGTGATAGTACCGCTCAGATTTGGCCGTACATTCCGTTTGTAAAAGAAGATAAAAAACTGGCAGAGTTGGTAAAAGGCGTAATCAATCGTCAGGCGAAATGTATTTTATTAGATCCTTATGCCAATGCCTTTTATAAAGATTTTACAAAAGAAAGCGAGTGGAAAAATGATTTAACCAAAATGCAGCCCGGAATTCATGAACGCAAATGGGAAATAGACAGTTTATGTTACCCAATTCGTCTGGCGCATGGCTACTGGAAGGAGACTGGAGACATAAGCTTATTTGATAGTAAGTGGAAAGAAGCCATGCTTTTGGTATTACAAACATTTAAAGAACAGCAAAGATTAGATGGGAAAGGCGGTCCTTATAGTTTTCAGCGTCAAACGGCGTGGGCAACAGATGGCGTTCCATTAGGCGGATACGGATATCCTGTAAAACCTTGCGGACTAATTGTTTCTATTTTCAGACCAAGTGATGACAGTACGTTATTTGGCTATTTAATTCCGAGTAATATGTTTGCGATTGAAGTACTTGGATATCTGATCGAAATTTTCTCTTTGCCAGCCTTAAAAGATGATAATCTGATTGCTAAAGCCAAAGAACTAAGAGCCCAGGTTCAAAAAGGATTAGAAGAAAACGGAATCATTGAACATCCGAAATTTGGAAAAATAATTGCTTTTGAAGTAAACGGATACGGCAGTTTTCATATGATGGATGATGCCAATGTTCCTTCGTTATTGTCATTGCCGTATTTAGGTGCAATAGAGCCTGATAATCAGCTTTATTTGAATACGAGAAAAGTAGTGCTTTCAGAAAATAATCCGTTTTTTTATAAAGGAAAAGCAGGAGAAGGAATTGGAGGTCCGCATACGGGAGTTGATACGATTTGGCCAATGAGTATTGTTTTAAGAGCCATTACAAGTATAGATGAAAAAGAAATTAAAATGTGTATCAGCAATTTGATCAAAACTAATGCAGATACCGGTTTTATGCACGAATCATTTCATAAAGATGATGTTGCCAAATTTACCCGAAAATGGTTTGCATGGGCAAATACACTTTTTGGAGAAATGATTGTTCACACGAGCATCAAATATCCTCAGATTTTAAAAGACAAAAACATTTAATTAAAAAATATTAAACCATTAAAAGATTAAGAAAAATTAAGGAATTGTACTTGATTTAATTCTATGTGTCTTGATTTTGTTAATCTCTTAATGGTAAAAAAAAATACAAAAGCATGAATAAAAACTACGCTGTAGGAATAGATATTGGAGGAACACATATTACCGCTGCGGTTATCAATATTTTAGATATGAAAGTGATTGACTTTTCACTGCATAAAGAATGTTTCGATTCTAATATGCCGGTTGAAAAAGTCATGGCTGTTTGGAAAAAAGCAATTGAAATTTCGATTGGAAATTCAAAAATAAAAAACATAAAAGGTCTGGCGATTTGTATGCCAGGCCCGTTTGATTATGAAAACGGAATTTGCCGGATCAAAGACCAATCAAAATACGAACATTTTTACGGTTTAAATGTGCGTGATTTGCTTCACGAAACACTAAATCTTTCAAGCGATTTTCCAATTCTTTTTGAAAATGATGCCGTTTGTTTTGGTAAAGGCGAAGTTTTTAAAAACTCTGAAAATCTTTCAAAAAAAGTAATGGCAGTAACTCTGGGAACCGGACTTGGCGCTTGTTTTATTGATAAAGGAGTTTCGATTTCTACCGGAGAATCAGTTCCTCAGGATGGAGAGATGTGGAATCTTACGTATAAAACCGGAATTGCCGAAGATTACATTTCGGTTCGCGGACTTTTAAATAATTACAAATCGTTAACCGGAAAAAATCTGAATAACGGCTTAGAGCTTTTTAATTTGGCTGTAGCCGAAGATAAAATTGCCATACAGGTTTTTGAAGAAATGGGCGAGGATCTGGCTTTGGTTGTGATTTCGTGGTTACAAAAATTTGGAGCAGAAAGTTTTATTATTGGTGGAAAAATTGCAAATGCAAGTGAATTTTTCCTGAATTCCTTCAACAGAAAATTAAAAGAAAACGACATTGAAATCACAGTTTCTATTTCTGCAGATAATGAAATTGCAGCATTATTAGGGGCTGCGAGTTTATTGTTAACGCGTGATTAAATTATGCCAGAAAAGGCTGCCTGGCAAAAGGCAACCTTTAATGACTAATAAAAAATAAAAAGTATTCTAAAGTTCTTATTTTTCCGGATTTACCTTTCCGGATTCATAATTACCTCAACACTATTAGAACTATCCAAAATTTGCTTGCTTAACTGCTGAATAGTTTTCGGATTAATTTTAGAAATTAAATTTTTATAATCGGCGTCCTGTAAAAACCGAACCTGATTCATTGTAATATTATAGATTTTATCACTCCAGAAAGAATTGGTTTTCATCGATTCTTCTCTGTTTTTCAAAAGTGCTTTTTTAATGTCTTCCAGATCATTTGCATTCACCGGTTTCGATTTTAAATCATTGATTTCCTGCCATACAATTTGCATTAATTTCTCTTGTTTGTCAGGATTACAATCAAAACTCAAAGAAAGATCAAATGCTTGTTTTGGTGTTGTCAAAAGACTTCCGCTCACATTTACGCCATAACTTCCGCCTTCTTCCTCGCGAATGGTCTGCAAAAAGCGTTTCGAAAGCAATTCGCCAATCACATACATGCCCAATGCATTTTCTTCGCTGTATTCCATTTTACCGGTTAAACTCAAATAAGCTGTGGTTTTTGCCACTTCCATTGGGCGTTTAAATATCACTTTGGTTTTTCCTTTGGCAGGTTCTATATTATGATCTTTAAAAGTTTCTGTTGCAGCCGGATTACTTTTAATATTTCCGATATATTTTTGAATTAAGCCTAAAGCCGAATCCGGAATGTTTCCAACAAAAACAAAAGTAAAATCAGCAGCATTATTAATTCTCTGTTTATAGATTTCTTCTGCTTTTTTTAGGTCAATATTTTTTAGAAATTCTTCATTAAAAAGAAAAGTTCTCGGATTATGGTTTGAATTCGCCAATGCAACCGTATCATTAAAAGCGTTGTCGTTATCTTTTTTAAGATTTTCTAAACGGTTTTGATATTGCGATTTTAAAATCTCAAAAATAGTAGGATCAAAACGCGGCGCTTCAAAAGAAAGATACAGCAATTGCAGCATCGTTTCAAGATCCGCCTGATTGCTACTTCCCTTAAAACCTTCGGTATTGTCTGTAATAAAAGGCGAAGCCTGAGCTACTTTTCCGGTTAGTTTTTCTTTTAATGCCGTAATGTCAAAATTACCCAATCCGGAAGATCTTGCCAATGTGGTTGCAATTTCTGCAGATGCCAAATCTTCTGTTTTTACCAAAGATTTTCCACCTTTTCCAAAAGCACTAAATACAATCTGATCCTGAGAGTAAGTGGTTGGCAAAATAATTACTTTTGCGCCATTTTCAAGCGTATAACCTTTTGCTTTGTCTATTCCGGCAATTTCAAACGTACTTTTTACAGCGACAGGTTTTAGGTCTGAAGCAATTAAGGGTTCTTTGTTTTCTTTTTTAGAATAAGGTTCCAAAGTCATGTTTTCGACCTTTTTCATTACCTCAACAACAGCTTCTTTTTTAGGGAATTCATTCTGGTCTTTATCAGAACCACTAATTAAAACGACCTGATTTGTGGGCTGCTGAATGGTTTTCGCGTAAGCGTTTAATTCTTCCAGCGAGATGTTTTTTAGGATCCCAACAATAAGATCATAATCATCTTCTGGCGAAAGAAAAGGTTTTGCTTTCAGGAAATAATTGGTCAGCTTATCGGCCCAGTCATCGCTGTTTACTTTGTCTTTATTTTTAATAAAATCATCATAAGAGCTTATGAAGTTTTTCTTGGTTCGCTCTAATTCTGATTGAATCGCGCCGTATCTTTTCATTCTTTCGGTTTCGGTATACACTTCTTCAAAAGATGCCAATACTTTTCCTTTTTTAGCTAAAGCCGAAATATTAAAAGAAGTGTTTAATCTTGAAATTGGCTCAAAATAGGTTTTTAAACTCAAACTCGAATTTTGGTTTTTCAGTAATAATTCTTTCAAACGATTGTTTAGAATACTAGTGTACAAAGAATTCATAACATTTTTTCGGGTAACCGAAACATCTTTTACCAATGGTTCATCCAGAACATATTGCAGCGTAATGCTGGTTGATGAAGCTTCTTTATCAGTAGCGATGCCAAAATACAATTCGTTGTGTTTCGGAATATCAAAATACTTTCTTTCTGCCACTTTTTTAGTCAGTGGAATAGTCGAAAATATCGTTTTAACTTTTTGTTCAATAGCTTTTACATCAATATCTCCCACAATAATTACGGCTTGTAAATCAGGGCGATACCATTTTTTATAATAATTTCTAAGTTCGTCGTATTTGAAATTATTAATGATGTTTAAATCGCCAATAACATCTCTTTGCGCATATTTTGAACCTTTGTATAAAAACTGATCCATTTGGCCTTTTAGACGAAAATCGCTTGTTCGTCTCGTTCTCCATTCTTCTCTGATTACACCTCTTTCGGCATCTATTTCTTCATTTGTTAAGGAAAGAGAACCAGACCAGTCGTGCAATACCCAAAGCGTAGAATCGATCAGCGTTTCATTATTTACCGGAACGCCGCTAATGTTGTAAACTGTTTCATCCTGAGCAGTATAAGCGTTAATGTCTTTACCAAAACTTACGCCGTCTTTTTCGAGCATTTTGATAATTCCTTTGCCTTTAAAATGTTCTGTTCCGTTAAAAGCCATGTGTTCTAAAAAGTGTGCCAATCCGTTTTGGTTGTCTTCTTCGAGAATGGCACCTACATTTTGAACAAAGTAAAAACTCGCGCGGTCTTTTGGTTCTTCGTTATGCAGAATATAATAGGTTAAACCGTTTTTTAGTTTGCCGGTTGTTACGTTTTTATCCAGCGGAATTGTGGTTTTGAACTGAGCTAATGCGCCTTGAAAAGACAACACTAAAAGTCCAATGATGATATTTTTTTTAGTATTCATTTTGTTGTTTTTTATCTTCTGTTTCTTCTAATTAATATAAAAGCGCCAGCAGCTATTATCAATAACGGAAATAGAGCAATGAAGGTAATTTTAGTGATAAAAACCTGATTTGAACTTACCATTATTTTATTATCTGTAGATTTGGGACGTGTGGTATCAATAGGAAATTCGTAATTGCTGAACCACGTAAAAACATCGGTAAAAAACTGAAATGTTCCTGATTGCTGACGACCTAATTCGGCGTTGCCCATGAAATCGGCATCTCCGGCCACAATTATTTTTTGCGATTTACCGTTAATATTTCTCGTTAAGGCTACAACAAGCGGTACAGCTTTGGTCGATGGCTGTTTCTTTAAATCTTGAGAAATGGAACTAATTCCTGCTGGAGATTCCCAAACCGGCTGACTGTTTGTTTTTAATAATGGTGTTACTTTAAATCCTGCATCTTTTGCAGTAATGATTCCGCTGCTTCCCAAAAGAGGAATTGTATATTGACTTTTATGTAATTTAATAACCGTTGTGTCAATTGTTTTTTCAAATTCAGTAACGAGATAATCCGGCGCATTTGTT
This sequence comes from Flavobacterium sp. AK-345, assembly GCF_058310175.1. Lineage (NCBI taxonomy): Bacteria > Pseudomonadati > Bacteroidota > Flavobacteriia > Flavobacteriales > Flavobacteriaceae > Flavobacterium > Flavobacterium sp. AK-345. Next base: position 82,227 of record NZ_JBZEER010000005.1, on the reverse strand, counting down.
TCGCTTTCCTGAACCAATGTTTGTTTGGTAAAACCTAAACCTAATTTGGCTGTAATTGGAGTTAATGCTGTGTTGGTTTCAGGTTCTGCCAAAAGCATTACGTTTTTTCCCTGATCTATATATTGGCCGATGCGATCAATGGCGCCCTGGCTTAACTGCGTTTTCGGATCGGCAACAATTAAAATATCAGTTTGTTGCGGAATATTCTGTGCATTAATGTCTACAGAAGCAACATCAAATCCCTGATTGATTAAAGAGTTTCTGAAGGTTATTTCGTTGAAACCTATTTTGTAATTTTTGTCTCCATTTTTTTCAATGCTTCTTTCCATGTTTCCTGTAGCAAAAACAATTTTTACAGGAGTTGTAACCAAACGTTTTAATGAAGCTGAAATTTCTTTTTCAAAAGGAATTTTAAACATGTCATCGTACATACGTAAGTAAGTTTTCTTTCCGTTGTATTCGACCGTTCTCACAACTCTGTTTTGTTCTGGTTTTAAGTTGATTATTTTGTTTATTTCGTCAGGAGAGTATAATTTTTTTAGTTTTATATCTTGAGTTTCCAGCAATTTTTCTGCCAGTTGTTTGTCATTCAATCCCGGATTTTGCTCATACAAGGCTGTGTTTGTAGACGTATCGTAATAATACACATAATCCATTTCTATCTGAGGTAAAAAACGAGAGTATTTGTCAAAACTGGCAAAATCCTGATTTTGAGAATACGGCATACCCATATAATAATTAATATCTAACAGGTTGACATAAGTGGTGATTTTGATAGGACCATCGATTTTTTTTACAATTTCCTGACTTGCTTTGGTTAGTGTTCTGTCGTTTGTGCGCGTCATATCTGCATAAAAAGTCAATGGAGCTCTGGAAGTAATATAACCAAGTGAAAATATTGCAACGACTAATCCGCTATATTTTAAAACTCTTTTTGAAACAGTCTGAGCATCTCTGCCTGTTTGTAATTTAAAAATACTCAAGCCAATAAAAAGCGTACTCACCAAAATAAAATAAAGCACATCTTTACTCACAATAAGTCCTTCGATCATTTCATTGGCGCGCCCGGAAATAGAAAGGAAATAGGTAAGATCTTTAACATAATCAATATCCTGCCATAGTTTGCCTACAAAGTTTAAACCTGCTAAAACTACTAAAGTACTAATGGCAGCCACAACCTGATAAGAGGTAAGACAAGACATGAACAAACCAATTGCGGCGTATGTGCAAACCAATAAATACAAGCCCAAAAGGCCCGATAAAACGAAACTAATGTCTAAATTATCAATACAAAAATAGGCAGAGACACCAATTAAACCCAGAATAGCCATAAATAATAAGCAGTAGCCGGCAATGGCAAGGAATTTACCCAATACGATATCTTTAATTTGGATGGGTGATGAAAGTAAAAGTTTGATAGAACCGCTATTGATTTCGCGGCTTATTAATCCCATTGTTAATAGCGGAACATAGAGGTATAAATAATTTTGCATTTCGGTAAAAAGACCACTAAATCCAGAAAATATGACTTGTGTCATATTATCCATGTTTTGTCCCATTTTTTGACCCTTTTCAAAACGTTCGAGTGTGTCAAAGAATTTCCAGCTCGACTGGATCGAAAATATTACTAAAACAACCCATGCAACAGGCGAATAAAACATGGTGTTGAGTTCTGTTTTAGCGATTCTATATATTGTTTTCATTTGTGTATTTTTTAAGAAGTAGGAGAGTTTTTAGAAGGCGCTTTTTTAGATAATTGTGCAAAAATTTCATCAAGAGAAACTTTCTCAAATTGAATTTCACGTAATTTCCAGTTGTTATAAACGCTGAGCGCTACAATTTTTTCGGCGATTTCCTGTGTACCTTCAAAAGTGATCTGCATTTTTTTATCCGAAAGAAAAACAGCATTTAGAACTTCAGGAATATCTTTGATGACCTTAATTTCAGGCGGATTTTCAAAGCTTACCGTTAAAGTATTGGCTTCGATGTGATTGTTAAAAGCTTCGAGAGAATCTGCAAAAACCATATGTCCGTTTTCGATCATTCTAATTTCCTGACAGGTTGCCTGAACTTCAGATAAAATGTGAGAAGAGAAGATAACCGCTTTATCTTTTGAGATTTTCTTGATTAAATTTCTAACTTCTAAAATCTGGTTAGGATCCAGTCCGTTTGTTGGCTCATCTAAAACTATTAATTTCGGTTCGTGAATAATGGCCTGTGCAATACCCACACGCTGTCTGTATCCTCCTGATAAATTGCGGATTAAGCGATTGCTGAAATGCGAAATTCCGCATTGTTCCTTCGCTCTTTCCACGGCATTTTTTAAATCTTCTTTTTTTACATGACGTAATTCTGCACAATGCGTTAAGTATTCATTTACCGTTAAATCTAAATGCAAAGGTGGTGTTTGAGGCAAAAATCCAATTAGTTTTTTAGCTTCAACTGGGTTTTCTTTTAAATTAATTCCGTCGATAAAAATATTGCCTTTGGTTTGGTTTAAAACTCCGCAAAGAATATTCATCGTGGTCGATTTTCCTGCTCCGTTAGATCCCAGAAGCCCTAAAATCCTGTTTTCTTTGATTTCAAAACTAATATTTTGTATCGCCCAATCCTTACTATATTGATGCGACAAGTCCTCAACTCTTACAATTGTTGTTTCCATAGTGTTTTTTAAAATGCAGGAATGTATTTTTACTGAAAACACATTCCCGCATTATTTTAATATTTAGTATCCTGTATTTTGAATTAAGAAGGGATTCGAACGAATAGCATCTTCCGGAATTGGATATAAATTATCCGTAGTTTTCCAGATTTTATCAGTTAAAACAGAAAGTGTTTCATCAAGTTTTCCGGTTCTTTTAAGATCCAGCCATCTGTGACCACATTCTGCAAAAAACTCACGTTGTCTTTCCAAAGCAATTAAATCTGCTAACTGGGTAGGATCTGTTAAAGATGTGGATTCTAATAATGCTCTGTTTCTGATCACATTGATATCTTCCTGAGCGCCTGTAATGTTATTTAATTTCACACGGGCTTCTGCTCTTATCAGATAAAGCTCTGCTAATCTTAATATTGTAGAACGCTCTGCAGGAGAATCATTAAAGTTATTTTTGTATTTATAGGGTGCAATGCCCAAAAAGACGCCGGCATTGTTACTGATATCAATCGTCCAGTTTGTTTTTCTGTCATCACCGGTTTCAAAAAGAGCATTCCCTTTTCTTAGTAATAAGGTACCGCCGGATGTAAATACAGCAGATCCTTCATAAGTATAGGTTACATTAAAATACGGTATTTGCAGGATAGCTTCTTCGTTATCAGCGATAAACGGATTGTTGGTATCTGTTAAACCGGTAACGATTTTGTAAGTGTCGCTTTGATTTATTACGGCAGAGGCATGAGCATCAGCTTCATTCCAATTTCCTAAATACAAATTTACTCTTGCCAATAAAGTTTCGGCAGCCCATTTTGTAGCTCTGATTCTTTCGTCATCATAATTGTCATAATTAACCGGAAGATCTTTTGAAGCATCTGTAAGATCAAGAACAATTTGAGTATAAACCGCCTGCTGAGCAGTTTTTGGTGCCAAGGCAGTTACGTCTATATCTGTCGATAATATTAAAGGTACATCACCCCAAATATTGGTTAGGTAAAAATGGGCATAAGCTCTTAAGAATTTTGCTTCGGCAAGCCATTGTTTGCTTTTAGCAGGATTAAGTGTGGTGCTTTTGCTAATTCCTTCTATTACATTATTAGCATTATAAATCGTTTTATAAAATTGGCCCCACATGCTGCTCATCGATCCGTCATTTTCAGGGATTTCGTTAGAGCTATAAACATTGGCAATACCAGTTCTGGGTACTAACTCATCTGAAGTTTCGCCAAGAACAGAATGCAGATCATTATAATAAGCAGATTCGACCATGCTTTGGTAAATTCCGTTTACGGCAGCTTCGGCAGTTACATCTGATTGATATACAGTTGAAGATGATAACTGATTACTTGGCAAATCAACATCTAGTGCTTCATCGCAGCCTGTAAGTCCTGCTAAAAGAAAAAACGAAAATATATAGGTATATTTAGTATAATAATTTTTCATGATTTTTAGATTTAAAATGTAAACTGAGTTCCAAGAGTGATTGTACGCATAGGAGGTAAAGCCAAACCTTGCGTTTCAGGATCAAGTCCTTTGTATTTAGTAAAAGTTACCAAATTCTGGCCCTGAAGTGAAATACGAATACTCTGCAGTATTTTTTGCGTAGCAGTATCTAAAGGGATCATGTAAGAAGCACTCACATTTTTAAGTTTGATGTACGAAGTATCTGTTATAGTGGCAGTAGAGCCTAAATAATTAAAGAAACTATTTTGAAAACCTGAACTCAAAGTATTTCCTTGTGTCACATAATTATTATATTCATCAACCTGATAATTGCTAATGCTATACGGGTAACCCGGTTGTGCTCCAGTAGTAGCCATTAAAGTAGTACCTTCCTGTTTTACAAACTGAAATAAAAAGTCTAATGAGAATTTTTTGTAACTAATTGTATTTGAAATTCCTCCATAATATTTAGGATAAGTTGGCCCGTAATATTGTCTGTCACCTCTGCCAGTCTCAGCAAGTCCGTTAGATATTCTGCCATCACCGTTTACATCTTGAAACTGAGCAATTCCAGCATCATTTACGCCTGTAAAAGTGTGTAAATATCGACTGTTTAATGGTTTTCCAACGATATATTGCGTGTAGTAACTTGTAAATTCGATACCATCAAATCTGTTCAGTTTATTAGCATTGGTCGAAATATTAAAAGAAGTAGACCAGTTTAAGTTTTTAGTGTGAATGTTTGTTGTACCAAGAGTAAACTCCCATCCCGTGTTTTCAACCTCAGCGGGTAAATTTGCCGTGTATGATGTAAATCCTGCCTGAGAGCTAAGTGTATAGCCCACCAATTGATTGCTCGAAGTGTTTTTATAATAAGCAGCAGTAAAGGAAACACGATCATTAAAGAAACTTAAATCAATAGCTGCTTCAAATTTCTTTGTTAATCCCCATTTAATGTTAGGGTTTTCAATTCTGGCAGCTGTCATAGATGGATTTCCATCACCATAAGTTCGGGTGTCAAAAGTATCGGCATATTGATAATCTCCAATTTCATCGCTTCCTATTTCTCCATAACTAGAGCGGATTTTTCCAAAGCTTAATACCGTATTATCTTTCATGAAATTTTCTTCTGTAAAAGCCCATGCTCCACCAATAGAACCAAAATTTCCAAAACGGTTGTTTGCTCCAAAACGAGACGAACCATCTCTTCTAAAGTTGATATTCAAAATATATTTATTGGCAATATTGTAGTTAAGTCTGCTAAAAAGAGAAATGTATTTGTATTCTGAACTGCCGTTGTAAGCCGTTACATTTTCTGCAGTACCTAAATTTCCAATTAAATTATCTGAACTGTAACCGCTTGAATTTACATAAGAGGGCATTTCAGATTTTCTGTTTTGCCATGAACCTCCAACCAAAGCAGATAAATTTCCTTTCCATAATTCAGTCGTATAATTCAGCTGAGGTTCTACAGAAAAATTATTCGTGTTATTGGTCGAAACCGTATAGGATCTTGAAAAGTTTAAATCAAAACCGTTAGCTTCTGAATAGGCAAAATTACCAGACGATGCAGGCAAAGTTTGCTTGCTCTGCATTTGGGCTCTTCCGTAACCTAAATCTGTTTTAAAAGAAAATCCTTTTGCAATTTCATACTGTACGCTGAAACTTGTAATCAGGTTTATTCCTTTATCATCTACTCTTTTGCCCAAAGCGCCAATAGGGTTGATGTCGCTAAAATAATCCGGTGACCAGTACAAGCTTCCGTCTGCATTATATAAAGGACGGTTTGGTGCAGTACCCACCGCATAAGTTGTAATATCAAAAAAAGGAAGTTTGTTATTATCTGTAGCAAAAATAACAGAGGCTCCCAATTTTAGTTTTTTATCCAGCGTAGTGTGGTTGACATTAAAGTTGGTAGAAAATTTATTATAACTAAAATCTCCGGGAACCACAGTGGTTTCTTTGTGATAAGCGGCACTTAATAGGAAATTCGTAGTATCACTTCCGCCTTTTAAGGAAGCCGAAAAATTATTAAAGTTTGCTGTCCCTCCAATTAATTTTTTCTGCCAGTTGGTTTGCGCATTCGGATCCCAGTCTGTAAGGGCAATACCATTGCTATCAACATCGGCCACATCGCCATTATTGTTTAAAGCAGTTTGCAGCATATTAAGATAAGCAGGCGTATCTAATGTTTTTACCATGTGTGCTACCTCAGAAACTCCTGAATTGGTGGTTACGGTAAATTCTGTTTCTCCTGATTTTCCTTTTTTGGTCGTAATAAGTACAACTCCATTTGCTCCTCTTGAGCCATAAATGGCCGTTGCATCAGCATCTTTCAAAATTTCGATGCTTTCAATATCATTCGGGTTGATAATATTAAGCGGACTTGTAGATTTTTGAGCGCCTTGTATCACATTATCCTGCTGTACCTGCTCTTTAATATCGTTTCCAATATAAGGAACACCGTCTACAATATAAAGCGGAAGATTGTTTCCTGCAATAAAATTTCTGCCTCGAATACTAATGTTCATGTCACTTCCTGCATAACCAGAAGTCTGTGTTACAAAAACACCCGGAGTTCTTCCTTGTAATGTTTGCAAAAGATTCGTTACAGGCTGTTTTTCAATATCTTCAGAGGTAATTTTAACTACAGATCCAGTTGCTGTTCTTTTAGTAGTTGTTCCATAACCAATAACTACAATCTCATCTAGTTTAGCTAAATCGGGCTGCATTTTAATGGTTACAGATACTTGGTTTTCAACAGTAATATCCTGAGATTTATATCCTAAATAAGATACTCTCAAAACGTGTTTTCCAGAAGGCAACTCAATATAAAATTGTCCGTCAAAATCGGATATTCCCTGTTTGTTTCCGCCCAAAAGTGTAACGGTTACACCCGGCAATGGCAGACCATTTTCATCCAGCACTTTTCCTGCAAGCATATAATTTGCTTCGGCAGTATTTTCTTTTGCTGAATTGGTTTCTGTTTTGCTGCTTTCTTTTCTGTAAATCACAACATTTTTATCTACCTGTTTATAGACAAGGTTGCTGCCTTTTAGTACATAATCAAGAATATCGCTTACAGATCTTCGTCCTTTTGGTGTATTTATTTTCGGAAAATCTTTAATAATCTGCGGTTGATACGCAAAAAGTAATCCCGTTTTATTTTCAATATTTTTAAATAAAGTCTTTATATCCTGGTTATGAAGTTCAATATCAACAGATATCGATTCTAAAGACTGACCGTTCATTTCATTTGCGAAAACCATGTGGGTGCCGCAGGTCAATAAGAAAATGTGGAATAAGCTGATTCGCATAATCTTGAGGGTTTTTTTTGACAGGTGAAATAAAGGTGCATTCTTTTCCCTATCAAACGTGGTTGTTTTACAGCGTAATTTCATAAATTTGCATGTTTTTTAATGGTTACTGGTATAATTATTAAGAATCGTGGCCATCTGGTGTAGGAGCTAGATGGCTTTTTTTTGGTTTTATGCTATAGGCTAGTTTTTTTAAGGTTAATTATTAATAGATTTTTATTCGCAACCTTTTCCTTCCAGAACAATTGCGCCGTTTTTTGTATAGTGATATTCCGTTTCAATAACACTGCAGATTACTTTTAGAATATGATCCAGATCTTCATCATTTAGGAAGCTCGCAGTAATTCGGCAATTTTTAATATTTTCGTTAGAAAGCGTAATAGGCACCTTATATTTTTGAGAAATAAGCGCAATCGCTTCTTCCATATTAATGTTATCCAGAATCAGGTATTTACTTTTCCATTCTACAACAGCTTCGGCATTTACCGTATTTTGTGTGTGATCAAGCGTGTTTTTATTTACCGTAATCTGCTGGTTTGGCGTAATTACGCCATATACTTTTTCGACATCACCAACCTGTACTTTACCACGGGTTACCGTAACTTCAATTTTTCCGGATTTGCTGTAAGCATTAATATTAAAAGCTGTACCTAAAACTTTGGTTTGTATTTTATCAGTATGAACGATAAACGGCTTTGTCTCGTTTCGTTTAATGTCAAAATAGGCTTCTCCGGTTAAGGTTACTTCTCTGGTTTTAGTATTAAAAGTATTCTGATTGTATTCTATGCTGCTGTTTTCATTCAGCAAAATCGTACTTCCGTCAGGCAAATGAATAAGCTGTTTGCCGCTAAAAGCTAAAATCGGATTTACTTCTTCGGCTGTTTCAGATGTTGTTGTTTTTACAGGATCAGGTGTATTTGTATAAAAGAAAACACTTCTGATGGCGAATAAAATCGTAATCGCTGCTGCAATCGACAAGATTACGCGAATTGTTTTTTTAGATGATTTTTCTCTAATCGGAATAACTTTCGTTGAAGGACTAGAAAGAATATATTTTAAAATACTATCACTTTTTTGAGTGTCTAAAAGATCCAAACCTTTATTCTCCTGAAGCAGCATAGTGATTTTTTCTTTGATGAAATCATCATGCATTCCATTACGAATAATTTCCATTAGCTGCTGTTTTTCTACTTCAGAAATTGTATTCTGTAAATAGCTTTCCAATAATTCTTCAAATACTTTTTGATGCATTTGCTTTGTAATTATGAGTTAATATTAGTTTTATAAATGGTAAACCTGGGGAAGTTTAAAATTTAAATTCAAAAAAAAAAAAAAAGGAAATTCCAATATTTAAATTCCAAAAAATGGAATCTTTAAATTTATAATCCCAATATTGAAATTTCGTTTTCAGTGATAGGAAACTCTAAAAACTAAACCCTAAACATTGGAATTTGGAATTTGGAATTTAAATATTGGAATTTCCCCCTTAAATTCTTGTTCTTTATTATAAAGACGATTGAAAAAGAGGGAGGGAGTAGTCGAAAGTGAAAAAAATGTAAAAAAATCGTAAAAAAAATAATTTGCGAATGTTTAAAGGTGTTTTCCGAAGTAAATTCAAATACTTGAAAACAAAAATAAAGACATAAAAAGATTCATGTAAGGCGAAATTTTAAAACGGACAAATTTTAAAGCCTGAGCCATGTGTTTTTTAACGGTTTCTGTAGAAATGCCTAAATTCTCTCCAATTTTTTGATGACTTAAACCTTCCATCTTCGCCATTTTGTAGATTTTTTGCTGCTGTGGCGGAAGCTGTTCAATAATTTGATTTAAAATAACATTGTACTGATCGTCTTTAATTGCCGTATCAGTATCATCAGCAGCACTATTTTTATAAGTTATATCAGAAGCCATATTCGTTTCGCGGGCTATTTTTTTGATCATATCAAAAATATGATTGCGGGAAATAATGAAAAGATAATTTTCAAAATTGGTTATTTCGGCTGCCTTTTCCTGATTCTGCCAAATTTTTAAAAATACATCCTGAACAGCTTCTTCAGCCAGAACTTTTGATTTTGTTATTTTTAAAGCTGTACCGTAAACCAAATTTTTATAACGATTGTATAATTCCGTAAAAGCCAGCTCGCTTCCCTGAGATAACTCATGAAGAAGTTTATTTTCGTCAAAACTGGAGTTTAAAGACATAATCAGAATGATTTATTCACTTTAGCAATATTATTAATTTTTTGGATACTCAAATATTCTTTATTTCTAATCGCCTCTATAAATGCTGAATTGTTAATTTATAAGCAAGAAATCTTTAATTTTTTTAAAAAACGGAATATTCTTTTGCAGAAGATTCAAATATTTGCAAATCTCTGTTTAGTGAATTGTAGGTTAAGTCTTGTTTTAATTGAGAATCAGCAAAGATTTAAATTGAAAATAAGTCATTTTTTGAAGAATCTTTAGAAATTAATTATAGAATTGATTTAATTGAAAGTGAAGGAATTGTAAACGATATTTTATGATTTTAAAAAGGGCTTAAAATCAAAAAAAATATTTTGTTATCATTTAATTACTAAGTTTGGATTTAAATTAAAACCCATGACAAATAAAATTATACTACTTTTTATAGCTTACAGTGGAGTTGTTTTTGCACAGGCAATTAAAAAACCTCTGGTAAGTGCGATAACCATAAAGGATTTAAAAACAGATATGTACGAAATGGCCGGCGATCATTTTAACGGTCGCGAAGCCGGAACTTTAGACGAATTAAAAGTGTCGATGTGGCTGGCCAATAAAGCCAAAGAAGCGGGAATGTCGCCAGCCGGAGATGACGGAACTTTTTTTCAGTTTTTTGATTTATACAGACATCAGGTTACTGCAAATACAACATTCAAAATAGGGCAAAAACAGTTCAAATTGTGGAGCGAAGTTTTAATAGCCGAAACTACGAATACCAAAGTCAATGCTCCGTTAATTTATTTAGGAACCTCGTCGACTCAGGAAATTGACAAAATTGATATTAAAGGAAAAGCCGTTGTTTTATTAGCTTCGAAAGAAGGAATTCCGGATGAGATTTCGCTTTTTGACAGACGTTATCCCGGACTTGTAAAACAAAAATATTATGAATTTTTAATTCAGAAAGGAGCCGTTGCACTTATTATTGTAGCCGATGAATTAGGAGAAAAAAGCTGGTCGCAGGTAGAGCCGCAAATGACGAGAGGCGTTTACGGAATTCAGGGTTTTAGGGATAAAATTCCGGTGCCGCCAAGAATGCCTGTTTTTTGGCTGCACAACGATCAGTTAGAATTTCTAAAAAACTCAAAAGATAATTTATCTGCCGAAGTCGTTTCAGAAACCTACAAATATCCCTCTGTAAATGTGGTTGGAAAAATAGAAGGAACTGATGCTAAATTGAAAAATGAATATGTACTTTTTAGCGGTCATCAGGATCATGATGGCGTGAGACAAAAATACGGTCAGGATTCTATTTACAATGGTGCAGACGATAATGCAAGTACGTGTGTAGCGATGCTGGCAATGGCAAGAGCGTATAAAAAACAACCCGGCAAAAGAACTGCTTTATTTGTTTTTCATGGTGCAGAAGAACGTGGTTTATTAGGATCAAGCTGGTATGCTGAACATCCTACAGTTCCTGAAAAAGATATTGTTGCGGTTTTAAACGGAGACATGATTGGCCGAAATAATGTGAATCAGGCAGCACTTTTAGGTTCGACTCCGCCACACGAAAATTCCTCAGATCTCGTTGCGATTGCGAAAAAAGCCAATGACGAAGGTCCGAAATTTGAATTGGATAAATTGTGGGACAAACCAGAACATCCGGAGTATTTTTTCTTCCGTTCAGACCATTTGCCATATGTACGCAAGGGAATTCCGGCTGTGTTTTTTACCAGTGTTTTGCACAGTCAATACCACACACCAATGGATGAATCTGAAAACATTGACTATACAAAACTCCACAAAATGACAGAATGGATGTACCGCACCGGATGGATTTTATCGAATGATGCAAACAGACCAAAACTTTTACCAAAGGCGGATTTGGAGCGATAATATATTTAGAAAAAAGGAGACTTTCTTAAATTAGAAAAGTCTCCTTTTTTTTATTTCTGATTTGAAATCTCCACTAAATATTCAAACTCCCTTTTTATTTCTTTTTCTGCTTCAAGCAAATAATCAGTCGAAAATGGCGCGCCACAATCTTCGCTATCGAGTTGGTAAATCAATTTCTGATCTAAAAAATAATATCTGTTTACTGTTATTTCTGCTTTATTAAAATCGAATACTTCGGTATCGTTATTACTTTTCATGGCAATAGAATCATAATACATGGGGCGATTGTATTGGTAGTATTTGTCAAAAACAAAAGATAATTTTTGATTTTCTAAATGGTAAACCGTTAGTTTTTGAAAAGTTTCACTCAAATAATGCGTGGTGATTTTTTCCAGTTTTCCGTTTTTGTAATAAAATTTTGCTTCTCCGCCTTCTGCCGTTTCCCACAAACTTTTGGTTTTTATAGTCCAGTTTTTTATGGAATTAATCCGTTTAGAATTTTTTAAAACCGGACTTAATTGCTTTTTTAAATCTTCATTTAAATAAATAGTATCCCGTTTAGAATTTTCAACCGCTTGATTTTTGCTTCTAAAAACCGAATTACAGCTCAGATTATAAATAGTAAAAAGGCTAAAAATCAAATATAAAAATAAGTTTTTCATTTGCTGTAAATATCAATATTATGCCAAAGGCTGAACGGCGTCGATTAGTTTGTGAATTTTAATCAAAATTTGTTCTTCATATTCCAGCTGTTTTTGTTCGCTTTTTTTTCCGGAACTAAAATTTTCGCTAATAAAATAACTCTTTACAAAATGACTTTTTTTGGCGCCTAAACTATAATGCCAGCTTCCCATGTACGAACTTACAAAAATTACAGCTTCTTCGAGTTTCATTATCTTTTTTTCTGAAAAAAACGGAATCGTTCTGTAAACAGCATTGCTTCGTATATCAAAAGTATAACGAATTTTGGCTCTTATTATAATATCATATAAACTGTGCAATACGCCATAAATCAATAATACAGCAATAGAATATCGCATTACTTCGCTTAGTATTTCACCCAATAATGCCAAAAGAATTCCCGCTGCAAAAATTCCTGCCAAAAACCACTGTGATACATTTTGTAGCGGTTTTACAGGCTGAAGAGAAAACCAGTTTAGATTTTCTTCAATTCCGTATTTATCTCGAATGTTCATTGAGCCTCATTATTTCGTCAATTTCATTTACCAGATTTTGCATCGATCTTTTTGTAAATCCTTGTGCAATCATGGCTGCTTTTTCTTCTCCGTTTTTTAAATAATAGACATTCAAACAGGTATTTGTCGTAATTAAATATTGTGTAATGCGCACCAATTCAAAGTTTAAAAAGTCTTTTAGCGGAATACGAACAACAGGATTTATTAATCCCACTTTTACCGTAATCTCATTTTTGTCCAAATCGATGACAACATGTTTCATCCAGATCGAAATAAAACAAAGAACCGCCAAAATGCCAAAAATCCAGACCATGATGATTTCATTTATCCAAATACCCACAATGGCAAAAGCCGCCATACCAAAACTCACAATCAATCCAAAAATGTATTGCTTTTTCATGATATACTGATTGCCGTTTTTTGTAAAATGTTGAAGTTCCATAACTTTATTCTATGTTGATGCCATCTATTACAAGTCCGCTGCAATTAAGAGATAAATAGGCACTCGAATAATCATTTGTAAACTGGTCTGTTAATGCATCTAAAGTTGCCTTTTTAAATTCAATTTTTCGCGCAGGCGTTTTTCCGTTAGTATCAGTCATCATAATTTGTCCGTCAAGCCCTTTTTTGTTTTTCGCAAAAGCAGTTAATAAATTAATATCATGGCGTTCTAAATCTATCGCGATATAATAATTTTTCTGAATAGAATCTTTGGCTGTAAGATTGGCCGATTTGCTAAAAGAAATACTGGAAGATCGAACCTGCACCGTGATCGGTTTATTTCCGTCTTTAACCATGATTTCAATTTTTGTATGTTTATCATCAAGTTGTTGCCCATATGCAATTCCCGTTAAAAAACAGAAGAAGAGTAGCAGTAAAGAAAGTTTTTTCTTATTCATAATAGAATTCATTTTAAAATAATTAATTAGAACAAGATTACGCTATACACGAGCCATTAACAATTGGGAATTGGTAAATGGATGGTTTTGGTTTTTGTTTGGTTCATTCTGAAATATATTGCGAATCCTGTAGGTTTTTTATTTCTTTTAAGATCTTCTCATTTAGAGTTTTATGAATTTAAAATCGATACCGAAATGTTTGGTAAATCAAACACAATTTGTATTTTGCCGGTATTAATGATTATTTATGTATCAAATTTTTACTAGTATTTTAGATAAAAACAGCAAATTAAAGTTCCTTTTATACCTTTTGGTTTTGTTTTTATTTGCAATATCAATTCAGGCACAAAATATTTCTGCAGTTGAAAAAATGGCTGCAAAAGGATATGCCAAACGTTTTTCTGATACTGTTGCCTGTCTTAAAATTCAGCAGCAGGCGCTTCAATTGGCTATAAAAAATAAAAGCAAAGAAGATGAAATAATTTCATACGCCTACATGGCCATGACACAAAGGCGATTGCTGCATCTTAAAGAATTTTTGCACTATGCAGATACCGCTTATTTTTTGGCACAAAAAGTTAAAAACATAAGGGCTAAGGCACAAGCAGCTGCCGCAATGGGATCTTTAAAATCTTATATTGATGATAAACCTCAGGCACTGAATTATTTGTTAGATTCTTATAAATTATTTTCGAAGATAAATGCACACGATCAATGTGCAAAAATTGCTTCGGATATCTCTTATCTTTTTTCGCCTGCATCGCCAACAAAAGTCGAAAAGTATGCACGTGAAGCCATGAAACATGCCGAAAAATCTGGTGATCCCGAAAGCCAAATGTATGCGAGACTGGCTTTTGGAAGTTTTTTAACCGATAATATTGAAACCGAAGGAGTAAAAGACTGGGAATCGACTTTAAATTTTTTTCAGGAAACGGTTTCCTTTGCTGAAAAAAATGAAGCTAAAATAGTCAGCAAAAGTAATATTGGCATAGCGTATATAAATCTGGCTGATCTGTATACAAAAGGGCCTCAGCCTATTAATGAAAAAGCTTTTTTGCAGAATCTGGAAAAAGCAACCGTTATTGCTAAAAAATATAATATCAAAATTATATACCGAAGCGCGATAGGTTTAAAGGGATTTTATTTTACGCAAAAAGGCGATTATATTAAAGCCGAACTTTTATTTATTGACGGTATCAAGTATCAAAAAAGTCTTCCTTATACGGATAATTATCTTTTGGCCACTTTTTATGATTGCTTAAAAGAAGTTTCGGTTAAGCGAAGAGATTTTGAAGCCTATTATGGTTACGATACGTTATTTACAAAATACAACCAGTTAAAGTACAAAGAATCAACGCAGTCAATTCTTCAAAATGCAGATGCGAGATATGAATCTGCAAAAAAAATAGAACGTATCAAACAGCTTGAACTTGAAAATGAACTCGAGCAGCAAAATAAATTATTAGGTTACGGAATTGCCGGCGTTTTGTTAATTGGACTCGTTTTTATGTTTCGTTCGTATCATTATCGTCAGCGGTATTATCAAAATCGGGAAGAATTTTTGCAGCAGGAACAAGCCAACAGCGAATTGAAAATGCAGTTAATGGAAAAAGAAACAATCGAAAATTTGTCGGCAAGATTATTTCTTGAACGACGATTGCTTCGCTCGCAAATGGATCCGCATTTTATTTTTAATGCTTTGGGAAATATCCAAAGTATGATCCTTCAAAAAGATACCGTTCCCGCCGTTTCGTATCTCAATAAATTTGCTAAACTTACCAGACAGGTTTTGGAGCAATCCAGAAAAGAAACCATATCGCTGAAAGAAGAAATAAATACCTTAAAAAATTATATCGAATTACAGCAGCTCCGTTTAAATAATGGGTTTGATTATGTAATTGAATGTGCCGATGAAGTAGAAAAGGACATTCTGATACCGCCATTATTGATTCAGCCTTTTATAGAAAATGCAGTCGAACACGGTTTAAAACCACAGGCAAATCATATAAGAGGACTGATCGAAATTTATTTTGCACTGGATGAAAACGGAAGCAATTTAATTTGCACTATTAAAGATAACGGAATAGGATTGGCGGCATCCAGGAAACTGAAAATTAATGATACGCACGAATCTCTTTCGACCACAATTACAGACGAAAGACTGGCAAAAATGAAAAAAGAAAACCCAAATGCCGGTTTTAAAGTTATAGAACGTGATAATGTTACAGACGGGCAGGGTTGTATCGTAATTTTAAATATTCCGACATTATGATTTATAAAGCGATAATTATTGAAGACGAAAACAGGCTGAGAGAAGCCTTATCGATTATGCTCGAAATGGTGGCCGGAGATTTGGTTCAGATAATTGGTTATGCAGAAAGTGTTGACGAGGCAAAAAAAATGATCGACAGACTAAAACCTGATCTCGTTTTTATGGATATTATGCTGAAGGACGGAACTGGTTTTGAAGTACTTCAGCAACTTACTTTTCAATCTTTTCATCTCATTTTTACAACCGCTTATGAGCAGCATGCCGTAAATGCTTTTAAGTATAGCGCCATAGATTATTTGCTCAAGCCCATTGATCCGCAGGAATTAAAAATGGCAATCGACCGAATTGCAGTTTTAAAAGAAAGAGTTCTTGAAAACCAGCAAATTAATGAGCTTCAAACTAATCTCTCTAAAACACCGGACAGGATTGTATTGCCCACGCAGGAAGCGATGTATGTGGTAAAATTAGATCACATTATCAGATGCGAAACTTCGGGTTCTTATACCACATTTTTTCTTGTAGATGGCAGAAAAATAATGGTTTCCAAACCGTTAAAGAATTACGAAGACATTCTGGTTCCGCCCTTGTTTTTTCGCGTTCATCAGTCGCATCTCATCAATATAAACGCCATTTTAAGTTATTCGCGAGAAGGAATGATACACATGAATGACAAATCTGCCGTGCCTGTTTCGAGAGGAAAAAAAGAGCAGTTTTTTAAATTAATGAAAGATGAATTATAATGATATAGCTCTTGACGGATTATACATTCAAGTGCTACAAATACCAATTAAAAGCTACCAGTAACAAAGTGTTTGCTTGAAGTTTCCGGTGTTGTATTTATTTTTGAACCATACAAATAAATAGAACAATGGATAAAAAAACATTATCAATCCTGAGCTACATCACCATTATTGGTTGGATTATAGCCTACGTAAAAAGCAAAGATTTAACGCCAAAAAGTGATTTGGTAACCTATCACCTTAAACAAGGCTTCGGAATTTTTCTGGTATCATTTGCTGTAAATATTGTGCTTTCTGTAATCGTATTTTCGATTACTTCACTTTATTTTCTGAATTATATTGGTTACGCTATTTTCATTTTATGGATTTTCGGAATCATAAATGCAGCCAACGAGCAAAAGAAACCTATTCCGGTTATCGGGAAAATTTTTGAGGATAAATTTGGTTTTATCAACTAAATCTAATCTCCCTTTTTAATTTTGGTTTTTGAATATTAAAACCAAATTCTGCTTCTTTTTTAACTTGTAGTTTTTATATGAAGTAAAGTTTTTTTGAAGGCAAAATCGCTGGAAATAAATTCGGAATTTAATTTGGAAAATCAAAAGAGAGATAATTTATAATTGTCTCTTTTTTTTTATAAATATGCTAATTAATAAAAAAATAACATAAAAAAAAGAATGTTTATATTGTTTAAGTATTTGTTAATCAGTTTATTGTTTGGATTTAATCAAATTCTAATGTTATTCTAATGTTGCGCTTTCAATTTAGTTTTAAATTGCGCACCCACGAAAAAATGGTAGGAAAATCAGCTTAAATAAGATTGGTTTTTATACAAAATGAGAGCTGTTTTTTTGGGTTAAAAAGTAAATTTAGAAACGATAGAATGCTGAACAAAATTAAAAATAGTCTTTTATGCAAATGCCTTCAGGTGTTGCTAATTGGGTACTTTTTAATGAGCAGTATGAACATGTCTAATAGTCTGAGCCAAATCATTAAAGAAAATACAGAACAGGATTCTATTAAAGGAATGACCTGTAATTTTCTAAAAAAGATTTTTAAATGTGACGGTATTACCGAAGAAAAAAATGATTTTGAATCTAAAGATGCAAAGACTGCTAAAGTTGCAAAAGGTATTCCTTCATTAGATTATTTAATTCCTTTAAGTGCTTCATTGCCTGATTTATATATTAAAACAGGGACTAAAGGAAAAAATTATATAAATAACCCGATTTTCACTTTCGGTTTTCATGGCAAAATTCATTTGCCACCTCCTCAATTCATAGTATAAATACTCTTTTTTTTTCGGATTAGAAGCAATTCTAAAATCCTTTATATGGCATTTGCCGTATATATTATCTATCTATTAATCTTGTATTTATATATAAATTCATGACACCATTTAAACGTTTTATTAATTTACTCAAACTAGATAAACGCGACGTATATCAAATTATTTTTTACGCTGCTTTTGCTGGTTTGGTCAACCTTTCGCTGCCGTTAGGAATCCAGGCTATTATCAACTTTATACAAAGCGGCCAGCTTAGTGTTTCCTGGATTGTACTTGTATTTTTAGTTACTGTCGGAGTAGCATTTGGAGGTGTTCTCGTTATTTTACAGCTTCGAATTGTGGAGAATTTGCAACAGCGAATTTTTGTGCGATCTTCATTTGAATTTGCTTACAGAATGCCTTTAATCAAATTTAAGGAAATGCATTCTGAATATGCGCCTGAAAAAGCAAACCGCTTTTTTGATACTTTAATGGTACAAAAAGGAACTGCAAAACTTTTATTAGACTTTTGTACCGCTTTTTTACAGGTAGGTCTTGGGATTATATTATTGGTTTTATACCATTCTTTCTTTACGGTTATCGGGCTTTTCTTTATCGCAATTTTGTATATCATTTTTAAATTTTCATACAAAGAAGGTCTTGAAACCAGTCTTAACGAATCGAAGTTTAAATACAAAGTCGCGGCCTGGCTTCAGGAAATAGCGCGCAACCGCGAAAGCTTCCGCAAAAAAGGAAGTTTCGAATATGCTCTCGAAAGAAATGATAGTTACGTAAGTCAATACGTCAATTACCGCGAAAAGCATTTTCAGGTAATGAAAAAACAATACATTCAGCTTACTATTTTTAAAGTAATAGTTACGGCTGCCCTGCTGTCGATTGGTGGTTTTCTGGTAATTCACCATCAAATGAACATTGGGCAGTTTGTAGCTGCTGAAATTGTTATCGTATTACTAATCAATTCTGTAGAAAAAATAATCTTTGGTCTGGAATCTTTTTATGATGTGCTGACTTCTGTAGAGAAAATTGGTCAGGTAACGGATATGGAAATATCCTGTATTCCGAAAACAGCAACAGTAACCGAAACCGGAATTACAATCGAAACCGAAAGCATTGCCTATAATTATCCGGGTTATAATAAAAAATCACTTAAAAATATTAATCTAAAAATCGCTCAGGGCGAAAAAATAGTATTAAGAGGAACAAACGGAGCCGGAAAAAGTACCTTATTACGTTTACTTTCCGGTTTACTTGAACCTGAAAGCGGTGCCATGTACGTGACAGATAATTACATGAACCGTCTGGACGAAGATGCATACAGAGCGCAGGCCGGAACTTTCTTGCAGGGCGATACGCTTTTTGCAGGAACCATTAGAGAAAACATTCTTTTTGGAAATAAAGCCATTAATAATGATGATTTAAAATGGGCATTGGATAATGTTTGCCTGACACCGTATATTAAAACTTTTCCAAACGGACTCGAAAATCAGATTCATCCGGGTGGGGGAGAACTTTCTGCGTCGGATATTCAAAAAATATTGTTGGCACGAAGCATTGTTCACAAACCTAATATATTATTTCTCGAAGATCCTGTTGATAAAATGGACGAATTGACTTCGGGTAAAATCATTGATTTTTTACTTTCCGAAGAAAATAACTGGACGGTAATTGTAACTTCTAAAAGTGATGTCTGGATGGACAAATGCGACCGTATGATCACGATTGATGACGGAAAAATTATTAACGACATAAAGCTTTAATCATGCTCAATATATCTAAAGATAATAATATACTCATAACTCCGGGACAATACGCTTCTATTACCAGCGTTGCCCGCAGACCACATTATAAAATTTTAAACAGGGTAATAGTTGGTTTTTTACTATTTGCTGTTGCATGTCTTTTTCTACCGTGGACTCAAAATATTTCAGGGAGTGGTTCTGTTACAACTTTAAAACCGGATCAAAGACCTCAGACCGTCCATAATGCCATTGCCGGAAGAATCGAAAAATGGTACGTTCAGGAAGGTGATTATGTAAAAAAAGGAGACACGATTTTGTTTATTTCTGAAACCAAAGAAGATTATTTAGATCCGAATCTGGTTGGAAATACAAAAGATCAGGTGGATGCAAAAAAAATGGCAGTAGAATCATACGGTGATAAAGTAAACTCACTTGATGTTCAGGCACAGTCGCTTAATACAGAAAGAGAATTAAAACTACAACAGGCTCAGAATAAAATAAAACAGGCGCACTTAAAAATTAAAAGTGACAGTATGGATCTTGAAGCTGTAAAAACGCAATTAAGAATCGCTACTACTCAATTTAATCGTTCGACAGCACTTAACAAAGAAGGTTTAAAACCACTTACAGATGTCGAACAAAAAAGATTAAAACTTCAGGAATCTGAAGCGTATATCATTACGCAGCAAAACAAACTTTTGAGCAGTAAAAACGAACTGATCAATGCGAAAGTCGAAATAAATAGAATTACAGCCGAATATACTGAGAAAATTTCGAAATCAAAAAGCGATAAGTTTACTGCTTTAAGTACGCAATATGATACTAAAGCCCAAGTAAATAAACTGCAGAATCAATATGTAAACTATAGTTTAAGAAACGGCATGTATTATATTACTGCTCCTCAAAGCGGTTACGTAAATCGTGCTTTATTGGCGGGTCTTGGCGAAACAATTAAAGAAGGAACTCCGGTTGTAAGTATTATGCCGTCTAGCTATGATATTGCAGTAGAAACTTATGTAGATCCTATCGATCTTCCGTTGGTGCATCGTGGTGCAAAAGTTAGAGTTTGGTTTGATGGATGGCCAAGAATTGTATTTTCAGGCTGGCCGGGTTTATCTTATGGAACTTTTGGCGGAAGAATTGTAGCAATTGAAAACTTTATAAGTGCCAACGGAAAATACAGAGTGCTTATTTCTCCGGATGGTAAAGATCAAAAATGGCCAAAAGAATTGAGTATTGGTGCAGGGGCACAAAGTATCGCCTTATTAGAAACAGTTTCTGTATGGTATGAAATATGGCGTAACCTAAATGGTTTTCCGCCAAATTATTATAAGTCAGATGAAAAAGCAGCAAATGGAAAAGAGAAAAAATAAAATAAGATACGTTGTGTTTTCTTTTTTGTTTTTCCTTGGTTTTTTACATTCATACAGTCAGGATTTTAACAAAGAAGAACTAAGCTACAGCGAATTTTTAGGATACGTAAAAAAATACCACCCGCTGGTAAAACAAGCCAATCTTGAAGTAAGTAATGCACAGGCAAAACTTATGGTGGCGCGTGGTGGTTTTGATCCAAAAATTGAAGTAGATTACAATAAAAAAGAATTTAAAGGAACAGAATATTATTCGCTGTTAAACAGCAGTTTCAAAATCCCAACTTGGTATGGAATTGAAGTTAAAGCCGGATTTGATGATACAGACGGGCAATATTACAACCCGCAAAATCGTACACCAGAGGCAGGATTAACTTCTCTTGGAATTAGTGTGGCTCTGGGGCAGGGAATGTTCATCAACCAACGTATGGCCGATGTAAGAGAAGGTAAACTACAGATAAAATTAAGCGATGCCGAACGAAAATTAAAAGCGATAGCTGTTTTATACAAAGCAAGTGAGGCTTATTTTGAATGGAGGAAAAGCTTTAACGAAGCCGAACTTTATAAAAGTTATCTGGGTTTTGCGAGTACCCGTTTTGAAGGCGTAAAAAAACTGATCGAACTTGGTGATTCTCCCGCAATTGATAGTGTCGAAGCTAAAATTACTGTACGAAACAGGCAACTGAATGTTGAAAACGGAAATTTAAAATTGGCAAAAGCCAGACTTAATCTTTCAAATTATTTATGGATTGAAAATGTTCCTGTAGAATTGGAAGATCATGTAAAACCGGAACAAAATTTAATTGAAACTGTTGAAGAAACGCTAAAAACAGATGCGATGATGGTAAATGTTGAAACATTAGAATCGCATCCTAAAATACAAGCTTTAGAAACTAAATTATCAATATTGGAAATCAACAGAAAATTAAAAGCAAATTCGCTTTTGCCAAAGGTCAATGTTGGTTACAATTACATTTCTGAACCTGTTTATTTTGATTCTTTTAATGCCGATGATTACAAATTTAATATTGATTTCAGCATTCCGATTTTTTTGAGAAAAGAACGCGGAAGCCTAAAACTGGCTAAATTAAAAATGCAGGATTTAAAATTTGATATCGATCAGCAAAGACTAGAACTCAAAAACAAAATAAAAGCGCAGCAAACTGAAATTACATCTTTAAAAAAGCAAAAAGAAGTTATTGACAGTCTGGTAAAAGATTATTTGACAATGCTAAACTCTGAAGAGAAATTGTTTTCATTTGGCGAAAGCTCCATTTTCCTGATCAATTCGAGAGAGAATAATCTGGTGAGTGCAAAACTGTCTCAAATTGGTATTGAAAATCAGTTTTATATTTCAAATGCCGAGTTGTATAAGATACTGGCAAATCCGGATTGATTTTATTTTTTTAATAGTTAATTGTTTAAAGAGAAACCTGTGAATTTTTATTTACAGGTTTTTTTATATAGTTCATTTATAGGTAAAAATCTTAAATAACAAACTAATTAAAATCAAAACAATAGATTTTATCTATTAAAGTAGATTGATATAATATTCATAACGCATACATCCTTTTTATTTTGTTTGTAAATTAGTAGTATCGAAAATAATACAAAAAACAAAAAAATAAAATTTGTAAATCATGGAAAATCAATCAAATGACATCAGCAAGTGCCCTTTTCACAATGGCAGTATGGATAATGCAGCTGCAACAGGCACAAAAAACCGTGACTGGTGGCCCAATCAGTTAAAGGTAAGTATCCTGCGACAGCATTCGCCACTTTCAGATCCTATGAATAAAGACTTCAATTATGCAGAAGCATTTAAAAGTCTTGATCTTGAAGCAGTAAAAAAAGATTTGCACGCACTTATGACAGATTCACAAGATTGGTGGCCGGCAGACTTTGGTCATTACGGAGGTTTATTCATTCGAATGGCATGGCATAGTGCAGGAACATATCGTGTACAGGATGGTCGCGGTGGTGCAGGTGCAGGGCAACAACGTTTTGCTCCTCTAAATAGTTGGCCGGATAATGTGAGCCTTGATAAAGCAAGAAGACTTTTATGGCCTATTAAACAGAAATACGGACAAAAAATTTCATGGGCAGATTTAATGATATTAACCGGAAATGTAGCTTTAGAATCTATGGGCTTTAAAACTTTCGGTTTTGCCGGAGGACGCGCTGATGTATGGGAACCGGATGAAGCTGTTTATTGGGGTTCAGAAACTACATGGTTAGGTGGAGATGAACGTTATAGTGATGGTTCTGAAGGAGTACCAAAAGAGCATGGCGTTGTATCTTCTGATGATGATGCAGATGGTCATGTTCACTCCAGAAATTTAGAAAATCCTCTTGCTGCTGTTCAAATGGGACTTATATATGTAAACCCTGAAGGTCCTGACGGAAATCCTGATCCGATTGCTGCAGCCAAAGATATTAGAGACACTTTTAGCCGTATGGCGATGGATGATGAAGAAACGGTAGCATTAATTGCCGGAGGACATACATTTGGAAAAACCCACGGTGCAGCTTCTTCTGATCACGTAGGTAAAGAACCAGAAGCATCAGGTCTTGAATTACAGGGATTTGGCTGGCAAAATAGTTTTGGTTCCGGAAAAGGTGCAGATGCAATTACAAGCGGATTAGAAGTTACGTGGACAAAAACGCCAACGCAATGGAGTAATAATTTCTTCGAAAATTTATTTGGTTTTGAGTGGGAACTTTCTAAAAGCCCAGCAGGAGCGCATCAATGGGTAGCAAAAAATGCCGAAGCGATTATTCCGGATGCTTTTGACAGTAGTAAAAAACATTTGCCAACAATGCTTACTACAGATTTATCATTAAGATTAGATCCTGCTTATGAAAAAATATCACGTCGTTTTCTTGAAAATCCTGATGAGTTTGCAGACGCTTTTGCCCGTGCATGGTTTAAGCTAACACATAGAGATATGGGACCTCGCGAGCGTTATTTAGGACCGGAAGTTCCGCAAGAAGAATTGTTATGGCAAGATCCTATTCCGGAAGTAAATCATACATTAGTAGATGAAAATGATATAGCTCAATTAAAAGGTAAAATACTAAATGCAGGATTGAGTACCTCACAATTAGTAGCAACGGCATGGGCTTCGGCTTCTACATTTAGAGGTTCTGATAAACGTGGCGGTGCAAACGGTGGACGTATAAGATTAGCTCCGCAAAAAGACTGGCAAGTAAATAATCCTGCACAACTTAAACAGGTTTTAGACAAACTTGAAGGTATTAAAGCAGAATTTGATGCAACGCAAGAAGGTAAAAAAGTTTCACTAGCCGATTTAATTGTTTTGGCAGGTTGCGCCGGTGTAGAAAAAGCAACAGGAAATACAGTTAGAGTGCCTTTTACACCAGGTCGTATGGATGCGTCTCAGGAACAAACAGATGTTGAATCATTTGGATATCTAGAACCTAAAGCAGACGGTTTTAGAAATTACAGAAAAACAAGATCAACAGTTTCTACAGAAGAACTTCTTCTTGATAAAGCAAATTTATTAACACTTACTCCACCAGAATTGACGGTACTTTTAGGAGGATTACGTGTGTTGGATATTAATACAGATGGAAGCAAGAATGGAGTTTTTACACATCGTCCGGGTCAGTTAACTAATGATTTCTTTATAAACTTGCTTGATATGAATACCCAATGGAAAGCAGTATCAAATGATAAAGAACTTTATGCAGGAAACGATCGTAATACAGGTCAGCCAAAATGGATTGGAACTCGTGCAGATCTTGTTTTTGGATCTAATTCAGAATTAAGAGCAATAGCAGAAGTATACGCAAGCGCGGATGCACAAGCAAAATTTGTAAATGACTTTGTTGCAACATGGAATAAAGTAATGAATTTAGACAGGTTTGATTTAGCAAAATAAACATTGTTAAACATCAAAAAAAGAGGAGATTTATATCTCCTCTTTTTGTTTTTATCTTAAAAAACCACTTCTATCGTAGTTCCGTTTCCTATGTCAGATATTATTTTTAACTTTCCTTCTAATGCATTGGTTCTCTCTTCAATATTTTTTAATCCAATACCATATTTTACTTTTTCGATATTAAATCCATTTCCATTATCCCAAATCCGAATCGTAATTTTATCTCCGGTTTTTAATAACATTATATAACATCTTTCGGCATTCGAATATTTATTGATATTTTGCAAAGCCTCCTGAATAATGCGGTAAATATGTATTTTGTTGATACTTGATACAGAAAACCAATCTATATATTTATCTACCGATACATCAAACTTTGTGTTAAACTGATTTTTTTGAGATTCAACAAGATTTGTCACTATTTCAGGAAAACTCTTATCTTCAAAAAGCAGGTTTTGTGTTAAATTATGCGAAACCCGTCTTATTTCATTTTCTGTTTTTTCAAGTTCCTTAACCAATAGCTCTTTTTTATCTGTTTGAATTGAATCTAGTTGAATAAGATTGAATCGGGTAGTAAAAACACTATTCACAATGCCATCATGTAATTCCATTGCAATACGATTTCGTTCCTCATTGCGGGCCAATTCTGTTTCAGATTGTTGCTGTAACATCAACTGATATATCTTTTCATTTGCTTCCTGTTGTTCTTTAATATAAAACAGTTCTTTATTTTTTGATTTCAAGCGATATATTATAAAAAACACAAATGAAAAAAGAATTACAATGCCAAAGCCAATAATAATATAACTGTTTCTTTTAGATAAAATTTCATTTTTTTCTTCAACCTGATCTGTTTCAAAAGCAATTCTTGCAAATTGATTTTTTGTTATTCTTTCTACTTTTTGCAGGCTGTCATCAATTTTTAAATACTGATTTGTATAAAACGTCTTGTTTTTGAAGTCATTCTCCATCAACAATTTTAAAGATTGAATAGTTAATTCGTTAGATTTTATTTTTTGGGATAATTCAAATCCTTGCTTAATATAATTTAACGCTTTTACAGTATCTTTTTTAAATAGAAAATATTGCCCAATATTAATTTTATTGGATATCATAATGGGTTTTATGTCAAGACTATCGCTTACTCTTAACGATTCGCTCAACAGTTGATATACATTCGTATAATTTCCTGTTTTCATTTGAGAATGCCCAAGATTATCGAGCAGCATTGCATACGATTTTGGATAATTTTGTTTTAAATCCTTGATTTGTAAAGCAGTATTATATAATTGTATTGCTTTTTTATGATTGTTTAGTTTTTCATAAATCCGGCCCATATTATTGCAGCAGGAAATTCTCGATTTAATAATTTTTTCCTTTGGATAATTTTCTTTTTCAAGCTGATTTAATTGCTTTAAAGCGAGGTTGAAATATCTTAATGAATTAGAGCAGTCATTAACTTCATTCAATGAAATAGCCAACAAAACATAAGATTCATAGATTAATCGTGTATTGGTAGTTTTCGAAAGAAGCCTTAAAGCGCTGATAGCTTCAATTTCACTTTCAGAAAAAATTCCGGCATCAAATAAAATTCCGGCTTTGTATAATTGTGTTCTTCCTGAATTTAAAGTATCATTTTTTATTTTGTAAAGCCTTTCAGACTGCGAATAATAACTAAAAGCACTGTCTAATTGCGATTTCTGTTCATAATAATCGCCAAAAAAATAGAGTGCTTTTGCAATATGAGTAGTATCATCCTGTTTTAGTCCAAGATTGTAAACTTTTTTAACAGCAGTTAGAAATTTTTCATATTGGCCAATATTGTAATACTTGCTGGCAACTTTAAAATACAAATTTCTGGTAACAGAATCATTTTCATATTTTGATAAATAATTATAAATAGTATCTACTATTTTTTCTTTACTATCATTTTTAAATGTTTCTGAATCAGTATTTTTTAAAGCTTCAATTACTGCTTTTTTAAATTTGCTGGAATGATTTTTTTTGTGGCATGCTATAATTAAAAAAAAAACCAACAAGAATATTTTAGATTTTATCTTCAATGTCTTCGGAAAAAGTTTATCCAAAAATAGATATTAATAACCAGATAATTAGAAACATTATCTGGTTATTATAAAAATATTACCCTTGATTTTTATCTTTATCAGATATCTCAAGTAGATTTTGAGGAGTTGTACTATTTAAACTGTCAGTAGTTACCGATGGCAAAATTTGGTTCTTGTTTATTAAATTTTCTGTTTTCCCCTCTTCCAAATTGTCAGTAGAGCAAGAAGAAATGACAATCATAGCCGCAATAGAGCCAATAGCAAATAATAGCTTTTTCATAAAAAGTAATGAATTAAATAATTAGTAAATAATATCTGGGGCAGTCTTCCTTTCGGAATTACCTTTTTGAAAAGCCGGGAAGTGACAATTCTAATTATTGAAAATGACATTACTTAAAAGCAACATTTTCCCCACTTTCAATAATTATTTTGGTTGATTATAATGGCAAATAAACAGGAAAAAAGAGGTTTGATATTTAGTTTTTGCCTTGCTTATAGTGACCCTGTTGATTACAATAGTTTAAGGCATAATCGAAGTGGTGAAAGGGATCATTTAAAATAAAAGGACTATTTTATTCGTTTTTAGATAGAGGAAGCGGTATCTTCTAAATGTTTATTTTTCTGATTATAGAATCGACATTATCTTTGTAAGTAAGTGAAAAAGGGAGTATTTCGTTGTAATTTAGGTAGCATTTTGATTTGCTGAAATGTATTCTGGAAACATGATTTATGTTTACGATATAGCTTTTATGAATTCGTAGAAAGTAAAAGGGCAATGTACTTTCAAAATGTTTTAAAGTTTTGTAGGCATTAACCGTTTTTCCGTTATCCATTTGAATATCAGTTGTGTTATTGTCTGCTTTTAAATAAGTTACATTTTGCAGCGCCACAAAATGATAATCACTATAAGATTTAATGCAAATACTTGTTGCAAGGTGTACAGGGGTTTTCTTTTCAAATTTAAACAGCAATTTCCCTAAATCATGCAACTGTAATGACTCTACGATATAATCAGAAAATCCGGATTGTATTGCTTCAAACGCGTAATTTGATGATTCTGCCAAAGCAACAAAATAAGGTAGGGATTCTACATATTGAAATAATTCTGCAATGGTTTTAAAAAGTACAGTTCGCTCTTCAGCTTTTGCAGGAATCTGTACAATTACCAATTGTGGTTTTAGTTTTATGATTTGGTTTATTGCCATTTGATTATCTTTGGCTACACCGGCACAAAAATAATTAGGAAAATTCTCGAAAAGTTCTAAGGTTTTTTTAGCATTGGAGGCATTGTCATCAATAATAAGAAAGGAAAACCGCATAAATTATACTAATAATAAGAAAGCGCAATCTAGAAAAGTTTAAATTTTCAATGTTGCAGAAAAACTGCCTATTTTGTTAAAGTTAAATTTTAATTAATGAATATACTTGTAGTAGATGATCATCCGATGACTGTAGAGGGCTATATTAATGCACTTTCAGGAGATTCTTTTGCCTCAAATAAACCACATTTCACAAAAGCTCATAATTGTGAAGAAGCTTATTTTGCCATTACCAAAAATATCGCTGCAAAACAATCTTTTGACATCGCCATAGTTGATAAAGGATTACCTGCTTATGAAGAAAAATCTATCTTTTCGGGCAGTAATTTAGTTTTGTACATTAAAGAAGTTATGCCAAACTGCAAATCTATTATGATTACGGCGCATACCGAGATAATTATCGTTTATGATATTGCAAAAAAAGTTCGCCCGGAAGGTTTAATTATAAAAAATGATATCACTCCGGAGAAATTGCAGGAAGCAGTATCAGACGTAATGCAAGGCAAACAATATCAAAGCCCGACCGCAAAAAAATGCATCAATGAAATTTGGAAAAAAGAATTGATGGTCGAAGATTACAACCGTCAGATTATATTTTATTTATCCAAAGGCTTTAAAATAAAAGAGCTTGATGGTGTTATTTGTTTGACAACAAGCGCTATTCAAAAACGTATTCTCCGCATGAAAAAAATCTTTGACGTAACTGATGATTCTGGTTTAGTGAAAGAAGCAATAAAACAAGGATTTATTTAAGTCCACTTCACGATTTTAACATATTTTACTTATAAATAACCTTCTTTGTTAAAGGTTGTTTGCGATATGTTAGCATTCCATTTCTTCTTTATAAGTTTGGTAAGAGTTATTTAAAATTAACGAAAGCAATGTGCACTTTGGATTAATTTCTGAGATTTGAGATAGTTTTTAACTATTTATTAATCATCAAAAAAACCTTAGATGAAAAAAAATAAGCCTAAAAGATGTTAAAAATGCATTGAACAGAGACGAAATGAGAATAATTTCCGGGGGGTCATTTTCTTGTTATTGTAACGGATCTTACAACGGTCAATCTGGATTAGTTTCAGATTACGTTGGTAGATGCTAATCTGCTAAAATGCAATATTTGATGATTAAGGCTGATTTATTTCAGCCTTAATCTATTAGAATCATATTCTAATTTAGAAAATAGAATGAAAAAATAATTATGGATTGATGTAGTTTTGCCAAAAAAAAGCTTGAAACCTCATATCATAAAGCCATTCCGTTTCAGCAGGAAATGTCAGGAACCGCAGAGATTATTACCGAAGATTTAAGATTAGCAGAAAAATTGTTATATCAGTTTCGTGATATTTTTAGAACATAAGTATGCAATATTGCTAAACTTTAAAACTTATTTAAAAACAAAAAGCCTGTAAACATTGAGTTTACAGGCTTTTTTGTGGAGTCGCCGGGAATCGAACCCGGGTCCAAACAAGCAACTAAAGAGCTTTCTACACGTTTATTTCCTGATTGGATTTTCGATGTTAAGCTAGGTCAGGAACAACCACTCAACACTTATCTTCTTAATTTCGATATCCACCCGAAGCTCATGGAAATCTAGGTTTATTTTTACGGTTCCCCTGTACTGACCGCCACAAACCAAGGCTTTCAAGGAGAATCCAGCTTCCCTATCTGATAGGGACGTGGCTAATCTTACTATAATTCAGATTATGCAGCTAAAGCGTAGTTATTTTCGCCGTGTAAAAGTGTAAGATCTTATAT
Organism: Flavobacterium sp. AK-345; assembly: GCF_058310175.1. Lineage (NCBI taxonomy): Bacteria > Pseudomonadati > Bacteroidota > Flavobacteriia > Flavobacteriales > Flavobacteriaceae > Flavobacterium > Flavobacterium sp. AK-345. Next base: position 52,188 of record NZ_JBZEER010000005.1, on the reverse strand, counting down.
TTACGAGCAAGGTCTCAATGCTCGACGTGCTTACTTTCCAATTCGACTTGCTGTCAAAACCAGTCGACCCCAAAAATGAGTTTGCAAATTTATACTTTTTGACGTTAGATAAATAATAAATTTCACTTAAAATTTAATTATTCTTCATCTTTAAAAACAAACGGATAATCGCCAAAAATTGGAGCCAGTTTACGAACTGCATACGTCTTTCTGGTCATTTTGTTTGAAAGCGCAATAATGGTTACATTTTCTTTCATCAACGGAACATAAGATGAGGTATTTCCGTGCCACCAGCCATTATGGAAGTAATAATTTTGCCCCGAATCCCAATTGATCATTCTGATTCCAAGACCGTAATTTTTTGTTCCTTTGCGTTCATTACTGTAACCTGTATAAACTTCTTTTAGTAATTCAGGTTTTAAAAAACCAGGTGCATTTCTTGCTCTGTCAAATTTTAAAAGATCTCTTACAGTAGAAAATATATTTTTATCTCCATATACATTATCCAGATAATCAAAACCAATTTCTACGCCATTCCCTTTATAAGAAGGTACAATGTTTTTTCGATCCTTGTCATCGTCAAAAACGTACGTATGTGTCATTCCTAATGGTTTAAAAATCATTTCAGACATTGCTTCTTTATATTTTAAACCTGTAACTTTTTCAATAATAAGAGCCAGCATGGCATAATTAGTATTGCAATAGCTAAAACGAGTTCCCGTTGGTGCTTCCAGACCAATGTTTTTAGTTGCCAGGATATCAAGAATATCCTGATTAGTTAATTGATTATGTCTGTCCCAAACTGATTTATCATGATCTGTAAAATACGCATAGTTTCGCATTCCGGTTCTATGGGATAATAACATTCTAATGGTACAATTTTCGTAGGGAAATGTTTTTAAAATTGTATTTACTTTTTGGTCCAAATCAATTTTACCTGCATTTACAAGTTTTAGAACAGCCGTAGCAGTCAATACTTTACTTACAGAAGCAATCTGTACAGATGTTTCTGCTGTAATTTTTGTCCCTTCATTTTTATTAGCAAATCCGTTATATCTTTCAAAAATAATCTGACCATTTCTCGCTACCAGAAAACTTCCGTTCATGCTATTGTTTGGCCAGTTTTTATTGTAAAAATGATTTATTCTTCCTGTAACTGAGTTTACATAATTTGCCGGAAGTCTTTTTTCAGGACCGGCCGGTTTCATTTTAGGTAATGTATCTTCTACTGTGACAGTTGGTTTTTGTGTCGTGGCTTTTTCTTTTCCGCATGAAGCAAAAACTAAAATTAGGAAAAGTATTTGTGGTATATTTGTTTTTTTAAGGAGGCTCATTTTCATCATTCTTTAAAAACAAATATATAGAATTCAATAATTATGTTTTTGTTTTTTCATCCTCTGAAGAAACTTTTTTTAACATTTTTTTAACTTCTTTTTTTGTTAGTCGATTGTGCATCAATGATTAACGTTGTAAAAATGTTTGAAATCAGAAAAAAACAACAAAATTTTAACTTTTTTTGTTATATTTGAAACAAATTGAATCTAAAAAGTTATATTAATATTTATCTTAATCTGATATAAATGAAATTTGGAATTATAAAAGAAAGAAAAAACCCACCAGACAGACGTGTAGTATTTGCTCCGGGTGAACTTGCAAAATTAAAACAGCTTTATCATGATGCTACCGTGGAGGTAGAAAGCTCAGATATTAGAATTTTTTCCGACATTCAATATAAAAGTTTAGGGATTACTATTACAGATGATGTATCAAATTGTGATGTTTTATTTGGTGTCAAAGAAGTCCCGGTTGAAAATTTAATTCCAAATAAAGCATACTTCTTTTTTTCGCACACAATTAAGAAACAACCTTATAATCAAAAACTACTAAAAGCAATTTTAGAAAAAAACATCGATTTGTATGATCATGAAACTATAGTTGATGAGCATAATCGCCGTTTAATAGGTTTTGGAAAGTATGCCGGAATGGTTGGTGTTTATAGCGGAATTCGTGCTTTCGGAATAAAATTTGAACTTTTCAAGCTTCCAAAAGCGGAAACTCTTGCCGGAAAAGATGATTTAATTAAACATCTAAAGCGTATTACAATCCCAGCTTTGAAGTTTGTCGTTACCGGAACAGGAAAAGTAGGCTCCGGGGCGAAAGAAATTCTGGATGCGATTAAAATAAAAGAAATCACAGTTGAAAATTATTTAACAAAGAACTATACACAAGCGGTATATGTTCAGCTGGATGTTTTAGAATATAACAAACGAATTGACGGTCAAGCTCTTGATTTTAATGATTTTGTAGAGCATCCTGAAGCTTATGTTTCTGATTTTGAAAAATTCACTAAAGTTTCAGATATTTATTTTGCGGGTCATTTTCACGCAAGTGGCGCTCCGATGATTTTAACCAAAGAAATGCTCAATGCCAGCGACTGTAAAGTAAAAGTAGTGGCAGATATTTCTTGTGATGTAAACGGACCAATTGCCTGTACGTTGCGTTCGTCAACAATTGCTGAGCCTTTATATGGTTATTTTCCTTTAGAAGATAAAGAAGTAGATGTTTTTCACCCTGCTGCGGTTGTGGTTATGGCAGTTGATAATTTGCCATGCGAAATTCCAAAAGATGCCAGCGAAGGTTTTGGTGAACAATTTATGGAACATGTTATTCCTGCCTTTTTTAATGGCGATAAAGATGGAATTCTTAAACGTGCCAAAATCACCGAAAATGGTAAGTTAACACCAAGATTTGCGTATTTACAAGACTACGCTGACGGGAAGTAAAAAAAGTTTCAGGTTTCAGGTTTCAAGTTAAAAAGCGGTATAAAACTTTTAAAGTTTTATACCGCTTTTTGTTATTCAAATAGTTTGTAGTTAGTTCTGCGATCCAGAACGTGAAACCTGAAACTTGAAACTTTTTTAAATAAAAAATCTAAACCATCTCCTCCGGTTTCACCCAGGCGTCAAAATCGTCTGGAGTTACATAACCCAAACGAACGGCTTCGTCTTTTAGAGTAGTTCCGTTTTTGTGTGCGGTTTGAGCGATTTCTGCCGCTTTATAATAACCAATTTTAGTATTTAAAGCCGTAACAAGCATTAATGAATTGTCAACTAATTCTTTGATGCGTTTATAGTTAGGTTCAATTCCCTGAGCGCAATGCTCGTCGAATGAAACACAAGCATCTCCTAATAATCGCGCAGATTGAAGGAAATTAGCAGCCATAACAGGTTTAAAAACATTTAGTTCATAATGTCCCTGCATTCCGCCAACGGCAATTGCCATATCATTTCCAATAACCTGAGCACAAACCATGGTTAAAGCTTCGCATTGTGTTGGATTCACTTTTCCGGGCATGATAGACGATCCGGGCTCGTTTTCTGGGATATGAATTTCGCCAATTCCGGAACGTGGACCAGAAGCCAGCATTCTAACATCGTTGGCGATTTTATTTAAAGAAACAGCTAATTGTTTTAATGCACCGTGTGTTTCAACAATGGCATCGTGAGCAGCCAAAGCTTCAAATTTATTCTCTGCAGTTACAAAAGGATGATTGGTAAATTGTGCAATATATTCGGCCACTTTTACGTCGTAACCTTTTGGAGTATTAAGTCCGGTTCCAACGGCTGTTCCGCCTAAAGCGATTTCAGACAAATGAGCTAAAGTATTTTTTAAAGCTTTTAATCCGAATGCCAATTGAGCAGCATATCCTGAAATTTCCTGTCCTAATGTTAACGGTGTTGCATCCATAAGGTGCGTACGTCCAATCTTTACAACATCCTTAAATTCTTTCGCTTTTGCGGATAAAGTAGCGTGTAGTTTTTCGACTCCGGGAATTGTGGTTTCCACAATCATTTTGTAAGCAGCTATATGCATTCCGGTTGGGAAAGTATCGTTAGATGACTGTGATTTATTTACATCATCATTTGCTTTTATAAATTGTTCACCTTCGCCAATTTCAAAACCTTTAAGAACCTGAGCACGATTTGCAATTACTTCATTTACGTTCATATTACTTTGCGTACCTGAACCGGTCTGCCAAATTACAAGCGGAAATTGATCGTCTAGTTTTCCTTCTAAAATTTCATCGCAAACAGCAGCAATGGCATCACGTTTTTCGATTGGCAAAACGCCCAAATCGTGATTGGCATAAGCGGCCGCTTTTTTAAGATAGGCAAAACCTTCTATAATTTCTTGTGGCATAGACGCCGATGGACCAATTTTGAAATTATTTCTGGAACGTTCTGTTTGTGCACCCCAATATTTATCGGCTGGGACCTGAACTTCGCCCATGGTGTCTTTTTCTATTCTGTATTTCATTTTGTTGTATGTATGATTATTGTTTGTTGTTTGTTGTGGTGTATTGAACGCGGATGACGCTGATTTACTTCATAAAAACGCTGATTAAAACGGATTTTTTATTTTCATGTTTAAATTTCTTTTGAAAACGATTGCCCTAGCCCTGATGGGAACGACATCCTTTTGTGGCGGGGTTCGCCACAAAAGATATAGTGGACAGCAGGAAACAGCTCCTGAAAACACTCATATTCTTCTTATTTAGATAGTTAAATAATAATCGTGAAAAACCCTTATTTAAAATGAGTTTAAATATACGGATAATTGTGATTTTACGAAAATTGATTTGGATTTTATTGCTAAGGAAAAATATAAAACTTACATTTGTCATTACATTCAAAAATTCCGGAAAACATGTTTGAATTTTCACAGTACTTAGGTTTTTTACTTTTCTTGACCATACTAACTATAGGGTTTTGGTTGATGTTTTTCTTAGTTGGTTTCGTATCTTATTGGGTTACGGGTGCTAGCTGGGAAATGTTCAAAGAGAAAAGAGCAAAGAAAAGACAAGAACAATCGATTTAATTTTAAATTGATTTCAATAAAAAAGGACCCGTTTTACGAGTCCTTTTTTTATGCTAAAAAAATAAATTCCAATTTTTTTTAAATTCCAAATTCCAACAAGAGAAATCAAAATCGCAATTAAAAAATTCCAAATTCCAATTTTATAAACCTGATTATTAGGTTCTAAAGTTGGAATTTGGAATTTAAAAAATTTGGAATTTAACTGATGTTATCCTGGGAATTCTCCTCCGCCATCTCCGCCACCTTCATTTTTAGGCATTGCATTTTTCTCTCGTTCGTTTTTAGCTTTGTTAAAACGATAGGTAAACGATAAGTTGAATTGACGTTTACGGAATTGCATTTCGCTGTATGATGTTTGATTTTCAAGATAAGTATATGATTTCATGATTCTTGAGTTGAAAATATCACTAATATTAAAAGCAATTGTAGCTTTGTCTTTTAATACATCTTTACTAAAAGCAGTATTGATACCCAACTGACCTAAGTTTTTACCTTGTGCAGTTTTTTGCTCTCCATTGTACATTCCGGTTAATTGCCAATCGATTTTGTACGGCAAAGTAACTTTAGAATTAATTCTTGCAAACCATGAATTTGCTTGGTTGTCAAGATTTTGTACTACTGTTTCTCCGGTTACAACATCTACATAGCTGTTTTCTCCCGTTGTTTTTACATTGTAAAAGTTGAAGTTACTGTTTACTTTCCACCATTTAAAAGGTGTGTAATTGAAGGTAAATTCAAAACCAAATTTTTGCTCCTGACCTAAGTTAATAGGTTTGCTTAAAATAACAGGAATTCCATTTACTAATTCGCCGGTAGGAGATCTCACAAAACTGAAAACGTCTTTCGTATCTTCAAAATAAGCCGAAGTATTGAAAGTTACTTTGTCCCAACGCTTGATAAAGCCGATATCGTATTTGTCTGTTAATGATGGGTCTAAGTCTGGATTTCCCTGAAAAATATTAATGTTACTTGAGTAATTTGTTGCAGGGTTCATAAAACGTCCTCTCGGTCTCGATAAACGCTTGCTGTAACTTGCTGTAAAATTACTTTGATCTGAAATTTCGTAGCTAATAAACGCACTTGGAAATAAGTTGTTGTATTTTTTAGTGTTGAAATCGTTATTGTCTAATAAGTTAACCTGGATATTAGTGTCTTCCCAGCGCAAACCAAATAAGTAAGAAAATTTGTTTACTTTGAAACCATATTGGGTATAAAGTGCATTGATGTTTTCTTTATATTCCAATGTATTTGATAAATTTGGATCTGGTTGATTTAGATCGTCTGTTATTACATATTGGTTGTTCAGGTCGCCAAAACTTCCTTTATATCCAGCTTCAAACTGGCCTCCTTTGCCTAATGGCAAAACATAATCAGCCTGTAATAAAACTTGTTTTTGAACCTGATCGTTTAAAGTAGTATTGAAATTTGGCGATGCGGTAATAATACTGTTGCTGTCATCTGTATTTCTTGAAATAGATAAATCAGCAGTAAGTTTATGACCTTTGTCGTTGAAGTTTTTGATTAAATTAGAAGTAAACTCTACGTTTTCACTTCCGGTATCGGCATTGTTTAATCGAGATGAAGCTCCGGTAAAAGTACGGGCAGCGTCGTAATTATTGTAGTTGATTACATCTACATCTTCTCCGGTATTTTTTTGGTAGTTAATGGCGTTTGTCCAAAAAGTAGTTGGTGTTAATGTCCATTCTATACCCGCTCTTCCGTTAAATCCGTCTCTGGTTCTTTTAGTATCACGATCTTCGTCTAAATAACTTTTAGTTGTACCGTCTTCGTTAAAATATTCAGAATTAGTTTTTCCGCCACCTTCGTTTGTTCTGTAGTTGTAACCTCCAGTGGTAAAGTAGTTTAATTTTTCTGTTTTATAGTTTAAATTGGCGCTTAAACCATACGTTTCAGGAAGTCCTGTCGAAGCAATAAAAGTTCCGTTGAAACCTTGATTTTTTCCTTTTTTCAAAATAATATTGATCAAACCAGAACCGCCTTCTGCATCATAACGGGCCGATGGGTTGGTAATAACTTCTACTTTGTCAATAGCATCTGCCGGAAGCTGACGTAAAGCTTCGGCAACATTAATAGCGTTTGATGGTCTTCCGTCAATTAAAATACGGATATTATCGCTTCCTCTTAAGCTTACATTTCCTTCTGTATCAACAGAAACCGAAGGAACGTTATCAAGAACATCACTTACAGTTCCGCCCTTAACGATCATATCCTGACCAACGTTGTAAACTTTTTTATCAAGTTTTATTTCTACTGTCGATTTTTCTGCACGAACTACAACTTCATTCAATTGGGCTGCATCTTCAGACAGGTTTACTACACCTAAGTTAGTATCATCCTCAATGCTTTTTTGTTTAATTTCGGTTGATTTAAAAGAAATAAACTCAATTTTTATGTCGTAAGTTCCTGGTGCAACAGCAACTTCAAATTCACCTTTTGGGTTCGTTATTCCTCCGGCAATAACTTTGGTGTCGTTAGGTGCCATTATCGAAATTGTTGCATATTCAAGTGGTTGTTTACTCACTTTTTCGAAAACTTTTCCGGTAACTTTTACCTTGTTTCTTCCTGCAGGTGGTTGTTGCGCATAATTGTAAAAACTTGTAAAAAGCAATACAAGTAATACAGCAAATTTGATTTGTTTCATTGTTTTTTCTGGTTTCTTTTTCTTTTTAGACCGCAAATGTAGCTTTTGGTTTAAAGAGAGAAATCACAAAAAAATGTTAATGTGCTTCTTTATAATCAATCTAAAAAGGCAGCAACCAAATCAGGATCTCTTCCTATAATGGCTTTTCCGTCTTTTACAACAATTGGGCGTTCAATTAAAATAGGATTGTCAATCATGGACTGAATAATTTCATCATCATTCATTGTTTTTTCTTTATAATTTTCGATCCATATTTTTTCTTTAGTTCTCACTAATTGAATAGGTTGAAGATCTAATTTTTGTAATAAAGATTTTAATTCGTCAAAAGAAGGCGTTTCTGTTAAGTACGGAATAATTTCATATTCCTGATTTGACTGATCAATAAATGCAAGACAAGTTCTTGATTTTCCACAACGGGGATTATGATAAATTTGTATCATTTTGTTAATTTTAATATGTTGTAAGGCAGTTAAAGTAAAATTTAGGTATTTTAGCTACACCAAAAGTAAGATTTACTTATTTATCATATATCTTTTAAAAGCAATAAATATATCATAACTTTAAAAGATATTATTTCTCATTTTTTAAATTTTTAATATATGTTTTTAGAACAAGGAATTAAGCCCGAAAATAAATTTTGGAAATACCTTATTGGATCAGTCATTATTATTACAGCATCATTTGTTGGTCAAATTCCTTTTTCTGTCGCAGTTCTGTATAAAAGTTTTAAAGATAAAGCTGTTTTTCCTACGGATAATGCGGAAGTAATGAAAATGTTTGAGCCTAATCTGACATTGTTTTTGGTCATGATATCTTTTGCTTTTGCCTTTGCCGGAATTTATTTCGTAGTAAAGTATCTGCACAATCAAACTCTTTTATCAATTACAACATCACGTCAAAAAATAGATTGGGGGAGGGTTTTCTTTTCCTTCATTTTATGGGCGGTTTTTTCAATAATTAGCTTTTTTATAATTTATTTCAGAGCTCCTGAAAATTTTGTGTGGAATTTTAAATTAGTTCCGTTTTTAATTTTGGTAGCTGTTGGTTCTATTTTAATTCCGATACAAACCAGTACAGAGGAATATGTTTTTAGAGGATATTTAATGCAAGGATTTGCCAATTTATCTCTAAACAAATGGTTTCCATTACTGATGACTTCACTAATTTTTGGATCTATGCATGTTTTTAATCCTGAAGTAACAAAAATGGGTTACATTATTATGATTTATTACATCGGTACAGGTCTGTTTTTAGGAGTAATTACCCTTATGGATGAAGGAATGGAATTGGCTTTAGGTTTTCATGCTGCTAATAATTTGGTAGGTGCTTTATTGGTAACTTCGGATTGGACGGTTTTTCAAACACATTCTGTTTTTATAGATTTGTCAGAACCTTCTGCGGGTCTGGATGTTATCCTGCCTGTGGTAGTGGTTTATCCTATTTTGCTTTTTATTTTTACTAAAAAATACAATTGGAGTAACTGGAAAGAAAAATTAACTGGAAAAATAAACGTAGTAGAATCATCAAATTAAATATCATATGTTACAGTTAACGCATAAAAATGTTCACAATTATTTTAAAATAAACGGATATCATTTAACTGCAGATGAATTGCGTCGCGTGGGTTATGATTATATAAAAGAAGGCGATGCAAATGATAGAGCTATAGGCGAGTTTTTATTGGATTGGTTCGATGATAAAGATTATATCGAAATGAGAACTTCGGGAACAACAGGATTGCCAAAAGTGGTAAAACTGCAAAAACAAGCCATGATTCAATCTGCATTGGCTACCGGAGATTTTTTCGAATTAGAACCTCGCGATAAAGCTTTACTTTGTTTACCTGTAAAATTTATTGCTGGTAAAATGATGCTGGTTCGTAGTTTTATTTTAGGTCTTGATTTAGATATCGTTGAACCAAGCACGCATCCATTAGCTTTAAACACAACTAAATATGATTTTGTTGCAATGGTACCTTTACAAGTTCAAAATTCAATTGAAGCTTTACAAAATGTTAAAAAACTGATTGTTGGCGGAGCTAAGATGGATTCATCTCTTGAGGAAAAAGTTTTACCGTTAAAAACAGAAGTTTATGAAACTTATGGGATGACGGAAACCATTACTCATATCGCTGCAAGAAGGGTAGGAGAAAACGTTTTTACCGTTTTGCCAAACGTAAAAATTGCTCAGGATGATCGTGGCTGTCTTGTTATTACTGTTGATACCATTTCTGAGGAACCAATAGTAACTAACGATTTGGTAGAAATAATAAGAGAAAATCAGTTTATTTTTTTAGGAAGAATTGATAATGTTGTCAATAGTGGAGGAGTAAAATTGATTCCAGAGCAAATAGAAGCAAAACTGATTGATAAAATTAATTCCAGATTTTTTGTTACCGGAATCCCGGATACTGTTTTGGGCGAAAAATTAATTTTGGTTATCGAAGGTGAAAAACAAGATTTTGCAACTGATTTTTTTGATGTTCTGGACAAATATGAAAAACCAAAAGAAATTGTTTTTGTTCCGAAATTTAAAGAAAACGAAAACGGGAAATTGTTGCGTAAACCGAGCTTGGTATAAAATTACAATAAAAAAATCCCAAATTCCAATTTTATAGTTGGGATTTGGGATTTAATTTTTTGAAATTTATTTCCTTATTCTTTTCTCTCTAATAATGCCATATAAAAACCATCAAACCCAGATTCTGAGGCCAAAATTTTACGGTCTTTTATAAAATTAAATTGTTTTCCTATTTCAGTTTTCAGGAATTTTTCAACTTGCTCCTGATTTTCCGATGGTAAAACGGAACATGTTGCATAAACTAATTTTCCGCCTGGTTTTACAATTTTAGAATAGCTTTCTAAAACTTCAGACTGAACTTTACGAATGTTGTCAATAAATTCAGGCTGTAATTTCCATTTTGCATCAGGATTTCTTTTTAACACTCCTAAACCGCTACAAGGCGCATCAATTAGAACACGATCTGCTTTTTCGTGTAGTTTTTTGATCACTTTTGTAGTATCGATAATGCGATATTCAATATTAAAAGCACCATTTCTTTTGGCTCTTAATTTCAATTGTTTCAATTTACTTTCGTACAAATCCATTGCAATCAATTGTCCCTTGTTTTCCATGAGAGAAGCAATATGCAATGTTTTTCCACCTGCTCCGGCGCAAGTATCTACAACACGCATTCCTGGTTTTACATCCAGAAAACCAGCCACTAATTGTGAGTTGGCATCCTGAACCTCAAAAAGGCCTTGCTTAAAAGCGTCTGTTAAAAATACATTAGCTCTTTCTTTTAAAACTAAAGCTTCAGGCTGATCTTTTAAATATTCTGTTTCAATATTTAAATCCATCAACGTGTTTCTCAGGTTTTCTTTCGTTCCTTTAAGTGTATTTGTTCTTAAAATAACTTTAGCAGGCTGGTTTTGAGCAGCAATTTCTTTAGACCAAACTTTTTCGCCTAATTCTTTTACTCCCAATTCATCCATCCAGTCCGGAATAGATTCTTTGAATGCTCTAACTTTTGAAAGTTCGTCAAAACGTCCTTTTATTTTTCTTTCAGGTGTGCCTTCTAATTGTTTCCAATCCGGAATTGGATATCCTCTTAAAACGGCCCAAACTGCAAACATTCTCCATAAATTGTCTCTGTCAAATGGTTCTTTAACTTCGGCAATTTCAGCATATAATCTTTTCCAACGAACAATTTCGTATATCGTTTCAGCAACAAACTTCCTGTCAGAACTTCCCCAACGTTTGTCTTTTTTTAAGGCTCTTGCTACCACTTTGTCTGCATATTCTCCTTCATTGAAAATTGCATTTAAAGAATCGATGGTAGTATAAACTAAATTTCTGTGTAATCTCATTTTTATTATTTGAGTTGCAAAGGTACTATTAATTGATTGAAAGTTAAATTTTTAATTCTAATTGTGGTTTCAACTTTCATTAAAAAGAAAAAAAACACTCTAATAAAGTTTAAAAGAGTGTTTTCTGAATTTATTTTGAAATAACTTTTATTTTATAATTCTCGTTAATCCAATATTTTCCGGAGCATGAAGCACCATTGGGAATTTCTCTATTTTTACAGAACTACTATCTAAACCGAAAGCCCTTTCTTCAGACAAACTTAATTTTTTGATGAAGAAATAAGAATTCATGATAATATTCTCGTGCCATCTTAAATCATTGTCGTTTGATAAAAACTTCTCAGACAATACAAATTTAAAGTCACCAATAATATTGTTTTTATTTAATGATTCGTAACGACTTGTAATATCTACTTCGCCATTTTTTACCATATCTCTGATTACTTCACGAAACATCAAATTGATTTTTGTTGGCTCTCTAAAACCTAAATTAAAATCAACTCTGTAAATATCGTCTTTTGCAATTTCAGTTACTTTGTATTGTGTTTTGTATGGTTCAGTTAAAATATTTACATGTACAAACCAATAAATGTCAGCTCTTTTAGGACGTTTTTGTAATATAGAATACATTACTTTTTGTTCTAATTCGTCAACACGATTGGCATTGGTCATGTAAACTAAATGCGTAGCATATTTTGGTATCGATAAATCTTTGCTTAACTCAACTAATACTTTTTTGTAATCGTCAATCTTAACGATTTTGGTGTAGTTTTTATTTATTTTCTTAGCCAGATACCAAATGGTCATAATCGAAATTAAAACTGCAGCGATAATTAAAGTTACATAACCACCTTCGGCAAATTTGGTAACATTGGCAATTAAAAAGCTAAATTCGATCAATAAATAAATAGTGATTAACGGAACCATGAAATATAATTTTATTCTTTTCATGATTAAGTAATAGTTCAGCAAAATAGTAGTCATGATCATACATAACACGATCGCTAAACCGTAGGCATGCTCCATATTACTAGATTTTTCGAAGTGAAGAACGATTCCCACACAACCAAAAAACAATAACCAGTTAATCGACGGAATATACAATTGTCCTTTTACTTCAGTAGGATATTTGATTTTTACTTTAGGCCAGAAATTCAATCGCATCGCCTCGTTAATCAAAGTAAACGATCCGCTAATTAAAGCTTGAGATGCAATTACAGCTGCCAAAGTTGCTATAATAATTCCCACAGGCTGAAACCAGTCCGGCATGATTAAGTAAAACGGATTTCCATTTTCTCCGCCCAAAGTCTGTAAAGTTTGACCTTCATGGTGAATTAAATAAGCTGCCTGACCAAAGTAGTTTAATACTAAAGTTAGTTTTACAAAAATCCAGCTTATTCTAATGTTTTTTCTTCCGCAGTGTCCCATGTCTGAATACAAAGCCTCGGCTCCGGTTGTACATAAAAATACTAGCCCAAGAACGAAAAATCCTTCCGGATGTACTTGCAGTAAATGATAAGCATAATACGGGTTAATGGCTTTTATAACTTCGACATGTTGCGCAATTTGAATAACTCCTAAAGTTCCCAACATGGTAAACCAAATTAACATCATTGGTGCGAAAAATTTACCAACTAGTTTAGTTCCAAATTGTTGAATTGTAAATAAAACAAATAAAATCCCGATAACGATTGGAATAGTATTTATTTCAGGATAGTATGTTTTTATTCCCTCTATAGCAGATGATACTGAGATGGGCGGTGTAATAATTCCGTCTGCCAGCAAGGCGCTACCACCAATAATTGCAGGAACAATAAGCCACTGTATTTTTGTTTTTTTGACTAATGCATATAAAGCAAAAATACCACCTTCGCCATGATTGTCAGCGCTTAAGGTAATAAGGACGTATTTTATAGTAGTCTGTAATGTTAATGTCCAAAAAACACATGAAATACCTCCTAAAACGATATCCGCAGTAATAGCATGCTCGCCAAGGATGGCTTTCATTACATACAATGGAGAAGTACCAATATCTCCATAAATAATTCCTAGTGTGATTAATAAACCCCCAATAGACAACTTACTGTGTAAGTTTTTATGTGCTGCGCTCATGTATATTTTTATAAAAGACGGTTGCAAATTTACTGTTTTAAAACAAATTAGCGGTAATTAAAATTAAAAAGATAAAAAAAAGCACAATCGTCAAATTGTGCTTTAATTTTTTATTAAGAAATAAGAATTTATTAACCTCTTCTTCCGCCGCCTCTTGATGAGTTAGATCCGCTTTCTCCTCTTTGCGGTTGGCTGCTTCTTGATTCCTGACTTGCTCTAGGAGATTCAGAACGTTGCGTGTTTTGAGAGCTTTGTGCTCTTGATGAGTTATTATTAGAACTTGATCTGCTGCTTTCAGAATAGCTTCTGGTTGGCTGTGTCTGTTGAGGCACAGAGGCTGGTCTGCTTGTGTTTGATCTGTTTTCAGAATAACTTCTTGTAGGCTGTGTTTGTTGTGAAGCTGTAGAAGTTCTGTTAGTATTAGATCTGTTTTCGCTTGAATATCCTCTTGATTCAGTTCTTTGTGTATTATTATCAACTCTTGCAGAATTATTTGGCGTAGCCGAATTATTTCTACCCGCAGTAGCTCTTTCAGAATTGTAACTTCTGTTTGTATTAGTTCTGTTTTCTGTGTAATTTCTGTTTGTTGTTGTTCTGTTATCAGAACCAGAAACTCTATTAGAATTAGATCTGTTTGTGTTATATGTGTTTGATCCTCTGTTTGTTTCTCTGCTTGCAACACGTCTTTGATCTAACTCATAACGATTATTTACATTTGAATGTCTTTGAGAGAAACCGTAATTAGGGCGCATTGTTTCGTAACCATAACTACGTCTTGTTTGATAGATAACAGGAGCTCTGTAACTTCTACGTGTGTTTACATAGTTGTAATGGTTGTTTACGTTGATGCAAACATTAACGTTGTTTCTATATCTGTAAATAGGGTAAGGTCTCCAGGCAGAATAATATGTTGGGTAAACATTCCAACCCCAAGTTGAATAATATGGTCTGTAATTTGTTACCCAAAATGAAGTGTAAATTACTGGTGCTACACTATAAACAGGCTCGTAAATGTAATTATCTCCATATAAATAACTGTTACCCACAACCTGAACAACAACTTTATTAGAATTGTCTCTTTCAATATCTATAGTTGCAATGTCCTGATACACATCACGATCAAGTACAGCCTGAATAATTACAACGTGAGTTCTGTCTTCTACAGATTCTATTACACGTAAATAATCAACCTGGTCATCACCATTTAAGTCAAGGTTTGAAATTTGATATTTAGGATCGTTCAGTCTTCTTTCAAAATCCTGAAGATTATCTGAATCTCCAAACATCGAGGCAACAGCTCTAAGATCAAGGTTATCACTTATATCTGAATTTTTTGCATATACAGTAGTTTGGCTTTGTGCTTTACAAGATCCAAAACCTATTGCTATTATCGCTATTAAAAGTAGTTTCGTTTTCATGATAAAATCATATTAAGTTTAATATTGTTGGATATCCAATTACTGTGCCAGAAAAAAATATCAAACCTCTTTTAAATGTTATAAATAATTGTATTTTAGCAATAAAAAAAATCTAATCTATATGAAAAAAGTACTTTTATTTTGCACTCTATTTGTTTTGATGGTGTCTTTTAAAACGCTGAACTTCAATGAGAAAAAAGCTTTGTTCGGTGGTTTTACTTCAGTACAAATAGATACTTTATTTAAGGATAAAATTAGTATTAGAGCAATATTAATTGATAAAAATAAAGTGTGGTACGGAGGAGATTATTCTCGCTTTGGCTATTATGATTTAGATAAAAACGAAAAATTTGAAGAACATATTTATCGTGACACTTTAAAATTAGAGTTCAGAAGTATCGCACAAACTTCACAAAATATATATTTATTAAGTGTTGCAAATCCTGCTTTGCTTTATCAGGTTTCTAAAAAAACACAAAAAGTAAAACTAGTTTATAAAGAAATCAATCAGAAAGTTTTTTACGATAGTATGCAATTTTGGAACGATAAAGAAGGTATTGCAATTGGAGATCCAACAGAAGATACATTTTCTATAATTGTGACCCGCGACGGAGGTGAAACATGGACAAAATTATTATCAGATAAATTGCCAACAAACTCGCAAGGAGAGGCGGCTTTTGCAGCAAGTAACACGAATATTGTAATTAATGGAAATGATACATGGCTGGTTTCCGGAGGAAAAAAAGCACGTGTTTTTTACTCTGCCGATAAAGCAAAAACATGGAAAGTTATTGAAACTCCAATCGTACAGGGAAAGGCAATGACGGGTATTTTTACAGCCGATTTTTATGATTCTAAACACGGATTTATTGCCGGAGGAGATTATGATCTTCCAAACAAAAAATCAAATAATAAAGCTTTTACTGCTGATGGCGGAATGACATGGACATTAATAGGTCAGGATATGGGGTTTGGATACGCTTCTTGTATACAATACGTTCCGGGTGGAAATGGAAAAGAAATTATATGTGTTGGTTCAGAAGGGATACAATACTCTCAAAATGGAGGTGAAAACTGGATGCAGTTATCTACTGATTCCTCTCTGTTTACGATTCGTTTTGTCAATAGAAATACAGCTATTGCTGCAGGTTTTAATAAAGTAATCCGTCTTCGATTTAAATAATAATTGTTGTATTTTACCGCAAAGTGCGCTAAGGTTTATTTAAGCATATGTTTAGAAAACACAAAGTTCGCAAAGCTAATTAAATAGAAAGCTTTGCGAACTTTGCGTTTTCTAACCCAATCATATTAAAAAATTTTGCATGCCTTGCGGTTAAAATCGTACTTAGAATTTAGTACTTAAATAAAATAACAAGACCCCTAAATAATAAAGTAAGTATTATTATATAGGGGCCTTGTCGCTGTTGTTTCTTTTATTCTTTTTTGGCAGCTTTATCGCGATATTGTTTTAGCAATTTTCGATTAAAGTCATCTTCAGATTTTTTAAGCTTTAGTATTTTTTTTGCCGAAAGGACTTTTTTAAGATTTGTCATATATTTTTCACGCAAAAGATATAATTCTTTATCAGTACTTTCTATTTGTGCCAAAAGTGTTGCTGCATCTTTTTCAGATAAAGAATTGATATTATCATCATCTAATCGTCGTAAATACATTTTCATTTTTTCATGACGCAATTCAAATTGTTTGTCGTCATAAGTGTTGTAAATTGGCCAGAATTTTTCTGCTTCTGTTGAAGTAAGTTCCAGTTCTGTCGTTAAAAAAGAAACTTTATAAGCTTTGATTTTTTCGCGTTTTTCGTCTTTATCACTTTGTGCATAAAATGAAAAACTTACTAAAAACAGCAGAATCGGTAGTATATTTTTTTTCATCTTTTAAGTTTTTTATTCTGAAATTAAATTTTCAATGTTTGGATTTGAAGATAAAATATCTTCCAGTGTTTCCTGTTCAATAGCAACACTCTTATTAAGTTTGTCAATATCTTTTGTATCCAATTCTTTAATTAAATCATATTGATTCAAATTAGACTGATAGGTTAAATAGGTTTCTAAAGTAGCTTCGTCAAGTTCTTTTGATGTATTGTTGTAGTTGTTTACTATCGGAATTAATAATCCTATAAAAACAACGGCAGCAGCAAGCATCGAAAGAACATTTTTACGTTTGTAAATCGGAATTACTTTTACCTCTTTCGTTTCGTTAATTTGCTGTAAAACTTTTGCTGAAAAATCATCAAAATAATGATCCGGAGTTTTAAATCCAGTTGTTATTTTCGGTTCGTTTTCTAATTTAAATGGTTTCATAATGTCTATAAGATATGTTTTATAACAAAAGGTTTAATTTGATGTAACATATAATTCGATTTTTTTTACTGCATGATGATAAGATGCTTTGAGTGCTCCAACCGAAGTTCCCAGAATTTCTGCGATTTCTTCGTATTTTAATTCCTGGAAATATTTCATTTTAAACACCAATTGCTGCTTTTCCGGCAATTTTACAATAGCTTTTTGAAGTTTAATCTGAATCTCATCACCATCAAAATAAGTATCGGCTTTTAAATTGTCGATTGTTTTATTTTGTAAAGCTTCTGATGTTATTCCGTTTAATTTTGCTTTTTGACTCAAAAAAGTCAATGCTTCATTGGTAGCAATGCGATACATCCAGGAAAAGAGTTTACTTTCTCCCTTAAAATTTTTTAAATACTGAAAGACCTTCACAAAGGTATTTTGCAAAACGTCATCGGCATCATCATGGTTTAAAACAATGTTTCGAACATGAGAATACAGTGGTTTCTGATAATCAGACACGAGTTTTTGAAACGCAATGTTTTGCGTTTTAGGATCTAATAATTGTGCGATAAATTCCTTCTCGTTTGTCAAGCTTTATCATTTAACTTATTAGAATGAATTTAAAACAAAAGGTTTAATCTACCTTTTAATTTTTTTAGAATTCAGATTGCTCTTCTTCTTTTGCAGGTGGAGGGGTAGTTGTTGTAGCTGCCGGTTTTTGTTGTGCTGGTGCCTGTGTTTGGGTTTGCGGTCTGTAAACCGGAGCTTCAACCGGAACCGGAACTACTTTTGGTTTTGTTGGAAAATAAATTTCAGTTACTAATTTCGACGGACTTTTTACATCCAATTTGCTAACCGTTAAAATTTCAAGATGTGACCATCCCAATTCAGGAACAATTTTTTCATTGTTTATAAAAGCTCTTGTTTTTACAATTGCCTCATTAGTATGCGAGTAATCGCCGGTCAATGTGGTTTTTACAGCTTCGAAACTATTTAATTTTCCAGCTAAAATATCACTTCCTGCGCTAATCGAAATCTCTTTATTGATTGGCAAACAAATAGAAATTTTTGCCAAACCTGTTGTTATATCGTAAGTATGATATATAATAAATGGTTTTCCATTATTATGTAATCCGTTAGTCTGGCTAAAATGAATCAGTTTCGGAATTACGACTCTGGCATTTTTATTTACTTTAGAAATTTCACTCGTAAAAGTTTGTTTAATATAAGGAGTCTCTGTTTTTTTAACAACACCATTTACTTTTACAGTAAAAGTTTTAGTTTCGTAATCTAAGTTTTTGTCAATGTTAGCAAGACTTTTTTCATAAATAGTACCAATAACATTATCAGATCCGCCGTTTAAAGCGGTATAGATTTTAAATAAAAAACTCATTGTTCCTTTGGCTTTCCAGGTTACAACAGTTTTACCTGCCAAAGTATCTTTAAAAGTCCAGTTTACATCAGCTTCTGTGCCGTCAAATTTCATTTTTTGCTGAATACTCTCGCCGTCTTTTGTTTTAAGCGTAATCGCACTTCCTATTCCTTCAGCGCCTTCCCATGAATAGGAAGCTCCGTTTCCGATAGTTTTATTTGGAAAAGTCATTCTCATTGAAGGATCTTGCAGAGACCATGATTCAAAATCTTCATAATTTCTAAAATCATTTACATAGTTATAAACTGTAGCTCGGGATGAATTAATCACCTTGCTTCTTTCAATAGAAAAAATTCCTTTTTGAGTAGCAACAAATACAGTTAGGGCAACTAGAGTTAGTAATAATAATAGAAATAGATATTTTAAAATCTTCATCGTGCAGGTTATTTGGTTCGTAAAGTTATAAATTTTATTACTAGTCTGGCGAATAGCGCAAAAATAAAACGGTACTTTTTAGTTATAATATGATCAATAAAAATATTTAGACAGAACGGTAATAATAAAAACTTAAGTATAAATCTCAGGCTTCTGTCTTTATATTTTAAATATAGAAATAAATTCCGGAATTACCTTTTAAAAAAGATTTTGATAACAAATAAAATCGCAATAAAAAGTAAGAAACCAATTAATACTTTGTAATTTCCTTTGTAAAAAATTTTGTGCAGTGCAAGATCTTTTCGGTAAGCAAAAATCATAACGATTACAAATGCGATAAAAAAACAGACTGCGAATATTAATTGTCCCTGACTAAACATAAGTTGAAATTATTTTTGACAAATTTAGAGAATTGTATATGAATAGTTGCTAATTTGGTACTCCATTTAACTAAATAAAATCATGAAGAAACAAATAGATGCTGTAAAAGAATTTCATACGGCTTTTAAAATAGGACACAGCGAAACACCAATTGCAGATTTGGGCGAAACTAAAAAATACCTTCGTTATAATTTAATGAAAGAAGAAAATGAAGAATATCTCGATGCAGTGCAAAAAAATGATTTAGTCGAAATTGCTGATGCTCTTGGAGATATGATGTATATTTTATGCGGAACAATTATTGAACACGGTTTGCAGGATAAAATTGAAGCCGTTTTTGATGAAATTCAGCGTAGTAATATGAGTAAATTAGGCGAAGACGGACAGCCAATTTACAGAGAAGATGGGAAGGTAATGAAAGGCCCGAATTATTTTAAACCTGATTTTTCTAAACTGTTATAAAAAAACTTGTTGCCACAGATTAAAAGATTAAAAAGATTTTTTCACGCAGATTTAAGCAGATTTTGTTATGCTGTTTGAGTATAATTTATCAGGAATGATATAAAATGAGAATAAAATCTGCTTTAATCTTTTTAAATCTGCGTGAAAAATATACCACATAGCTATTGGTGTTTAGAATAAGTAAAACGCCTTTTTTTAAGCTTTAAAAAATCTATGTTTCTATGTGTTAAAATATTTTACAATTTTAATATAATAAAATAGAAAACCCGACAAATTTAGAATCTGTCGGGTTTGTTTTTATAAATATCTTTTGATTATTGAACTTTAACCGTCCATCCAAAAGTATCTTCAGATAATTTATTTTGAAGATTTGTTAGTTTCTCTTTTAATAAAGAAGCATATGAATTTTCAATAGGATCCATTTCATAATAAACATCCTGATAGGAGAATCCTTTAATTACACTAATTACAGCAGCAGTTCCAGCTCCAAAAATTTCTTTCAAAGATCCGTTTTTAGCAGCTTCTACCAATTCTGAAACAATAACAGGACGAACTTCTATATTTAATCCTTCTTTTTCTGCCATAGCAATTAAACTTTTTCTGGTAACACCATCCAAAATTCTTTCACTTGTTGGAGCAGTCAATAAAGTATCATTAATTCTAAAGAAAACGTTCATTGTTCCCGCTTCTTCCAATTTAGTGTGCGTTGCATCATCTGTCCAGATAACTTGTTGAAAACCATCTTTGTTTGCCAAATTAGTTGGGTAAAACTGTGCAGCATAGTTTCCAGCCGCTTTTGCAGCACCAATTCCACCATTTGCAGCTCTACTATAGTGTTCAGCAATAATTACTTTTACTTCGCCACCATAATATGATTTTGCAGGAGAAAGTAAAATCATGAATTTATATTCGTCAGAAGGATTTGCAATTACGCCGGGTCCTGTAGCAATCATAAAAGGACGGATATACATACTGCTTCCATTTCCTCTCTGAATCCATTCCTGATCAATTTTCAATAATTCATTTAAACCTTCCATGAAGATGTCTTCTGGAACTTCAGGCATTGCCATACGAACCGCAGAATTGTTGAAACGTTTGTAGTTTTCATCAGGTCTAAACAACCAAACATCATTGTTTTCATCCTTATAAGCTTTCATTCCTTCAAAAATAGCTTGTCCGTAATGGAAGACTTTTGAAGATGGATCCATTAAAATAGGAGCATAAGGCTTAATGACAGGATTTTGCCACTCTCCATTTTTAAAATCACATTCAAATAAATGGTCTGTAAAAACAGCACCAAAGCTTAAGTTTTCAAAGTCTACTGCGCTTATTTTAGACGAAGTAGCTTTTCTGATTTCAATTTTGTTTGTTTGAGTTGTACTCATAGTAATGTATGTTTTTTATGTAATGTTCATCTCAATAAAATGAATCTAAAGTGATGATTTGGTGTTAAATAGGTTTTATTCAATGCAAAATTAAGTAAAATTATACAATTTGCTTGGTAAAACTGCATTAATTCCTGTGTTTAATTGAGATTTATTTATCTTATAATAAACGGAAATAAAATACTTAGTTTTATAAAGAATTTATGAAAAAACAACCGAATTTTAAGGCTTTACGCATTTGTTTTGAGTAAATTTGACTAATAAAATGGGTTTTAAACGAATAAAATCCTGCTAGTAATCTCAAAAAAGTGGAAAGAGAAATAATTAAAACGCTAGATGGCTCAACGACAATTCATTTGAAAGAATGGGATGAATGTTACCATTCTAAACATGGCGCAATTCAGGAAGCAAAACACGTATTTATAAAAAATGGACTTTCATTATTTGGTGATAAACCCGTTTCGATTCTTGAAATTGGTTTTGGTACCGGACTTAATGCTTTTATTACTTTTCTGGAAGCAAACCAAAAACAGCAAAATATAGATTATGTAGGGGTAGAAGCATATCCTGTTGATGGAAGTGAAGTTTTGGAAATGAATTATGTGACAGAACTCGGCGCATTGGAATTCGATAACATTTTTGAAAAAATGCATAAATGTGAATGGAATAATAAAACCGAAATTAGTGCCTGCTTTTCGTTAACTAAAAGGAAACAATTTTTTGATGAAATAGACGATTATGAAATTTTTGATTTGATTTACTTTGATGCCTTCGGATATAGAGTTCAACCGGAGTTATGGAGTACAGAAATTTTTCAGAAAATGTATAATAGTTTAAAGCCAAATGGTGTTTTGGTAACTTATGCTGCCCGAGGAGTTGTTAAAAGGAGCATGATTTCGGTAGGATTTACCGTAGAAAAGTTAGCCGGACCACCAGGAAAGCGTGAGATGTTTAGAGCGACTAAAAGCACTTAAATCAGTTATTTAGAATAGTTCTATATTGATTTATATTTATTAAGAAAACGGTTTCGTTGCTAAAATTTTTAAAAAAATAAGTTAAAAAGCATCTTTATGTGTGATATTTGTTTACATTTGGTGCGAGTTTAGAAATATAAATAACCCCCATATTCATATTTTATTATGTCAAAAATGATGTTTGATTACACGAAATCAATACTTGAGAGAGTAAGTTTCGATCCGATACTTTTCTGTAAAGAACTAGAAAAAGCTATCAAAACGCTGTTACCATACGAAATGGAGCAATTACAAGAGTGGTTATTAAATTTTATTATTGAAAAACCAGAACTAAAACCAAGTTTACTACTCATCAAAGTATAAAAAAAGGAGCCTAATCAGCTCCTTTTTTATTTTATTTCTTTTGATGCAGCGGGCTAATGATTTGTACATTTTGAAAAACAATTGCACCTTTTACAACTCCGGCAATTGTAGACCTGAGAGCGTCAATAATTTGCATTTTTAATTCGCTCTTTGGGTAAATTAAACTTACCTCGCGGGCAGGTTTTGGTTCCTTAAAGTTTCGTAGTTTCAGTTTATCGGAATCTTTCAAATCTAAGGTGTGCAAGTACGGAAGTAACGTTGTGCCCAAACCTTCATCGGCTAATTTTATAAGGGTTTCAAAACTTCCGCTTTGAATCTGAAAATTATTTTGTTCTACATCAGTTCCGTTTTTGCATAAATTTAAAATTCCGTCTCTAAAGCAATGTCCATCCTGCAAAAGCAAAATTTCGTTGATGTTTAAATCGGCAACTTCAATTTCGTCCTTTTGAAAATTAGCATGCTGTTCCGGAATATAAGCTACAAACGGTTCGAAGTACAAAACAATTTCTTTAATTTTTTCATCTTCTAATGGAGTAGCGGCAATCGCAGCATCAAGATGTCCGTTTTTTAATTTTACAATAATTTCATCCGTATTTAATTCTTCAATTAAAAGCTTCACTTTTGGATATTTCTTGATAAAATTATTTAAAAACATAGGTAAAAGCGTTGGCATAATCGTCGGAATAATTCCTAAACGAAATTCTCCGCCAATAAAACCTTTTTGCTGTTCTACAATATCTTTAATTCTATCAGCTTCATTTACAATATTTTTGGCCTGATTTACAATCTTTTGACCAATTTCTGTAAGTTGGATTGGTTTTTTTGTTCTGTCGAAAATTAAAATATTCAATTCTTCTTCAATTTTCTGAATCTGCATGCTTAAAGTGGGTTGCGTAACAAAACATTTTTCGGCAGCAAGGGTAAAATTTTTATGTTCGGCTACAGCTAATACATATTGTAATTGAGTTATCGTCATTTTGATAGTAATTTTTGATACAAAAATAAGAAAATATAATTTTTTTTTATACTTTTTTTAAAGAACTTCCTCTAAATTTGTAGTAAGTTACTGTAAAAACAATAAAAACATGAAAACAAATATTTTAGGATTACCTGTAAAAGAGTCAGAATTATTAGTAAAAGAGCTAAACGTTTTATTATCAAACTTTCAGGTTTATTATCAAAACTTAAGAGGAATTCACTGGAATATTAGAGGAAAACGTTTCTTTGATTTACACGTAAAATTCGAAGAATTATATACAGATTCACAATTGAAAATTGATATGATTGCCGAAAGAGTCCTGACCATAGGCGGAACTCCGTTGCATACATTTGAAGATTACATTCAAAATAACAAATTAACGGTTGGAAAAAACATTTCAAATGATGAGAAAGCGGTTCATTTAATCGTTAATTCTTTATCTGATTTATTAAAAATTGAAAGAGAAATTCTTAATAAAGCTGCAGAAATCAATGATGAAGGAACAAATTCTATGATGAGTGATTTCATTGCCGAACAGGAAAAAACAATTTGGATGATGAATGCCTGGCTTGAAGAAGAGTTGTAAAAAGCTCTTTATAAATAAATTAGAAACAGAATGGTTAATTAAACATCATTCTGTTTTTTATTTTTGTTAAATTTCTATAAAATTTTACGTTCTTCGCTTTGATTTTATTTGTTTAACGCTATTTTTGCCACAATGAAATTAGTTGCTCGCATATTATTATTCATATTTATTGCCTTCTTATCAACTCCTACAGTAGTAACGTTGATGAAGAAATGTAATAATACGTCTTTATCTTTCAGTTTTTCTGAAGAAGAGCATTCACATAAAGAACTTAAAGCAACTGTTCATCCGGCAATACTTCAACATGAAGTTTTATTGCCTGCTTATATTGAAAAAAGAACAATAGTTTCTGAAAATATTGCCAAACTTGATAATATTTCTCAGAGCATTTTTGCTCCACCTCCCAACTTGTCATAATACTTCCGATTATTTAAAAAACTGTATTCTATCATAAATACAGTAGATCTTTTATGTATCAATTATTAGTATTGTATTATGTCAAAAAAAATTAATCTTTTTGCCAACCTTAAATCTGATTTTGCTTCAGGTTTAGTGGTTTTTTTGGTGGCTCTTCCGTTGTGTTTAGGTATTGCAATGGCTTCTGGAGCGCCTTTATTTTCTGGAATTATCGCAGGTGTTATTGGTGGTATTGTGGTTGGGTTTTTAAGCCAGTCACATGTTAGTGTATCTGGTCCCGCAGCTGGTTTAACAGCTATAGTTTTAACCGCAATCACTGATTTTGGTGCCTTCGATGTATTTTTAATGTCTGTTTTTATTGCCGGGGCAATTCAGTTAGCATTAGGATTTTTAAAAGCCGGAAGTATTTCAAATTATTTTCCAACCAATGTTATCGAAGGAATGTTAGCAGGTATTGGTATCATTATCATCCTAAAACAAATTCCGCATGCTTTTGGTTACGATGCTGATTTTGAAGGCGATCAGGCATTTATTCAAAATGATGGAAGCAATTCATTTTCATTTTTATTCGATGTTATCAATCATATTCAGTTAGGGGCAGTGGTTATTTCATTAATTTCGCTGGCGATTTTAATTTCGTGGGATAAAGTTCCTTTTTTAAAGCGATTAAAATTAGTTCCGGGTGCGCTTATTGCTGTTATTTTAGGAGTAGTCTTAAATGAAATTTTTATTGCTACCGGAAGCTCTTTGGCGATAGCAAAAGAACATTTGGTTTCTTTACCGGTTCCAAAATCTTTTGATGAATTTAAATCTATTATAGTTACGCCAAATTTTTCTGCCGTAACAAATCCACAGGTTTGGGTTGTTGGTGTTACCATCGCTATTGTTGCTTCTATCGAAACTTTGTTGTGTATTGAGGCTTCAGATAGAATGGACGTTCAAAAACGTTATACTGATACCAATGTTGAACTTAGAGCTCAGGGAATTGGTAATATAGTAAGTTCACTTTTAGGAGGTTTGCCAATGACATCTGTTGTAGTAAGATCTTCAGCAAATAACAATGCCGGGGCAAAATCTAAAATGTCGGCAATTATTCACGGTGTACTTTTATTAGTAAGTGTTTTGTCTATTCCGGCACTTTTAAACAAAATTCCGTTGGCTACTTTAGCAACTGTTTTGATTTTAGTTGGATATAAATTAGCAAAACCTGCAACGTTTTTCCATTTCTGGGAAAAAGGAAAATATCAGTTTGTGCCATTTATTGCCACTTTGGTATTTGTTGTAGCGACCGATTTATTAAAAGGTGTGGCATTAGGAATCATCATCAGTATTATTTTTGTATTGAGAGGAAACCTGAAAAGAGCCTACAGCTTTAAAAAGGAAGAATACGAAGACGGAGATGTTATTCATATCGATTTGGCGCAGGAAGTTTCATTTTTGAACAAAGCGGCAATTAAATTAACATTGAGTGAAATTCCTGAAAATTCAAAAGTAATCATCAATGCTCATGATACGGAATATATTGCTCATGATGTTCTTGATTTAATTCGCGAGTTTAAAGAAACACGTGCAATTGACGAAAATATTAAGGTGAAACTGAAAGGTTTCAAAAAAGCGTATGAATTAGAAAATACGCCGGATAATAACAATCACGTTTCGATTGAACATTATTATGATGTTGCAAAAAGAGCGCTGGTTAAGAAAGAAGTTACAAAAGAACAATTTTAAAACAATTAAATAAATTTTAGGTATTTCTAAAGTGAAGAAATATCAGAATTTAGGTAACTTTACAAAAAGTAGTCTTTATTGATATTTTTAGACACTATAAATGCCATTATAAAATAGTAATACATTATGAGAGAATTTTATCAAAAATTATTAGACAACAATAAAGAATGGGTTGAAAAATCATTAGCATTAGACCCAAATTATTTCGCAGATTTAGCAAAAGGACAAACACCGCCATTGTTATGGATTGGATGTTCTGACAGCCGTGTTCCTGCAAACGAAATTATTGGTGCTAAACCGGGTGAAGTTTTTGTACACAGAAATATTGCCAACATGGTCGTACACTCTGATATGAATATGTTAAGTGTTTTGGATTATGCAGTAAATGTTTTGAAAGTAAAACACGTTATTGTTTGCGGACATTACGGTTGTGGTGGTGTAAAAGCTGCAATGGGAAATATGTCTGTTGGAATTATTGATAACTGGATTCGTCATATTAAAGATGAATATCGTTTACATGATAAATATTTAAATTCAATTGAAGACGAAACAGAACGTTTTAATGCTTTTGTTGAAATTAATGCTAAAGAACAAGTTTACAACTTAGCCAAAACATCAATTGTACAAGGTGCGTGGAAAAATGGTCAGGATTTAATGCTTCACGGATGGGTTTACGGTTTAAATTCTGGTTTTGTAACCGATTTGAATGTAAATATTGCTTCGAATGATGAATTAGACGAAGTTTACCAGCTTAGTAATTTATAAGAAATAAAAAATCGCCTCAAAAGGGCGATTTTTTTTATTCGTTTTCGTCTAGATTTTCATTAAATGCCGATGGTAACATGGTTGGAATAAACTTGATTAAAATCGGTAATAACAAACTTCCTCCCGGAAGTAAAAATATAGTAAGCGACGGGATCGTTTTACAGATATCCAAAATCTGTTTTTTTACTTTTTTCTTTTCTTTCGCATCCAGATCCCTCGTTGTAGAATGAGCCAAAAGAACCATTAATTCTTTGCTTTGAACAATTTCCCTAACAAGTCTGTTTTTATTTCTTATAATCAGTTTTACAACCGTATGCGTCATTTGGTCGTAAAAATGCTTTACTGGGTTTGAGTAATTAAAATAAGGAATTTTATGTTTATGGGTTGTAATAAAACTATGTGTAGTATCAATACTTTGTGTTACAAAATTATCAGAAACACGCAACATCGATCCTAATGAATATAGAAAATAAGCTTCTTCATTTTCTACAACACCATCGCTCCATAAAGCCATTCCTGCCATATCAATCAAATAGTATTGCTCTAATCTGTTGATGAAATAGTCTAATTGTAAGGTTTCTAAAGTCTCAACAGTAACTTTTGAAAATTTTGAATAGCGAATAGAAGCCTCAAAAAGTTTAATCAATAAATCGTCATGTTGTGATTTTACTGTTTTGGTTTTTAAAGCCAAACCAACAATACCAAGTACCGTTTCTTCAATTCGTTTTAAATATTTCTCGGGAATTTCACCATGAGCCAAATACTGTCTGAAAGCCAAAACATCTATAAACAACAAAGCGTTGGTTACCAAATGCGAAAAGTTTTTACTAATAATACTATCATTAGTCTGAACTCTTTCATCGATTATATTTTCTAAAGAAAGGGAAGGAGTATCTTTTGGAAGTAAAATTTTAAAAAGATTAAAGCCCTCAGGATTCATTTCATTGTAGAACCTTAAAACCTCTGCAATAAAATTCTTTGGTTCGGAATTTCTTTTTTCTAAACAAAAAACACCATATAAAGTATTTAATAAGGCAATTTTAGAAATTTCGGTTTTAAACCAGCCTTTTATCGGAATTGGAATTTGGGAATCAATCGAAATAATGTGCCCATAGATAAAGCCGGTTTCTCTCACTTTGTAGTAAAAAGAATCCACAGTTTCAAAAGGAATTGCTTCTGAGAACTTTTGTTCGCTAAAAAATTTATCGATCCAGCCGGGTGCCGATGGGTTAATCATTATTACTAGTTTGAGGCTACAAAGCTATATCTTTTTCTTGTGGTATGTTTAAATTTTAAATGAAATAACCACTAAATTTTGTGAAAAAATAGTGGTTATTATGCTTTTACTTGATAATTCCTGCACAAGCCGCTCGACCGCCTGCATTTCCGGTTGGCTGAGTGGTAAAATCATCCGTTCCCTGATGCACGATTAAACCTTTTCCTAGTATATTTTTGGTTTCATCTTCACAGCCGATACACCATTCGTCAGTAGTCAATGTGATAGAACCATTACCTTGGGCATCTGCGGTAAAGTTTCCGATATCACCTTTGTGATACTCTCCAACTTCCCATTTTCCGTGCTTTTTAAACGTTGGATTCCAGTGTCCACCTGCAGAACTTGCATCAGCTGCAGAACAATCTGCTTTTTCGTGAATGTGTATAGCGTGAACTCCGGGTTGTAATCCGGCCATTTTTGCTGTAAATGTTACTTTTCCATTTTTCTCAGTAAAAGTTGCTGTTCCGGTAACAGTGCTGCCACTTTTTGGTTCCAGTGCAACCGTTAAAGTTTTAGCATCATTAGATTTTGTACTTGTTTTACAACCAACAATTAAGGCTGTAATTATAGCGAAAGAGAGGATTATTTTTTTCATTTTTAAGGCATTTAATTAAATAATAAGTAAATTTAGCATAAAATTACTGAAACTCTCTGAGGCCAAAAGTTAAAAAAAACCAAAACTATTGGTTTTGCTTTGTTCCTGTTTTTATAAAAATGATTCAGTTCTGGGTACGATTTTACGTAAATAATTTAATTGAAATTTTAAATTTAATCAGTAATATTATGATAAAGAATGCTTTAATTTTAGTTTTTTTAGGGCTTGTATCGATCTCATGTAAATGCACAAAAACAGGTACAGTTTCTAAACTTGACGGAACCTGGGAACTTAATTATATTTCAGGACCAAGAATTGCTTTTGATGGTTTATACCCAAATAAAAAACCAACAATAGTTTTTGACTCAAAAGAAAACCGTGTTTCGGGTAATAGCAGCTGTAATTCATACACAGGAAAATTGAGCGTTGACGGCAACAAAATTGATTTTACACAACCAATGGCAATGACCAAAATGATGTGTGGAGATGGGCAAGGGGAGCAGACGTATATCAATACGCTGCAAAAAATAACTTCGTACGATATTACAGATGATGGCAAAACACTGAATTTAATGTCCGGTGATATTGCCATGATGCGATTCACTAAAAAATAGAAATCATGAAAAGGGTAGCCATTTTATTGATGCTGTTTTGTTTCTTTAGTTTTGATGGTTTTGCGCAGGAAAAAACCAAAAAAGAATTAAAACAAGAAAGAGAACTTCAAAAACAAAAAGAAATTGAAGCACTTATCAATTCTAAAAATTTTGTTTTTGATGCAGAGAAAGCGTATCCGCAAGGAACCAGAATGCTTAATTTAGATTACAATACTTATTTTATAAAATTTACTTCAGAAAATGTAGTTTGCGATTTGCCTTTTTTTGGAAGAGCATTCAACGTAGGGTATGGGGCAGATGGCGGAATAAAATTTAAAGGAAAACCGGAAAACATCAAAGTAGAACAAAAGGGAAAAAAATACCTGATCAAAACAACCGTTAAGGGAACAAATGATGTGTATGATCTTTTGTTTACTATTTTTTATGATGGCGGTACATCGGTTAGTATCAATAGTAATAACAGAGCATCCATTTCTTACGATGGAAGAATTCGTGCTCCGAAAGAGAGCGAAACTAAAAAATAAAAAAACGGCAGTTATCTCTAAGGCAACTGCCGTTTTTTATTCTTTTAAAAGAATTTATTTAGCTGTTTTAACTTCATAAATAGCATTAAGCATTCCGTTTTTTGGACTATCCAAGGTAAGTTCCCAGAACATAATTCCGCCTAATTTTTTAGCTTTTACATATTCAGTTTTTGCTTTGATAGACTTAATATCATCAGATGTTGCAAATGTTTTTGTACCCGCATTATACCAATATGGTGCTTGTGCTTTTTCATCATAAAAATATTTCCAGCCATTTGCTTCTGTATAAGTTGTAGCAAAGTTTTTGAAATCAGCGCCCTGAATATGTTCTCCGGCTTGGTATAGGCCATTATTTACGTTTTCTACATTTTTCCATGTTCTCGAATAAAAGGCACCGCCAATAATTAGTTTTTCAGCAGGAACTCCTTGTTTTAGTAAAAAAGTAACCGCTCTGTCTGTAGATTCTTCATTAGGATTTGTGCTGTATAATGGCGTATGATGTCCTGTAACTTTAGAATAACCGTTTACCAAATCGTAACTCATAATATTGATACGATTTACTAATGGTGTAATTGCTTTCCAGTCGATAGATTCGTCAAGATATTTTTGAAAACCTCCGGCAGCAAAACTCAATTCGTATTTTTTTCCTAAAGTAGAACGCAGTATTTTGATTAATTCTGTAAAATTAGGTTTATCGGCAGGTTGAAATAAATGACCCGGAAGTCCTTCAATTGCAGGATATTCCCAATCAAGATCTAAGCCGTCAACTTTAAAATAAGTACTTACTTCTTTTACGGATTTTGCAAATTTCAATCTTCCTTCAGCAGTCGAAAATGCTGCAGAACAAGGTTCGCAACCTCCCCAACCACCAAGTGAAAGTACAATTTTTAGTTGTGGATTTGAAGCTTTTAAGGAAACCAGATGTTTAATTGTAGTAGAATCTTTAGCAGAATCTACACTTAGTTTTCCGTCTTTTAGATGACAAAAACTAAAAATAATTTGATTTAGTTTGTTTACTTCGTATTCGTTAATTAGTTTATCATCACCAGTATAGTAAGCAATGACATCCATTTTTTTATTTTTTTGTGCAAAAAGATTTGTAGTAAGAGCACAAAATAATAAAAGGGCAATCAGGTTAATTTGTTTCATTTTTAAGCTATTAGTTTTTTGAAATGCTAAATATAAAACATTAGAATATAAAAATTGCTATAGAATATGTAACAGAATTGTAATTTTAATAAAGATTTGTGAAATGGTTCGCATGATAATGTAGAGGCGCACAGCAGTGCGTCTTACACAAAGCGGAGACGCACTGCTGTGCGCCTCTACAATATGGTGAAAAAAAAATTCACATAGTGAAAAAAAAAAAATAAACCCGCACTGTTTCGGATTAGTGCGGGTTTAAACAAATTAAAAGCTAAAAACTATTTTTGTATTAGAAGCAGTATTCGTTTTCTGCAACTAATTTATTGGTAATTGTTTCTCTTAGTGCCACTACGTTTGGCAAGTTGGTGTATTTTGTAAAACGTTTTAATCCCATTAACATCATACGTTGTTCGTCACCTTCAGAGAAAGAAGCGATTCCTTCTTTTCCTCTTAAATTTACGATATCTACAGCTTTGTATAAGTATAATTTTGCCATAGCAATTTGCTCTTGTACTTTAGCTTCACCTTGATTTTTGGCTAATTTTTCAGTTCTAAGAATAGTACTTTCAGCCATATAGATCTCGATTAAGATATCAGAAGCAGCCATTAATAACTGTTGGTGAGAATCTAAATCCGGACCGTATTTTTGAACAGCGCTTCCGGCAACCATTAAGAAAACTTTTTTCAGGTTAGCTATGATTCCTTTTTCTTCAGCAAATAATTCAGAGAAATCAGGAGTATCAAAAGATGGAATTCCCATTAATTCTTCCTGAACTTTCATTGCAGGTCCTAATAAATCAACGTGACCTTTCATAGCTTTTTTGATCAGCATACCTACAGAAAGCATTCTGTTGATTTCGTTTGTACCTTCATAAATACGAGCGATACGAGCATCTCTCCAGGCACTTTCCATTGGAGTGTCTTCAGAGAATCCCATTCCACCAAAAACCTGAATTCCTTCGTCAGCACAATTCTGAACATCTTCAGAAACAGCCACTTTTAGGATAGAACATTCGATAGCATATTCTTCAACACCTTTCAATTCAGCTTCCTGATGACTTGTGCCTTCTGCTTCACGGGCAGCGATTCTGTCTTCGATATCTTTTGCAGCTCTGTAAGAAGCACTTTCTCCGGCATAAGCGCTAGTAGCCATTTCAGCTAGTTTAGAACGAATTGCTCCAAAGTTTGAAATTGCAGTATTAAACTGAATTCTTTCGTTAGCATATTTTACAGCTCCAGAAGTAACTCTTCTTTGTGCATCAAGACATGCAGCAGCCAATTTAATACGACCAACGTTTAATGCGTTCATTGCAATTTTGAAACCGTTTCCTCTTTCAGACAACATGTTTTCAACCGGAACTTTCGTTTCGTTGAAGAAAACCTGACGTGTAGAAGAAGCACGGATTCCTAATTTATGCTCTTCTTCATTCATAGAAATTCCGTTAGACGGATCGTTTTCAACGATGAAACCTGTAATGTTTTTATCATCTCCAATACGGGCAAAAACGATGAAAACGCTGCAGAAACCTGCATTCGAAATCCACATTTTTTGTCCTGTAATTTTATAATGCGTTCCATCTTCAGATAAAACAGCTTTTGTTTTTCCTGAGTTAGCATCAGATCCTGCGCCTGGTTCTGTTAAGCAATAAGCTCCAAACCATTCTCCGGAAGCCAATTTCGGAACGTATTTTTTCTTTTGTTCTTCAGTTCCATAAAGTGTAATTGGCATAGTTCCAATACCTGTATGCGCTCCAAAAGCAGTTGAGAAAGATCCTGTAGCACCAGAAATGTAATCGCAAACCAACATTGTTGATACGAATCCCATTCCTAATCCACCGTATTCTTCCGGAACAGCAACTCCAAGAAGTCCCAATTCACCAGCTTTACGCATACTTTCTTCAGTAAAAGCGTAATCTTTTTTCTCAAAGCGATTTTTGTTAGGCCAAATTTCTTTGTCTACAAACTCCTTCACAGAGTCACGCATCATTAACTGCTCTTCCGAAAAATCTTCTGGTGTAAAGATATCTTCGCACTTTGTTTCTTTAACTAAAAACTGACCACCACGGGTTACGTTTTTTTCGATTGTATCTGCCATTGCTTTTGTTTTTTTAGGTAAAAGATGAAAGAATCAAGAAGAAAGATTTTTGTCTAACTTACTTATGAAACCCGTAGTCATCTTTTGAAATTCAATTATTTTGTTTTCTATTTCTTCTGTTTTTTCCTTTGTTAAATACTCATTCTGATACGCTATTAACAATTGTGTTTGCAATTCAAATGAAGAACCTAAACTAATATTCAAATAATGTTGAAAATGTTTATTTCCTCTGTTTGAACCTTCTGCAATATTTGACGGCATCGAAACGGAGCATCTGTTCATTTGACTTGTCAAGCTGTATATTTCGAATTTTGGAAAAGTTAATGTTAGTTTATAAATATCATTTGTAATATTCATAGCTAAAATCCAAATTTTCAAATTCTTAAAATTATGTCTCATGTTTTTTAAGCCAAGGTAAAAAAGTATGAATTTAAAAAGTAAGTTTTTTATTACTCTTATCTCATTCTCCTCAAAAAAATCTTTCCTCTTGCTTCTTGGCTCTATTCTCTCTTTTAAAGAACCTCGTAAATCCCTGCAGAACCTTGTCCAGTCCCCACACACATAGAAACAATTCCGTATTTATTACCTCTGCGTTTCATCTCATCGAATAACTGAACAGAAAGCTTAGCGCCTGTACATCCCAGAGGGTGACCTAAAGCGATAGCTCCACCGTTTACGTTTACGATATCAGGATTTAAACCTAATTCGCGAATTACAGCCAAAGACTGAGAAGCAAAAGCTTCGTTTAATTCAACTAAGTCAATATCTTTCAATTCTAAACCAGCTTGTTTTAAGGCTTTCGGAATTGCTTTTACAGGACCGATACCCATAATTCTTGGTTCAACACCAGATGAAGCAAAATTTACTAATCTGGCAATTGGCTCAAGATTCAATTCTTTAACCATGTCCTCACTCATGATTAAAACAAAAGCAGCACCATCACTCATTTGTGATGAGTTACCTGCTGTAACGCTTCCGTCAGCAGCAAAAACAGGTCTCAATCCGGCTAAAGCGGCAACTGATGTTCCGGCTCTTGGACCTTCGTCTTGTTTAACAACGTATGATTTAGTTTCTTTTTTTCCATTTTCATTGATGAAAGTCTGGTCAACAGTAATCGGAACGATTTGTTTGTCGAATTTACCTTCAGCCTGAGCTTTCAACGCTTTCATATGAGAGTTGTAAGCAAACTCATCCTGATCTTCTCTTGAAATTTTATATTGGTTGGCAACCGCTTCAGCCGTTAAACCCATTCCCCAATAGTAATCTTCGTGACC
This sequence comes from Flavobacterium sp. AK-345, assembly GCF_058310175.1. NCBI lineage: Bacteria > Pseudomonadati > Bacteroidota > Flavobacteriia > Flavobacteriales > Flavobacteriaceae > Flavobacterium > Flavobacterium sp. AK-345. The sequence goes on along the minus strand of NZ_JBZEER010000005.1, from coordinate 17,575 downwards.
TGCAGCAGCAACTTTATAATCCGGAGTTGGTTTGTAACCTCCCATTGGAATAAAACTCATGCTTTCAGCTCCACCAGCAATGATACAATCTGCCATTCCAGATTGGATTTTAGCAGTTGCCATTCCGATAGTTTCTAATCCGGATGCGCAATAACGGTTAACCGTTACACCAGGAACGTCTTCAACTTTTAATCCCATTAAAGAGATCAAACGTCCAACGTTAAGTCCTTGTTCTGCTTCCGGCATGGCATTTCCTACCATAACGTCATCGATACGTTTTTTGTCAAAATCAGGCAGTTCATCCATCATAAACTGAATAGTTTCTGCTGCTAATTCATCAGGTCTTTTAAATCTAAAAACCCCTTTTGGTGCTTTTCCAACTGCGGTTCTATATGCTTTTACTATATATGCTGTTTTCATTTGTTTTGTTTTTTTAAGATTTTTAGAAGAAAGAGGCAAGAAGCAAGAGAAAAGACAAAACTAGTTTTGAAGTCTTGCTTCTTGCATCTTTGTTCTATTTTTCTAATTACGAAGTGGTTTTCCTTTAGTTAACATATATTGAATTCTTTCTAAAGTCTTTCTTTCTGTACATAAACTCAGGAAAGCTTCACGTTCGATATCTAATAAATATTGCTCAGAAACTAAAGTTGCTTCAGATAAATCACCACCGGCCATTACATAAGCCAGTTTGTTAGCGATTTTTTTATCGTGCTCAGAAATGTATTTTCCAGCTTCCATTTGGTCTGTTCCAACTAAGAACATTCCAAGTGCTTGTTTACCTAAAACCTTAACATCAGTTCTTCTGATAGGTTGTGTATAACCAGCTTCTGCCATTAACAAAGCATGTTTTTTAGCTTCGGCAATCTGACGGTCTTTGTTTACTACGATAACGTCTTTTCCATGTTGAAGAAGTCCTGTATCAAAAGCTTCATAACCAGAAGTCGAAACTTTTGCCATAGCGATTGTTAAGAAATACTCTTGAAGTACGTTCAATTCCACGTCGTTTTTACGGAATAAATCTGAAGCTCTTAATGCCATTTCTTTAGATCCACCACCACCAGGAAGTACACCAACACCAAATTCAACCAATCCCATGTAAGTTTCTGCGGCAGCAACCACTTTATCAGCGTGTAAGCTCATTTCGCATCCACCGCCAAAAGTCATTCCGTGAGGTGCTACAACAACAGGAATAGAAGAGTAACGAACGCGCATCATCGTGTCCTGGAACAATTTGATAGCCATGTTCAATTCGTCATATTCCTGCTCAACTGCCATCATGAAAATCATTCCGATATTAGCTCCAACAGAGAAATTTGCTGCCTGATTACCAATAACCAAACCTTGATATTCTTTTTCAGATAAGTCGATTGCTTTATTGATAGCCTGAAGTACATCGCCACCAATTGTATTCATTTTAGATTGGAATTCTAAGTTTAAAATTCCATCTCCTAAATCCTGAATGATTGCACCACTATTGCTCCAAACTTTTTTGCTTTCGCGGATATTGTTCAGAATAATAAATGCATCTTGTCCAGGAACTTTTACTTGTGATTTTGTTGGAATGTTATAGAAATAAGTTGCTCCTTCTTTAACAGAATAGAAACTTTCGCTTCCAGAAGCAAGCATTTCTGTAACCCATGCAGCAGGCTCTAAACCTTCTGCTTTCATGATTTCGATTCCTTTGGCAACACCAATTGCATCCCAGATTTCGAATGGACCATTTTCCCATCCAAAACCAGCTTTCATGGCATCATCAATTTTATATAATTCGTCTGAGATTTCAGGAATTCTGTTTGACACATAAGCAAACATTCCAGAGAAACTCTTACGGTAGAATTCTCCCGCTTTGTCTGTTCCTTTTACTAAAACTTTAAAACGATTGATTGGTTTATCAATAGTTTTTGTTAGCTCAAGCGTCGCGAAATTTGCTTTTTTAGCAGCGCGGTATTCTAATGTATCTAAGTCTAAAGAAAGAATATCTTTATCTACTTTTTTATAAAAACCTTGTCCAGTTTTGCTTCCCAACCATTTGTTTTCCATCATTTTGTTGACAAAATCAGGAAGTTTAAACAAATCGTGTTGTTCGTCTGTTGGGCAGTTTTCATAAATACCATTGGCAACGTGTACCAAAGTATCTAAACCAACAACGTCAACGGTACGGAAAGTAGCCGATTTTGGACGACCAATTACCGGACCAGTCAATTTATCCACTTCTTCAATCGTTAATCCCATTTCTTTTACCAAATGAAATAAACTCTGAATGCCGTAAATACCAATTCTGTTTCCAATAAACGCCGGAGTATCTTTAGCAACAACCGAAGTTTTTCCTAAAAATTTAGAACCGTATTCGTTTAAGAAATCCAATACTTCATTCGACGTTTTTGGACCAGGAATAATTTCAAATAATTTTAAGTAACGCGCAGGGTTAAAAAAGTGAGTTCCGCAGAAGTGTTGTTGAAAATCTTCGCTTCTACCTTCGCTCATAAAATGAATCGGAATACCAGAAGTGTTTGAAGTAACCAAAGTTCCCGGTGTACGGAATTTTTCAATTTGTTCAAATACCAGCTTTTTGATATCCAAACGTTCTACTACAACTTCAATAATCCAGTCAACATTGGCAATTTTTGCTATATCATCAGTCGTATTTCCAGTCGTGATTCGGCTTGCAAATTTTTGACTGTAAATAGGAGACGGTTTCGATTTTAATGAATTCGCTAAGTGCTCGTTTACCACTCGGTTGCGAACAACTTTGCTTTCAAGCGTTAATCCTTTTTTAGTTTCAGCTTCTGTCAACTCGCGTGGTACGATGTCAAGCAGTAAAACTTCAACACCAATATTGGCAAAATGACAAGCTATTCCTGAACCCATGATTCCGGATCCAATTACAGCAACTTTTTTAATCGTGCGTTTCATAGTAGTTAATATTTGTTTTTTATTTGAATTTGAAGTTTCCCGTTTTGATAAAAATCGGGTTATTCATTTTCTATTTTTCTGTTTGGGTAAATATGTTTTTGTCCTGAATTAATTCGTTTATAATTTCAGAAACTTCGATAAAATGTTTCAGTTTTTCGTCAGAAACATGTTTTCTAATTGTTTCATTAAATTTCAGAACTGTATTTTTAGATAAATCTCTTTTTTCTTTTCCAAATTCAGTCAGGTAAATTAAAACACCGCGACCATCACTTGGGTTTTTTTTGCGAACAATCAAACCTTTGTCTTCCATAGATTTCAATGTTCTGGTAAGGCTCGTAGCTTCCATTCCCATTCTTGGCCCTAAAGCTGTCGACGGGGTTCCTTCTTCTTTATCAATACTTAAAAGAGCAAATCCGGTCGCCATTGTTGCGTCGTATTTGGCTGCTTCTTCATTATACATTCTTGATACAGCTTGCCAGGTGGCTCTTAAAATATAATCTATCGTTTTGTCTTTCATATTGTAACTATATCGATTTCAAATATAATCAAAAAATACTATGCATGCATATAATTTTTTAATAAATTTTTGGTTAGTAAAAAAATCCCTCTGAAATAGAGGAGTTTAGGGTTAGTTTTGGAATTGAAATATACTATTCTTTTTTGAGATTTATACAAATTTAAGATTCTAAAAAAAGATTATGCCTCTTAAATAGGTCTTTAATTATTCTTTATGTAAAATAATAAGAGTTTAAATGCGAATAAATTTTATTCATCATAACGATTTAATGCCTTTTGAAGTATCTTTTTCATGCGATTTCGCAGGTTTTCCGGACGCAGAATTTCAATTCCGTCGCCAAAACCCAATAAAAGGCGTTCCATTTCATAATTAGGCGAAATAAACAAATGCACAATAACACTTTTATCTTCGTTTTCCTGAATCAGTCTTTGACTTTGATGCAAGGGTTTCGTTAATACATAAGGTGCATTTTCAGGGTTTATCCAAAGTTCAATGCGTCGTGGCTGCAAACCAGAATTTACCGTTACGCCAATGATATTCTTATAAAATGATTCAGCATCAAAATCTTCTTCCAAATACGGAAGATTAAAATCATAATCAATCGCAATAATTCTATCCAAAGCCAAATTGCTAACAGGAGCAGAACCTTTTTTCTTCCCGATAAGAAACCAGCGATTATTAAATTCCTTCAAAATAAAAGGATGAAAATGAAACTTACTTTCCTCAATAGATTTAAATGATTTATACGTAATAACAAGTGTAACCTTTTTAATAATCGCCTGATAAATTTCGTCCAGATAATGAAGTCCTTTTAAATTGTCGTTTTTATCGAGATAAATAACCGGTTTGGTATGCGATTTTTCGGCATAGATTTTATCCTCCAAACGCTGCAGAATATCTGATACATCATTAAATAAGGAGAAATCCTTAAATTGTTTCAACATCGAAACCGTCTCCGTTAAAACATTCATATCCGTTTCCGTCAGCGGAATATCCGTTATCGAAAATTCATCGTCTTCATATTTGTAATACTTTTTATCGTAAACCACAATTGGCGCGTTATAACCCAGTTTTTCACTTCGCATCAACTGAATATCCATTTGAATAGTTCGTTTGCTAATAGAGTTTTCGCGGCCTTCGTATTCAAACAAAGCTTCAGAACAAGCTTCAATCAAATCCTCCAAAGTCCATTGCCGGTATTTATTTTGTAGACATTTGTCTATCGTTTTATACCGAATTAAAGCGTTTTTATTTTGAGACATTTTTATATGTTTAAACTTTAAATTATGAATTGATTTTGATTTACTTTCTCATTATTTTGGTGTAAATAAAATCTTATAATTAGTTGGTTGCGTTATTTTTGTTAAAATTTATTGAATAGGTATTAATTCTTGATTTGGTAACTTAAGTGCTAAAAATACACTTTTTATTGTACTGCGCAAAATACTTGCGCATTGGGTTGGCTGCTTCTTTTTAAAATGGGTATTTGTACTATTTTTTTGTTTAAGAAAAACGTATACTTTTACGACTCAAAAACAAATTCTTTTCTATGAGGAAACTCTACTTTTTACACCTATTTTTTGTTTTATTAATTACTTCTTCGGTTTTCGGCTTTCATACAGTCGATAAGAATTTAACAGTTCGTAATAACAATATAAACTTTGTTGCACCACCCAATGTAGATTTTACTTTTACCAATGACGGTGCATGTTCCGGAGCTCCTGTTAGCTTTAATCCTGTTGTAAGCGGCGGTGCTGCCCCATATAAATATGTATGGAATTTTGGAGATGGAACTCCTAATTCAACAGACAGTAATCCAAGTCATAGTTACACAGCGTTAGGTTGTGGTTTCCAAAATTTTAATGTAACACTTACCGTAACTGATGCTAATGGCGAAGTAAACTTGAGAACAAGAACTGTTTCTGTAAAACAAAAACCCGATTTAAAATTTGTAGACCAGAATAATCCAGGATCTAGCAAACCTTTTGAAAGATGTGGAGATAATAACTCGAATCCTAAATATACGATCAATGTTGGAAATAATTCTACTTCAGTAGGTTGTATATCAGCATACAATGTAGATTGGGGCGATGGAACTTCTGAAGCCAATGTTACTTTTCCAAAAACGCATGAATTCCAAAAATTAGGTTCTTTTAATATGGTCATAACCGCAAACGGAAGTAATGGTTGCAGCAATTCAATTACGTATGTCGTTAAAAATTCCAATAACCCAATTGGAGCTCTTATCGCTCCGGGTAATACGACCAATTTATGTATACCAGTTCCGGAAATGAATTTTGCGATAGGATCGTGGGGACTTAATCCCACAAGTACTAGATATGAGATTAATTATGGCGATGGTGCGGGACAATCATTTACGCAAGCCCAATTAGAAAGCTCATCTTACTATAATGCAGCAAATCCTCAAGCTTCATTAAATTTTCCTATACCTCATAAATTTACTAGAGCTAACTGTCCCAATGGAAATAAAGTTACATTAATTATATATAATGATATTTGTGGAACATCTACAATTCTAGAAGCCGGACCTATTATTATTTTAGATGTGCCACAAGTAAGTTTTAATGTAAATAGTATTGCCTGTGCTAATACATACACCTCTTTTAACAATACAACTTACGCAGGATATACTAACGGATGTAGTACTACGAATGTTTACACCTGGAATTTTGGTGACGGAACTCCTGTATCCAGAGAAGTTAATCCAACGCATGTTTATACAACACCGGGTACATATACCATTACATTAAATGCAACAACGCCTTGTGGAGCTGGAAGTGCATTTCAAAGACAAATATGTGTAGAGCCTATATTAGAGCCTAATTTTACTTATGGGAATGCTTGTGCATCGAGTAATCTACAAATTACTAATACAACAAACACCACTTTAAGCTGTGGAACGGAAACTTATTATTGGGAAGTTTATAACTACGTTGACGGTTTTTGTGGTAAAGAAGCAGTTCCGGGAACCGGAAGAGGTCAGTGGAATTTTGCCAATGGAACAAATTACTATTCTAAAGAACCTGTTTTTAATTTTATAATGCCGGGTACTTATTATGTAAGGCTAACAACCAGAAATTCTTGTGGAATAGACCGATCTATTACAAAACAAATACAAGTCAAAAAACCACCAGTTATTACCTTACAGCCTATTTCTGATTTTTGTAATTCGGCAACCATAAAACCAGTAGGAAAGGTTGAGGAAACTTGTTCCCCAAATAGTGAAATTACTTATAAATGGACTTTTGACGGAGGAACTCCATCTTCCTCTACTTCGTTGAATCCGGGATCGATAAATTACACCACGAGTGGGGATTATAAAGCTGTTTTTGAAGTTACAAATAGCTGTGGTACTACTAGAGCGGAGAGAAATTTTTCGGTCAATACTGTTCTTTCGCCAGTAATAACGCCAAAAACAATACAAATTTGTAGTGGTTTGTCGTTTCAGGTTACGCCGTTTTCAAACGGAACAGACAATGTACCTGCAGGAACAACTTATATTTGGTCTACGCCGGTAGTTTCTCCTCCGGGCGCTGTAAGTGGAGCAAATGCACAATCAAGTCCTGTTTCGACAATTAGTCAGTTTTTAACCAATAATACAAATAGCCCAGCTACGGTAACGTATACAGTATCGCCTATCTCTAAGGTTTGTCCGGGACCTAATTTTACCATTACGGTTACCGTTGATCCTTTGATAAAAGTGGTTGAAACGATAAAAACCGTAACCTGTTATGGGTTAAGTGATGGGGCAATATCAATAACCGTAGCTGGAATTCCTTTTCTTACTGGAAATCCGTACAAATTCTCGTGGACAGGTCCTAACTTTAGTAGTACAGATCAAAATATTTCGAATTTAAAAATGGGTACTTATTACTTGACTGTTACCGATAACGGAAAATGTCCTTTTGTAAAAAGCTATTTTGTTGGCGAGCCAGGACAATTTCAAATTCTGTCACAACCTAAAACGGACATTACATGTTTTGGTGCAAATGATGGAAGAATTAATGTAAATGTAACCGGCGGAACTCAGCCTTATAAATACGTGTGGACAAAAGACGGAGCTGCATTTCCAGTGAACTCTGGCAATCTTTCTAATTTGACACCCGGAAAATACGATGTAACCATTACAGAAGCAAATAGCTGTAATATTCTACCAGGAAGTTATACCATTATAGAACCGCCATTGTTAGAATTAACCTATGTAAGCCAGACCAATATTTTGTGTTACGGATATGCTACGGGAGAAATTAATGTAAAAACAGTTGGTGGTCGGGTAACCGAAACATCTCCGGGTGTTTTTAATTACAGATACAGATGGACAGGGCCAAACGGATATGTAAGTACAGTTCAAAATCCGAGAAACTTGTATGCAGGAACTTATAATCTAACGGTAACCGATAATTCTGGTTGTACGGATAATTTACAGGTTATTGTACTTCAAAATGATGAAATAAAATTAAACTATACCAAAACAGAAATTGCCTGTTATAATTATGCCGATGCTTCGATTACCATAAATAGTATTACAGGAGGAGTTCCGTTTGCAACGGGAGATCCTTATATTATAAAATGGAGCAATTTAGGCTCAGGGCTTGTGCAGAATAATTTATCTGCCGGAACATATATTATTACCATTACAGATTCATTGGGCTGCCCTAAAGTGTTTACCATAATCATCGATAATGCGCCTGTATTTACCATCAATCCAAACGTAAAACAAATTACTTGTTTTGGTCAAAAAGATGCACACATCCGTTTAAATCTTGTTGGAGGAAAAGCGCCTGTTAAACTCGTTTGGGATGATGATGCAACAGCAGGAATTGAAAGAAATAATATTGGGCCAGGGGATTATTCAGTAACGATTACCGATGCCAAAAATTGTCAAATCAAAGAAACATTCAAAATTGTAGAGCCTTTATTGCTGGAGATCAGAGCAGATGTTTCGAATCCGTTACAATGTGACAGAGCAGATACAGGTCAAATTAATTTGGTAGTAACAGGTGGTACACAGCCTTATTCGTACAGTTGGTCAAACGGACAAAGAACGGAAGATTTAGCGAATCTTGTACCTGGAAAATATACCGTTATTGTAACAGACGCCAATGGCTGTAAGCAATCAGATACCTGGACAATTACCAGATTCGACCAGCTAACGCCAACAGTTGAAGTTTTAACCGATTTTAATTGCGAGACCAAATATGTGAAACAAACATTCGTTGGACACGTAAAAGGTGGAATTCCGCCTTACACCTTAAGCTGGTCTGATGGTGTTATTACAGGTGCCAATAACGAAATTATGAATACCGAAAATAATGGTTTAATCATCTTTAGTGTTACAGATAGTTTTGGCTGTAAATCAGATTATGCATTGAATGTGGATACACCGGTTTTGGGCGAGGCTAATTTTTCAACGGGTTCTTATGGTAAAGAAATGTTCGATTTATACTCGATTTATGATCCGGTGAAATTTACAAATCTGGCGACAGGCGATTTCGTTAGTACTTCATGGGATTTTGGCGACGGTGTTTTTTCAACAGAAGAAAGTCCGGAACATATTTATACCCGAGTTGGAACTTATACCATAAAACAAACCGTTAATTATCCTTTTGGATGTCAATACAGCTACAGCGCGACAATAGTGGTCGAAAAAGGGTATAGCCTTATTATGCCAAATGCATTTACACCCAATAATGATGGTTTCAACGATACATTTGCGCCCGTATTTTTGGGATTGTCCGACATTACTCTTGACGTTTTTGATACGTGGGGAGCCGTTGTATATTCAGAATCCGGGATAAATATTAGGGGATGGAATGGAAAGATAAAAGATTTAGATGCCGAAAACGGTAACTACTATTACAAAATCACTTTAAAAACCTTTTACAACCATACGGTAGTAGAAAAAGGGCCATTCACATTAATTAAATAAGCAACAAGATTTACAATGAAATTAAAACTATTTTTTATACTAATAACATGTTGCTTTTTTTCGCAGGCAAGAGCGCAAGATCCAATTTTTACACAATATTTTTTAATTCCCGAAACACTAAATCCAGGATTTTCGGGTTTTATGGAAACTACTTATGCCGGAATAATTCACCGCGAACAATGGCCGGATCTTGATCTGAGAATTGATACAGATTATGCATTTGTAAACACGTGGAGCGAAGATATTAACAGTGGTTTTGGAGTCAGTGTCTTAAACCAGAGAGAAAATGTAACCAATTATAATTTTTTTGAAATCAACGCCAATTATGCGTACAAAGTACGATTAAATGATTATTGGTTCTTTAGACCTGCTATAGAAGTAGGTTACGGAATAAAATCGTTTGCATTTCAGAATTTATTATTAGAAGATCAGATTAATATAGGAACGGGCGTTATAAATCCAAATTCAAACGACCCCATTTTATTAAACAGCAAAGTCAACTTTTTTGATGTTTCAGCGGGAATGGTTTTTAATACCGATGAAATCTGGATTGGACTTTCGATGAAACATTTAAATAAACCAAACATTGCCTTTAGCTCACAGGGAAATCTGCCTTTAAATACTTTTTTCTCCCTAAGCGGTGGTTACGAATTTCTTATTGCAGATTATATAGATGCGGTATTCCTGCCGTATGAAACTAAGTTTTTTGTAACATCAAACTACATGCAGCAAGGCCGTTATAACCGATTTGATTTGGGAGCTTCGATACTATTCGAAAAAATATTTTTTGGTGCTACAGCCGTAACAAATCCTGCAAAAAACGGAATGAATGGCGATTTGCTAACTTCTGTAAACTTATTTACAGGATTGCAGTATGAAAACCTAAGATTGGGATTATCTTACGATTTAAACACGACCAAAATTGGTAAAACAGGAGGAATTTATGAATTATCCCTAACGTATCAATTTAGCTTAGCTAAAAAATGTTTTGGCTGCCCAAATTACGAAGGCAAAAGATAAAATAAAAAGGCATTTTTACGTATAGCAACCCGACAGGTTTTAAAAACCTGTCGGGTTTAACAATTGTTACGATATCAAGTCAATAACAAAATCTCTTTTTCAATATTGGCTCTCGCTTTTTCTTCAAACAAATCTCTAAAGGTTTTAGTTTGAAAAATAAAATTATTTTCCAAAAAATGTCGCAAAGCTTTTGCTCGTCCGGGTTTGTATAGAAAATCAGGATAAATGTTATATTCTTTTCTAATCTGTTCAAAATAAATTTGATATTCGCTCCAGTCTCGCGCGAGAATTTTCAAATCAAAATCAATTAGCCAGTTAATATCTTCAATTTCATTATATTGATGAAGCTGTGTAGCGCAAATCATATCAAAAACCAACTTTGAATTGATATTGGTTTCTTTCGGAAGAATCTTGACGGCATATTCAGCACTTTTCAGTTCATTATCTTTTTTACTGCTTTTATAAACGTAATCGTGATAAAAAATAGAAAATAAAACTTCGTTGGGAAATTTTAATTGATCAGCATAGATTTCAAAACATTCAACCATATCATTTATATGCGTCAGATTATGATAATACCTTGATTTATTGGAATATGCCTTTTCTAAATCTAACCAATTTTGCTCAATTTCACTTTCTCTGAAACCAATATTGGTCAATAATTCAGAATATATTTCTTTTAAATTCATGTTGTTTTTATTTAAATCTGATGAAAAGCTCCATCGGAGTTTAATATTTATAGCCAATTTTTATACGGTATAGTAGTTTAGCTCCAGCGGAGCGTAATATTTATAGCCAATTTATCCAGGATAGTAGTTTAGCTCCATCGGAGCGTAATATTTATAGTTTATTTAGGTATTCTACAAAAGCTCCATCGGAGCGATATTTTAGGTTTTTATTTTTATTAATAAAATAATCCCACCCCCATGGGTTTTTTCAATAAATTCCTAAAAACTATAAATATGTTGTCCCTATACGACTTAAGCTATTTTGATAAAATAATCTTTACTCAAATATAAAATTCTTTTTTTACTGCGCAAAATAATTGCGTAGTGATATTGAAATCTTTGTTCAAGAAATAAAAACAAACGTTCATACAAATAAAAAAAAAGAATAAAACAGGTCAAGTTTGAGTTACTTCGAAAACACTTTCCAATGTACACACTTACACCATTACCTTTTTATTCAATTTAAATTGAGGCAGTAGCTCAGCGGTAGAGCAGGTAGTTTTGAAATTATCCTTCAAAGGTCAATCAAAACTTACTTCGTACACTTTTAATGTCCGGGTCGTGGGTTCGAATCCCATCTGCTTCACTATTAATGGTCAATTAAAACTTACTTCAGAACACGGCTAATTTCGGTTCGAATCCGAACATAGTTTTAAAATCATCATTAATAAAATGAGGGTCAAGATTAACTTACTTCTCGGCGGAAGCGCCACCAGATAAACTTAGTTAATCCATTACACTCAAATTTCAGGTCAAGTGTTTCTTACTTCAAAATCTTTTAGGTAGAAATCAGAAACGCAATTATCTAAATTTTAAAAATTAAAAAAAATGAAAACAAAAGAATTATTAAAAATCAGTTTACGTCAAAATGCTATTTTCATTCCATCAGAAATGATTGCGAATGATATCAAAAATTTATCAGGAACAACATCGGTTTTATTGGCCAATGTTTCAAAACTCGGATTTACATTTTCTGAATCGTTATTACACGCTTTAAACAATGTAAAACCAAATTATAAAGTGGAAGTTTTAGAAGTACTAAGAGAAGTTTTAGGAACCGATACAAACTGGACGCCTTTGGTTAAAGAATGGAATATCCCAACGGGAGAATCTGTTTTGGATCATGTTGTGACGTATTTCTGGAATGTTTTAAATATAAAAAGAGGAACGACTTTGCAATGCGGACATGTTATTCCGGACAATACTTTTCCTTTAGAAAGATACAACGGTTGTCCGTTTTGCGGAACTCCGTTTGAATTCGGTAAAATCGAAAACTTAGGTCAGGGAAGTAAATTAAAAGTATTGGATTTATGGTCAGAAAAGGAATTACAAGATTTCTATAAATCGTTATTGCAATCCAAAACCGCTCTTGACGCTACGCAAATAGATAGTTTAAAAACGGCTTTGAAATATTTGCCTTTGCCAAAAACAGATATTGCCATGAAGGAAACTTTGATGTTGGTAATCGATATTTTAATTGAAGAAGATCAGGCCGAAAATGCATCTCAGTACTTTAAATCGCCAACCGATATTTTAAGATATTTATGGTTTAAAAATACAGGTTTATTGCAGATAATCGAGCCAAAAACAATCATAAAAAGAACGTCTAAAAACGCCCAACATTTTTATAATGTTTTGGATACAAGTGCGCAGGCAAAAATTGCATCTCAAAAAGATTTGAAACTTAAATATTCAAGAAAAGAATGTTTGATGGTGGCGAACTGGTTGAACAATCTTGATATGGATGTTGAAACGATGTGCGAAATCATGCATCCAAAAAGAGGAATGTGGGTTCGTGTGATCAGAGCGTTGCGTTTGGCAGAATACAGCAAAAGAAAAGGCTTTGAAAAATTGGCTTTTTTAATGGATGTATTTTACAACCAGGTTTATGATGTTTGGCAAAGTAAAGTAAACACATCAAGATTAAAGTTTGATGCCGATAAAACTTTTGCGTTGTTAAAACAGCGTCCGGGATTGTTTGCACGTTCTTTATTTTCGAATATGCTTTGGTTTGGTGCAGACGAAACGGTGGCACATTTTGAAGAAATTATCGATAAAGTTCCGGCCAGATTGGTATTCACTTTAAACATGTATGCACAAAATTATTTTGATAAAAACATGCAAAGAAGCGTGAAACCTTTGGGCGGAACAAATAAAAGAATTGCAGCAAATGCTTTATTGAATTTGTATGACGAAGCACAATTAGAAGCGATGAAAAATCAAATCGAATCGTTGTGTCTTTTAGCGATGAAGCAGCGATTTGCCGCAATCGCAAACCCAAACAAAACGATCTATATTGATCCACAATTGTTTAATATGCCAGTTTCGATTGGTGATAGAAGCGAGACGGTTCAGGATTTGCCGGTTGCTTTAATGGGAACACGTTTCCCGATTGAAGGAAACGAAGTGCGATTGTTTATGCAATGGGGAAAAGATTTGCAGGCACAGCATTTGGATATGGATTTAAGCTGTCATATCGCTTATGAAGATAAAGCCGATATCTGTTCTTTCAGCCGATTGGAAACGGTTGGTTGTAAACATAGCGGTGATATCAGACATATTCCGAATAAAATTGGAACAGCAGAATACATCAATATCAACATCGACGAATTGGCGAAAGCCAACGCAAAATTTGTAACTTTTACCTGCAATGCCTACAGCAACGGAAGTATTTCGCCAAATTTGGTTGTAGGTTGGATGAACAGCAAATACCCGATGAAAATCTCCGAGAAAACCGGAGTTGCCTACGATCCGTCGTGTGTAGATCATCAGGTTCGCGTTACGCAAAATGTTGCCAAAGGTTTGGTTTTCGGAGTGTTGGATGTAGCCAAAAGAGAAATCGTTTGGTTAGAGATGACTTTCGGAGGACAAGTTGTTGGAGGTTTGGATTTTAAAGGAGTTCAGGCATTATTGGCAAAATTGAGCAGTAAATTGAATATTGGTAAATTGTTAGAACTTAAAGCAGAAGCCCAAGGTTTAACAATCACCGAAAATCAAAACGCCGATGAGGTTTACGATGCAAAATGGGCGATAAATGCTGCGGCAGTTACGCAATTATTGATAGATTAGTGGCAAAGGTACAGAGTTACAAAGTGACAAAGGTTTTTGTGGAGTAGCGTTGCAGTGCATCTTCGCAAAGTGTGGTAAATTTAATCTCGCAAAGTCGCGAAGTAGCAAAGTTTTATTGAAGCTGTAAACCTACTGTTTGTCATCTCGACAGAGGAGAGATCACATAAAGTGAAGACACACAGTACGTCGCTCTCTGGATGCGATTTCTCCTCTGTCGAAATGACACAAAATGAGTTGACATAAAATAAGGAAAGAAAATCTGCTCAATCTGCTCAATCTGCGTGAACAAAAAAACTTTGCGCCTCTGCGTCTTTGCGCGAAAATTAATAAAAATAAAACTACGCAAAATAACTGCGCAGAACAAAACAACCTTTGTACTATCAAAATACAAAAACAATGAAAACACAAATAAACGGTACAGATATAATAGAATTAGGATTCCCGGAAGGAAAAATAATTGGAATCGCATTAAAAATAAACAGTAAAAGACACGGTTTGAAACGTGATGAAATGATAGCCAATTTCAAAAACGTTTTAGAAACGCCGGAAAACTATAAAGACGACGCTATTTTTAGCAAACTAGCCATTGCCCTAATCGAAAAAGCAAATGAAAAACCGGAAGATTTCATCGCTTTAAACCAAAATCCGAATACATATGCTTCTTACGGAGCAGAACATATCGAAGACGGCGCGAGAAAGCAAATGGAAGTAGCGATGCAATTGCCCGTTACCGTTGCCGGAGCTTTAATGCCAGATGCGCACCAAGGTTACGGATTGCCGATTGGCGGAGTTTTAGCGACTAAAAACGCCATTATTCCGTATGGTGTTGGGGTTGATATTGGGTGTAGAATGGCGTTATCGGTTTATGATATTGCGGAGGATTTTTACTTTGAAAACGAAGCCAAATTCAAAAAAGAATTAATTGCCAATTCTATTTTTGGAGCGGGTCACGGTTTTCACGGACAATACAAATCAGATCACGCGGTTTTAGAAAACGATGCTTTTAATATGACTCCGTTTGTGAAGAATTTGAAAGATAAAGCATGGTCGCAATTGGGTTCTTCGGGTGGTGGAAATCACTTTGTCGAATTCGGGATCATGGAATTTGCCAAAGACGATACGGTTTTGAATATTCCAAAAGGAAAATATGTCGCTTTGTTAACGCATTCCGGTTCACGCGGAATGGGCGCGACAATTGCCGGACATTATACTAAAATCGCCAAAGACGTTTGTAAACTTCCGGAAGTCGCTAAAAACTTAGCGTATTTGGATATGAACTCACAATTGGGGCAGGAATATTGGATGGCGATGAATTTGGCGGGAGATTACGCATCCGCTTGTCACGAGATTATCCATAACAAAATGGAACGTGCTTTGGGTGCGACAATTTTAGCCAAAGTCGAAAACCACCATAATTTTGCATGGAAAGAAATCTGGAACGGCGAAGAAGTGATCGTACATAGAAAAGGAGCAACTCCGGCCGGAAAAGGCGTGATGGGAATCATTCCGGGAAGTATGACCGCGCCGGGATTTTTGGTGAGAGGAAAAGGTGAGGAGAACGCCATCAATTCGGCTTCGCACGGAGCAGGAAGACAAATGAGCCGAACACAAGCCATAAAAAACATCACTAAAAACGAGATGAAATCGATTCTGCAACATCACGGCGTTACGCTTATCGGAGCAGGTCTAGACGAAGCCCCAATGGCCTACAAAGATATCAATCAGGTAATGGAAGCCCAACAGGATTTAGTTAACGTTGTAGCAAAGTTCACCCCAAAATTGGTAAGAATGGCGGATGATGGAAGTAGAGAAGATTAGTTTTTTTGAAGGTTCAGAGAGGCAGAGGTTCATAGGGACAAAGGTTTAGCCCATTTTATGTCATTTCGATCCCGAGGCTTCGGGAGAGAAATCTTCGAAAGAAGCTCGACAAAGATTGAACCCAATATTGTCATTTCTACGAAAGGAGAAATCACATCCAGAGAGCGACGAACTGTATAGTTACGTCATGTGATTTCTCCTTCCGTTGAAATGACAAACCACCCGAAAAAAACTTTGCGCCTCTGCGCCTTTGCGCGATTAAAAAAACAAAATAGACTAAAAAAAACTTTGTGCCTTAGCGCCTTAGTGGCAAAATAAAAAAAATGAAAACATACATAGATATCGGAATTAATTTAACCAATAAACAATTCCAAAACGACATAGACGATGTAATACAAAACGCTTTAGATGCCGACGTATCGCAAATGATACTAACCGGAACAAGTGTAAGAAATAGTGAAGAATCATCGCGAATAGCAAAAGAATATCCCGGAATATTATATTCCACAGCAGGAATTCACCCGCATGATGCGAAAAGTTTTGATGCGCAAAGCATTTCGAAACTGCGGAATTTACTAAAACAAAAACACGTAGTTTCGGTAGGCGAGTGCGGACTCGATTTTGATCGTGACTTTTCGCCCAGAAATATTCAGGAAACGTGTTACAAAGCCCAATTAGAATTGGCGATTGAAGTTCAGAAACCTTTGTTTTTGCACGAAAGAGCCGCTTTTACAAAGTTTATAGACATTACAAAAGAATATTTGCCACAATTGCCAAAAGCCGTTGTGCATTGTTTTACCGGAAGTTTGACCGAAGCCAAAACCTATCTCGATAACGGATTATATCTTGGTTTTACCGGAGCAATTTCAGACAGTAAACGTTTTGAGCATTTAAAAGAAGTGATTCAGTACATTCCGCTTGACAGAATGATGATCGAAACCGATGCGCCATTCATGCTGCCAAAAAATGTACCCAATAATCTCCTGAAAAAATACCACGAACGCCGTTGCGAACCTGCTTTTCTGCCTTTTGTTGCAGTAACTGTGGCGCAGTTTAAAGGAGTTTCGGGAATTGTGGTTGCGGAGGAAACTACTAGGAATACTAAAGAGTTTTTTTGGGATTTAGTGCTTTCTAACAGTTCCGAAACCTAGGGATCAAAAACTGTTAGGTATAAATTTGGTAGCTTTTAAATTCAGGTATTTGTACTTGTTTTAAAGGCTTTCTGTTTATTTATATTTGGTGTCGAAGAATGTCTTGAACAATTATGAAGATTATGGAAAAACCATAAAATAATTAGTATAATATCATGTATTTTTGATGAAAGTGATTTAATGCAAAAGTAAATCAAAGATGAAAAGTATTTGTACATAAAAGACTTTTAATAACTAATTATTTGTTGAACGCGACAAGTTTAATTTGGAAAATGTGAGTAACTTGGGAATTGGGAAAAATTGAATGAGTTTTTTTAAGAGAATAAATAAATAAAAATAGAAATCATGGATAAGCAATCTGGATATACTTGGAAATTAGGAATGTTTGTAACAATTGGTTTGTTGCTTT